>JADLHF010000020.1 GCA_020848935.1 Acetobacteraceae bacterium
GCTTTGCGCGCGGCCGCCGGCCAGCCCCGCGCGCGATACGCTTTGCGCGCGGCCACCGGCCAGCCCCGCGCGCGATACCAGCCCGCGAAACGGCCGGAACAGTCGGCCATTGCGCGGGCCGGTATCATCAAAAAAATGCAACGGTGATGCTAGTCTGCCGCGTCCTGCATTTGGGCCTTTGCCGCCTCGAACAGCGCCAGCCGTTCGGTCAGCTTGCCGCCGGCGGCGCCGGATTCGGTGCCGAGGTCGGGCGGGGCGGGCAGGGTTTCGAAGAAGTGGCAGGCGACCTGCTGGCCCGGCCCGGCGGGGCGCAGGGGGGGTTCTTCCTGGGTGCAGCGCGGCTGGGCATGGGCGCAGCGGGTGTGGAAGCGGCAGCCGGTGGGGGGGGCGAGCGGGCTGGGCACGTCGCCGGGCAGCAGGATGCGGGTGCGTGCCAGGGTTGGGTCGGGCTTCGGGATCGCCGAGAGCAGGGCCTGGGTATAGGGATGGCGGGGGGTGGCGAAGAGGGTGCGCTTGTCGGCGATTTCGACCAGCTTGCCGAGGTACATCACGGCGACGCGGTCGGCGATGTGCTTCACCACGGCGAGGTCGTGGGCGATGAACAGGTAGGACAGGCCGAAGCGGCGCTGGAGGTCCTGGAGCAGGTTGACCACCTGGGCCTGGATGGAGACGTCGAGTGCGGAGACCGGTTCGTCGCAGACGATGAGGTCGGGGCTGACGGCCAGCGCGCGGGCGATGCCGAGGCGCTGGCGCTGGCCGCCGGAGAACTGGTGCGGATATCGGCGGGCGTGTTCGGGCAGCAGGCCGACGAGCTGGAGCAGTTCGCGCACCCGGGCTTCGCAGGCGGCGTCGTCGGCGGCCAGGCCGTGCAGGCGCAGCGGTTCGGTGAGCATCTCGCCGACGGTCATGCGCGGGTTGAGCGAGGCGTAGGGGTCCTGGAAGATGATCTGCAGGTGGCGGCGCATGGCGCGCATGGTCTGCTTGTCGAGCCCGGCGATCTCCTGGCCCTTGAAGCGGACGGAGCCGGAGGTGGGTTCGAGCAGGCGCAGGATCAGGCGGCCGGTGGTGGATTTGCCGCAGCCGGATTCGCCGACCAGGGCGAGGGTTTCGCCGCGGGCGACGGCGAAGCTGACGTCATCGACGGCGCGGACCTGGCCGACCACGCGCGAGATAACGACGCCGCGGCGGACCGGGAAGTGCTTGGTGAGGCGATCGACTTCCAGCACCGGGGTTTCGGTGGCGGCGCTGGTGGCGGTGGCGGTGGCGGCTGCCTCGGTCATGCCGCGATCCCCGCGAACTGCTCGACCGGGGCCTTCCAGCAGGCGACCGCGTGGCCGGTGCCCAGGGTGCGCAGCGGCGGTTCCTGGTCGCGGCAGCGGGTGTCGGCGAAGGGGCAGCGCGGCGAGAAGCGGCAGCCGGCGGGCTGGTTGGCGGGGCTGGGCACGCTGCCCTCGATGGTGGCCAGGCGCTCGCGGTATTCGCCCAGGCGCGGGATCGAGCCGAGCAGGCCGATCGTGTAGGGGTGCTGGGGGTCGAGGAAGAGGTCGCGCACCGGGGCGGTCTCCACGATCTTGCCGGCGTACATCACGATGACGTCGGCGGCGATTTCCGCGATCACGCCGAGGTCGTGGGTGATGATCAGGATGGCCATGCCGAGGCGCTGCTGGAGGTCGGCCAGCAGGTCGAGAATCTGGGCCTGGATGGTCACGTCCAGTGCCGTGGTGGGTTCGTCGGCGATCAGCAGGGCGGGGTCGCAGGCGAGCGCCATGGCGATCATCACCCGCTGGCGCATGCCGCCGGAGAGGCGGTGGGGGTACTCGTCCACCCGGCTGGCCGGCGAGGGGATGCGCACGAGGTCGAGCACCTCGATGGCGCGGTCGCGGGCGGCGGCGGCGGAGAGGTCGGTGTGGACGCGCACGGCCTCGATGATCTGGTGGCCGATGGTGCGCACCGGGTTCAGGCTGGTCATCGGCTCCTGGAAGATCATCGACATCGCACCCCCGCGCAGGCGGCGGCGCTCGTCGGCGGGCATTTCCAGCAGGTCGCGGCCGCCGAAGCGCAGCGCATCGGCGGCAATGCGGCCGGGCGGGCTGGGGACGAGGCCCATGATGGAGAGCGAGGTGACCGACTTGCCGCAGCCGGACTCGCCCACCAGGCCCACCGTGCGGCCTTTCGGCACGTCGAAGCTGATGCCATCGACGGCGCGGAACAGGCCGCGATCGGTGTCGAAGTGGGTGCGCAGGTTGCGGACTTCGAGCAGGATGTCAGACATGCGCGGGGTTCCGAGAGAGGGAGAGGCAAGGAAGGTCTTCTTTTTGTGAACAAAAAGAAGCAAAAAAACTTCTATCACAAAGCATGGGCGTCCCTGGTGATGAAAGTTTTTTGGTTCTTTTTTTCAAAAAAGAACGCCTTTCTTTTCCTTGTCATGGCGTGAAATCAAGCCCTTTGTAGAACCCGATCGCATACTGCGGATGGCCGCGGACGTTTTTGATGCGTTTGTTGGAGACGGTGTAGAGGGTGATATTGGCCACCGGCATCCAGAGGTTTGCGCGGGTGACGCGTTCCTGGACCAGGCCGTAGTTGAGGGCTTTGACCTGGGGGGTCAGCGCGGCCTTGGCTTCGGCGAGCCAATGGTCGGTTTGCGCGTCTTTCCAGTTCATGCGGTTGGGGCTGGGGATGTTGCGGCTGTCGAAATAGAGGCTCATCAGGTCGCCGGCGGAGATGTAGGGCACGGTGACGGACCAGATTTCGTAGTCCTGCTCGGCCATCTTGACCGGGGCGATGGTGGAGTCCCAGACCTGGAGACGCCAGTCGATGCCGACGCGGCGCAGGAAGCCCTGGATGGCCTCGCCGACCTTGACCGAGTTGCCGCCGCCGGTGACGTAGACTTTCGGCTCCAGGCGGATGCCGTCCTTTTCGCGGATGCCGTCGGCGCCGGGTTTCCAGCCGGCTTCGTCCAGCAGTTTCTTGGCGCGCTCGACGTCTTCGCGGATCAGGCCTTCGGTCTTGGGGTTGAAATCGAGCGAGAGGGGCGAGGTGTAGGTGGTGGAGACGTCGGCGTTGCCCAGCAGCACGCCCTTGACGATCTGGGCGCGGTTGATGGCGATGTTCATCGCCTCGCGCACCCGGGGGTCGGCGACCATCGGGCGGGTGATCTTGTAGCCGTAATAGAGCAGCTGGAAGTTGGAGGTGATCTTCTCGACGTTCAGGTTGGGGTTGGCGCGGGCCTGGGGGATGAAGGCGGCGGGGAAGCTGGCGGTGAAGTCGAACTGGCCGGACATCATGGCGGCGACGCGGGCGGATTCCTCGGGCATGATGCGGATCGACAGGCGCTCGAACTTCACCGGGCCGGGGTTCTTGAACATCGCCGGGCCCCATTTGTAGGCCTCGTTGCGGCGCAGGATGGTCTCGGTGCGCGGCTGCCAGGAGACGAAGCACCAGGGGCCGGTGCCGTCGGTGCCCTTGACGCCGTAATCCTTGCCGAGTTCCTCGACCACGTCCTTGTTGATGATGTTGTTGGTGAACATGGTGAGTTGCAGCAGCAGGTCGGAATAGGGCTCGGCGAGTTCATAGGCCACCGTGTGGGCGTCGAGCGCGCGCAGCGACTTGATCTCGCCGGCGCGCCAGCCGAAGGGGGCCTTGGTTTCCGGGGCCTTGAGGCGCTGGAAGGTATAGACCACGTCGTCGGCGGTGAATTTCTTGCCGGAGCAGAAGGTGACGTCGTCACGCAGGTGGAAGGTGTAGGTGCGGCCGTCGGGGCTGATCTCCCAGGATTTGGCGAGGTAGGGGTGGACGGTCTTGCCGTCCCAGTCCATCGCCACCAGCGTGCTCTGGGTCATGTTGGCGATGCTGCCGCCGGGGCCCCAGGTGGTGCGCTGGGCGTCGAAATGCGGGGCGTCGATGTACTGCATGAGGCGCAGGGTTTGCGCCTGGGCGGGGGTGGAGAGCGCGAGGCCGGCCATGGCGAGGCCGGCGGCGGCCAGCATCGGCACGAGGTGGGTGGCAAGGCGCGCCATGGTCAGGTCCTCCGTTTGTGTGCCGATGCTGCTGTTCCGGGCGGTCAGAAGCTGAGGTCGAGGCCCTTGTAGAACACGTTCTGGTAGAGGGTGTGGGCGCGGGCGCCCTTGAGGCGCTTGTTGGTGACCATGTACATGTCGATGTTGAGCACCGGGATCCACAGGTGTTCCTTCATCACCCGCTCCTGCACCAGGCCGAAGTTGCGCGCGCGGGCTTCGGGGGTCAGCGCGCCCTTGCCGGCGGCGAGCCACTGGTCGGTCTGCGGATCCTTCCAGTTCATGCGGTTCGGGGTGGGGATGTTGCGGCTGTCGAAGTAGAGGCTCATCAGGTCGCCGGCGGTCAGGTAGGGCACGGTGACGGACCAGAGCTCGTAGTCCTGCTCGGCCATCTTGACCGGGGCGATGGTGGCGTCCCAGGCCTGGATGCGCCAGTCGATGCCGGCCTTGCGCAGGAAGCCCTGAATGGCCTCGGCGACCTTGGAGGAGTTGGTGTTGGCGCTGACATAGACGCGCGGGGCGAGCCTCTCGCCGTCCTTCTCACGCATGCCGTCGGAGCCGCGTTTCCAGCCGGCTTCGTCGAGCAGGGCGTTGGCGCGGGCGAGGTCTTCCTTGATGATCCCCGCGGTCTTGGCGTCGTAGTCCAGTGCTGCGGGGTCGATGTAGGTGTAGGCCGGGTCGGCGTTGCCCAGCAGCACGCCCTTGGCGATGGCGGCGCGGTTGATGGCGATGCTCATCGCCTCGCGCACCCGTGCGTCGGCGACCATCGGGCGGGTGATCTTGAAGCCGTAATACAGCAGCTGGAAATTCGGCTCGGCCTTGGTGACGACCAGGTTGGGGTTGGCGCGGGCCTGGGGGATGAAGCTGGAGGGGAAGCTGCCGGTGAAGTCGAAGCGGCCGGACATCATGGCGGCGACGCGGCTGCTCTCCTCGGGGATGATCTTGATCTGCATCCGCTCGAAGTGCACCGGGCCGGGGTTCTTGAACATCTTCGGACCCCACTTGTAGGCGTCGTGGCGGCGCATGTTGATTTCGGTGCGCGGCTGCCAGTTGACGAAGCACCAGGGGCCGGTGCCGTCGAGGTCCTTGATGCCGTAATCCTTGCCGAGGGCTTCGACGTTGTCGCGGTTCATCATCACGTTGGTGAACATGGTGAGTTGCAGCAGCAGGTCGGAGAAGGGCTGCTTCAGCTCGTAGGCGACGGTGTACGGGTCGATCGCGCGGACCGAGGCGACCTCGCCGGCGCGCCAGGCGTAGGGGCCCTTGGTGGCGGGGTCGCGCAGGCGGGTGACGGTGTAGGCCACGTCCTCGGCGGTGAATTTCTTGCCCGAGCAGAAGGTGACGTCATCGCGCAGGTGGAAGGTGTAGGTGCGGCCGTCGGGGCTGATCTCCCAGGACTTGGCGAGGTAGGGGACCGGGGTCTTGCCGTCCCAGTCCAGCGCCACCAGCGTGTCCTGGGTCATGTTGATGATGTCGCCGGCCGGCGACCAGGTGGTGCGGTGGGCGTCGAAGGTCGGCGCGTCGCCGCCGCGCATGATGTTCAGCGTCTGCGCGGCGGCGGGGGTGGCCAATAATGCCGCCAGTGCCAGTGCGGGCAGCAATGCCGTGGGCGTCTTCATCCGTCGTGTCTCCCTGTCGTCTTGTCGTTCATTGCCCGGGGGCCGGGGGGTCAGGGGGCGAAGTCGAGCCCCTTGTAGATCAGCGAGCCGTAGACGTGGTGGGCGCGCGCGCCCTTGATGCGCTTGTTGACCACCAGCGCCAGGCCCTGATGGACCAGCGGCACCCAGAGCGCGTTGGTGTGGACGATGTTCTGGACCTCGGCGAAGGCGGCGAAGCGGGTGGCGTCGTCCAGCGCGGTGACGCCCCGGTCGAGTGCTGCGTCGGTGGCCGGGTCCTTCCAGTTCATGCGGTTCGGCGCCGGGGTGTTGGTGGAGTGGAAGTAGAGGCGCAGCGCGTCGCCGGCCGACGAGTACGGGAAGCTGATCGACCACAGGTCGTAATCCTGTTGCGCCAGCTTGGAGAAGACGATGGTGCCGTCCCACATCTGGAGCTGGAGATCGACGCCGATGCGGCGCCAGAAGCCCTGGGCGGCCTCGGCGATCTTGGGCGAGCGGCCGCCGGCGAAGCCGTACAGCAGCAGGGTCAGCTTCTTGCCGTCGCGGTAGCGGAAGCCGTCGCCGCCCATCGTCCAGCCGGCCTCGTCCAGCAGGCGGGCGGATTCGGCTGGGTCGTAGCGGCCGAGATGTTTCGGCGTGTCGGGGTTGTAGTCCAGCGCCTTGGGGTGGATGAAGGTTTCGGCGGGGATGCCGTTGCCGAAATAGATGGCATCGACGATCTGCTTGCGGTCGATCGCCATGGACAGCGCGGTGCGCACCCGCACGTCGCTGATGTTCTCCCGCGTGGTCTTGAAGCCGAGATAGAACAGCTGGAGATTGGCCTCGGGGTGCAGCACCTGCATGGTGGGCATCTTGGCCAGCGAGGGCAGGTACTGGTCGGGCATGGTGTAGCTCATGTCGCCCTGGCCGGAGGCCAGCGCGGCGAGGCGGGCGGCTTCCTCCGGCACGATCTTCCAGATTGCGCGCTGGAACTTGGCCGGGCCCTGGTTGGCATAGACCGGCGGGCCCCATTTGTAGGCTTCGTGGCGGGTGGCGATGGTCTGGTTGCGCGGCTCCCACGACTGGAAGCAGTAGGGGCCGGTGCCGTCCATGCCCTTGATGCCGTAATCCTTGCCCAGCGCCTCGACACTGTCCTTGTTGACGATGGTGGCGTGGAAGTTGGTGAGGTTCAGCAGCAACTCGCTGAACGGCGCGCTCATCCTGTATTCCACCGTGGTGGCGTCGCGCGCGGTGACCGCGACGGCTGGGCCCATGCGCCAGATGAACGGGGCGCGGGTCGCCTTGTCCAGCACGCGCTGGAAGGAATAGACCACGTCGTCGGCGGTGAACTTCTTGCCGGAGCAGAAGGTGACGTCGTCGCGCAGGTGGAAGACGTAGGTGGTGCCGTCGGCGCTGACCTCCCACGACTTGGCCAGCGAGGGGCGGATGGTCCTGAGGTCGTAGTCCAGCGCCACCAGCGTATCGCCGGTCATGAACAGCACCTCGCCGGTGGCCCCCGCGGAGGTGCGCACGCCGTCGTAGTTCGGGGCGTCGATGTTGCGGATGACCGTCAGCGTCTGGGCATTGGCCTGCGCGGCGGGCGGCAGCGCCAATCCGGTGGCCAGAAGCGTCATCAGGAGGCGGCGCAGGCGCATCGTCGTCTCTCCGGTGGTTACTGTTGCAGGCGGGGGTCCAGCACGTCGCGGATGGCGTCGCCCAGCAGGTTGGCGCACAGCACGATGACGAAGATCGCCAGGCTGGGCACGGTGGCGATGTGCGGCGCCATGAACAGGAAGTCGCGGCCCTGGGCTGCCATCATGCCGAGTTCGGCGGTCGGCGGCTGGGCGCCCATGCCGAGGAAGGACAGCGCCGAGCCGGTCAGGATGATCTGGCCGAAGCGCAGGGTGAGGAAGACGAAGATGGTGGAGATGCAGTTCAGCGTCAGGTAGCGCCAGATCAGCGTGGTGTCCGACACCCCCAGCGCGCGCCCGGCCTCGATGAACTCCTGTTCCATCACCCCGATGGCGGCCCCGCGGGCGACGCGGGCGACGTCGGGGATGGTGGCGACGACCAGCGCGATCACCACCGCCATCATGCCGGCGCCGGCGATGGCGGCCACGGCCAGGCCGATCAGGATGGCGGGGAAGGCCAGCAGCACATCGACGATGCGCATGATCCAGCCGTCCAGCCGCTTGTAGAACGCCGCCAGTATGCCCATCACGCCGCCGAGGAAGCCGCCGACGATGACGCCGACCAGGCCCAGCATCAGCGTGTTGCGCGAGCCGTAGATCAGCCGGCTGAGGATGTCGCGCCCGTTGCTGTCGGTGCCCAGCAGGTTGGCCCCGCCGGGTGCTGCCATGACGTTGGTCAGGTCGATGGCGTAGGGGTCGAAGGGGGAGACCAGCGGGGCGAAGATGGCCGCCAGCACCACGGCCAGCAGCACCAGGGCGGCGACGGCGGCCACCTTGTCGCGGCCGAGGCGGGCCAGCAGGGAGGCGCGGGACATCTCGCCGGCGGCGGCCAGTGCTGCGGGGGCATCAAGCGTGGCGCTCATCCGCGCTGCATCCTCGGGTCGAGATAGACGTAGAACACATCCACGATCAGGTTGATCGACAGGAAGGCCAGCGCCAGGATCATGATGGCGCCCTGGGCGGTGGGGAAGTCGCTGGAGATGATCGCGCCCACCGCCAGCCGGCCGACGCCGGGCCAGGAGAACATCGTCTCGGTCACCACGGCGCCACCGAGCAGGAAGGCGGCCTGCAGGCCGATCAGGGTGACGACGGGGATCAGCGCGTTGCGCAGGGCGTGGCCGATCACCACCGTGCTCTCCCGCAGGCCCTTGGCGCGCGCGGTGCGGACGAAATCGGCGCCGAGCACCTCCAGCACCGCGGTGCGCGTGAGGCGCGCGATCGGGCCGATCAGCACGCTGCCCAGGGTGAGGCAGGGCAGGATCAGGCTGGGCAGCCCGCCATCCCAGACCGGGCCGGTGCGCCCGGTGAACGGCAGCAGCGCCCATTTGTAGCCGACATACTGGATCAGGATCAGGCCGATGAAGAAGATCGGCATCGATACGCCGGCCACCGAGATGGCCATGATGATGCGGTCCAGCACCGTGCCGCGCTTCACCGCGGCCAGGGTGCCGAGCGCGATGCCGATGGGAACGGCGATCAGCAGGCCGCCGATCATCAGCTCCACCGTGGGGCCGACGGTATTGGCCAGCTCCTCGCTGACCGGCTTGTTGGAGATGATCGAGCGGCCGAGATCGCCGTGGGCCACGCGGCCGATATATTCCAGGAACTGCACCGCGATCGGCCGATCCAGCCCGAGTTCCAGGCGGATGGCCTCGATGGTCTCCTGCTTGGCGTCGGGGCCGGCGATGATCATGGCGGGGTCGGCCGGCACCACCTGAAGCAGGCAGAAGCACAGGAACAGAACGCCGACAAGGGCGGGGATGGAGATGATCAGACGATGGACGATCTGCCGCCCCATATGCCTTGCCCGTTCCCTATCGGGGATCGTGACGGCATATCGGCGCCGGCTCGGGTTCCCTCAGTTTCTGCCCCGCCTGGGTCATTGCCAAAGCGGCTTGTCCTTGTGCCGGAGCGGACGGGAAGTCCCGTCATTTCCGCCCTTGCAAGGATGTCCTGGTTTGCATGGATCGCCGGCCCGGTCAAATTAAAACCTTGGCCGCGCGGCCTTTCCGGCGCGCGCGGTCAGCCGGGCATGCGGTGCAGCAGCAGGGCGCCGGAGGGATCGACGGTGACGGTCCAGCCGGGGGGGACCAGGGTGGTGGCATCGAGCTGGGTGAGGATCGCCGGGCCGGGGAAGACGGTGCCGGCGCCGAGCGCATCGCGGGCCAGCACCGGGGTGTCGCGGGTGCCGCCGGCGAAGTGCACCGCGCGGGTGCAGAGCGGCGCCGGCATGGCCGCCGGGGCGAGGCGGGGCAGCACCGGGGCGGGCAGGCGGCCGACGGCTTCGACGCGCAGGGTGACGAGTTCGGCCGGCGCGTCGAGCACGAAGCCGTACAGCGCCTGGTGGGCGGCGCGGAAGGCGGCGAGTGCAGCCTCAACGCTGCCGCCCCAGGGCACGGCGAGTTCGCCGCCCTGGCCGTGATAGCGCATCAGGGCGACGTCTTCGCGGGCGCGGTCGGCGGGTGCGACCTGTTCGGCGTCGAACCAGGCGGCGGCGGCCTGGTGGAGGTCGGCGAGCACCGATGCCGCCTCGGCGTCCGTGGGCAGGCCGGCGTTGGCCAGGGTGCGGTGGAATTCGGTGCGCAGGTCGGCGGCGAGCAGGCCCTCGGCGCAGAGCACGCCCGGCGCGGGGGGGACCAGCACGGTGGTGATGCCGAG
Organism: Acetobacteraceae bacterium; assembly: GCA_020848935.1. Classification (GTDB taxonomy): domain Bacteria; phylum Pseudomonadota; class Alphaproteobacteria; order Acetobacterales; family Acetobacteraceae; genus CAMDGX01. The sequence goes on from JADLHF010000020.1 coordinate 9,958, forward strand.
CAGGTCGGCGAGTGCGGTGCCGTGCAGTGGGCCGGCGCCGCCGAAGGGGACCAGGGCGAAGGCGCGCGGGTCGTGGCCGCGTTCCACCGAAACCACGCGAATGGCGCCGACCATGTTGCTGTCGGCAATCGCCAGGATGCCGCGCGCGGCGGTGTGCAGGTCCAGCCCCAGCGGAGTGGCGACGTTATCGCGCACCGCTTTCTCAGCGAGCGCGGGGTCGAGGCGCATGCGCCCGCCGAGGAGTTCGGGCGGCAGGTGGCCGAGGACGATATGGGCGTCCGTCACCGTGGCGGCGGTGCCGCCGAGGCCGTAGCACGCCGGGCCCGGCTCGGCGCCGGCGCTGGCGGGGCCGACGGTCAGCGCGCCGTCCTTCACCCTGGCAATCGAGCCGCCGCCGGCGCCGACGGTGACCATGTCGACCATCGGCAGCGGGAGGGGCCAGTCGCCGACGCGGCCCTGTTGGGTGAGGCCGATGCGGCCGGCCTTGATCAGGCAGATGTCGGCGCTGGTGCCGCCGATATCGACGGTGATCAGGTCGGCAACGCCGGCCGCCCGGGCGACCTCGCGCGCGCCGACCACGCCGGCGGCGGGGCCGGACAGGGCGGTGACGGCAGGGGCGCGGCGGATGGTGCCGGCGCCGGCGACGCCGCCGTTGGACTGCATCAGCAGCAACGGCGCCTGGATGCCGGCGTCGGTCAGGCGCTGTTCCAGCCGCGCGACGTAGGTGGAGACGGCGGGCATCACCGTGGCGTTGAGGATGGTGGCCAGGCTGCGCTCGTATTCGCGCACCACCGGCAGCACATCGACCGACGCGGTGACGGCGACGCCGGGCAGGGCTTCGCGCAGGAGATCGGCGACGCGCTGTTCGTGCGCGGGGTGGGCGAAGCTGTGCAGCAGGCAGACGGCGACGGCCTGCACGCCCAGGCGGCGGCAGGCTTCGGCGGCTTCGGCGACCGAGGCTTCATCCAGCGGGGTGAGCACCTCGCCGCCGGGGCCGATGCGCTCGATGACCTCCAGGATGCGGGCGGGGGGGACGGGGCGCTGCGGCTTCACCCAGGCCCATAGGTTGGCACGCCGGGGAATGTCCTGGCGGCCGATTTCCAGCACATGGCGAAAGCCCTGGGTGGTGACCAGGGCTGCGTGGGCGCCCTTGCCCTCCAGGATCATGTTGGTGGCCACCGTGGTGCCGTGCAGGACGCGGGTGATGCTGGGTGCGGCGGCACCGGCGGATTCGAGGGCGAGGCGGACGCCGTTGATGAAGGCCTGGCTGGGGTCGGCGGGAATCGACGGGGTCTTGGCGCGCCAAGCCTGGCCGGTGGCCGGGTTCTGAAGCGTGACGTCGGTGAAGGTGCCGCCGATATCGACGGCGACGGAAAGGGAGGTCATGGGGCGAGGGTCCGTAGGCAAGGGGAAGGAAGGAAGACCTTCTTTTTCTGAAGAAAAAGAAGCAAAAAGACTTTTTATTCATTATTCAAAGGATGTGCTGACGTTCCTCACGATCCCATGAATAAAAGTTTTTTGGTTCTTTTTTTCAAAAAAGAACTTCTTTCTTCACACCAACGCATCGACATACTCGGTGCGATGGAAGGCCCGCGTGGCCGGGCGGGTGGCGCGGGCGGCCAGGGTGGCGGCGGTGTCGAGCATGCCTTCGCGGATGATGACGCCGTAATGGCGCTGGGCGGCTTCGACCGAGACGAAGCCGTCCATCACATCGGACAGCACCTGTTCGGCGGGGCGGTCGAAGGGGTGGCCGTGGCCGCCGCCGCCGCCGGTTTCCAGGCGGAGGATGTCGCCGCGCTTGAGCTTGTTGCCGTCGGAGAGCGGGCGGAAGACGCGTTCGTCGGGGCGGCCGGGGTTCACCACCGCGCGGCCGGTGCCGCCGGACATGCCGCCATCGGTGCCCCAGGGCGGGACCACCACGCTGTCGATGCGCACGGCGAGGACGGCTTCGTCGGCGAGGATTTCATACTCGCGCACGATGCCGCAGCCGCCGCGGTGGCGGCCGGGGCCGCCGCTGTCGCGGTGGATGGCGTAGGTGTTCAGGCGCACGGGGTAGCCCTGTTCGAGGAATTCGACGGGGTAGTTCTCCTGGGCGACGAAATAGACCGCGTCGGTGCCGTCGGCGGTGGCGCGGCCGCCATAGCCGACGCCGAGGCCGTCGGACAGGAGGAAGGGTGTTCCGTCGGCGGTGCCGCGCATCAGGATGATGATGTAGGCGGAGTGGGCGGCCGGGGCCGGGCTGCCTGCGACGTTGATCAGGCCGTTCAGCGCGGCGAGTACGCGCATCATGGTCATGCCGCGCATGCCCAGCGGCGCGGGCGAGCGGGGGAAGAGCAGGGAGCCCTCGCGCAGGATCACCTGGTCGAGCGCGCGGGCGCCGCCGGCGTTGACCACCTGGCTGGGGTCGCCGCCGAGGAAGGCGAGCGCCAGGGCGGTGCCGGGCATGTCGGGGTTCATCAGGTAGTTCACCGGGCCGGGCGCCTGGTCGTCGGTCTCCGATGCGTCGAGGATGAAGCGGTCGTCCGGGGTGCGGGTGAGCGCGAAGCGGATGTGCAGCGGGCCGGTGCCGTGGCCGTCGCTGTCGATGGCGTCGGTGAAGCGGTGGGTGCCGACCGGGAAGGTTTCGCGCAGCCGGGCGCGGACGATGGATTCGGTGCGGGCGAGAAGCTGGCGCAGGGCGTCTTGCAGCACATCGGCGCTGAAGCGCTGGGTGATCTCCTGCATGCGGCGGACGCCGAGATCGACGGCGCCGAGCAAAGCGCGGGTGTCGCCCTTGCAGGTCTCGGGGTAGCGCGAGTTGCGGTAGAAGATGTCGAGCGCCGCGTGGTTGGTGGCGCCCTGGTCGATCAGCTTGGTGGGCGGGATGATGATGCCCTCCTGGAAGTGATCGGTGGCATCCGGCGAGATGGAGCCGGGGCGCAGGCCGCCGACGTCGGAGAAATGCGCCCAGCCCATGACGAAGGCGACCCTTCGGCCCTCGTGGAAGACCGGGGCGAGGAAGACCTGGTCGTTGGTGTGGGAGACGGCGCCGCGGCTGCCGTAGCAGTCGCTGTACCAGTAGAGGTCGCCGGGGCGGATGGTCGCGACGGGGAATTTCTGGAACACCGGGGTGCAGACGTCGCCGAAGACCGGAACGTTGGAGCCGACCGCCATCACGCCGTCGGCGTCGATCAGGGCGGTGTAGAAATCCTTCTTCTCGCGAATGAAGGCGGAAATGGCGGTGCGCTCAAGCAGCGCCTCCATCTCGGCCTGGGCGGCGCGGATGGCACCGCGGATGATCTCAAGCGTGACGGGATCGCAATGGGTCATGGCTGTGCTCCATGCCGCCTGGTGCGGCGCACTCGCCCTCCCCACCTCCTCGCCTCCCTGTTCAACTTGACTGCGGTTGTGCCGAAGGAAAGTTGGACAGGGAGGCGGGGAGGCGGGGAGAAGCGCGGGAAGTGGGGTGCCTGCGTGGGGCCGTGCGAACGTGGCGACATGGCGGTCAGGCATCCAGATGGCACGCGACGCGCCGGGCTTCGCCGGCGTCGCGCAGTTTGGGCGTTTCGGTTTCGCAGCGGGCGAAGGCGTGCAGGCAGCGGTCGCGGAAGGCGCAGCCGGTGCCGCCTGTCGGGGTGTCGGAGAGGGCGCCCTTGATCGGCAGGGTTTCCCGATCTTGATCCACGCGGGGGACGGGGACGGCGGCGACCAGGGCGGCGGTGTAGGGGTGGCGGGGGGTGGCGATGAGGGTTGCTGTCGGGCCTTCCTCGACGATGCGGCCGAGATACATCACGACCGTGCGTTCGCAGACGTAGCGGATCAGGGCGAGGTCGTGGCTGATGTAGATGGCGGCGAGGCCGAGGTCGTCGCGGGCGGCGCGCAGGAGGTTGAGGATCCCCGCCCGCACGGAGACGTCGAGCATGGAGACCGGCTCGTCGGCGACGATCAGGATGGGGCCGGGGATCAGGGCGCGGGCAAGGACGACGCGCTGGAGCTGGCCGCCGGAGAGTTCGTGGGGGTAGCGGTCGAGCCAGGCGCTGGCGGGGGTGAGGCGGACGCGGGCCATGGCGGCGTCGATGCGGGCGGTGTGTTCGGCTTCGGGGATGCCGAAATTGCGCAGCGGCTCGGCCAGGGTGCGGCGGATCGTGAAGCGGGGGTTCAGCGCGTCGAACGGGTTCTGGAACACCAGCTGGGCGCGGGCGCGGAACGGCAGCAGGGCGCGGCCGCGGCGGTGGGTGATGTCCGCGCCGTTGAAGATGACCTGGCCGGCGGTGGGCTCCTCCAGGCGCAGCAGCATGCGGGCCAGGGTGGTCTTGCCGCAGCCGGATTCGCCGACGATGCCCAGGGCCTCGCCGGCGACCACGGAGAGGTCCACGCCCTGAACGGCGTGGACGACGCGGCGGCCGGTGCGGAAGGTTTTGCCCAGGGCGCGGGCTTCTATGACCTGGGTCATGGGCAGGAAGCCAGGATTCTTCTTTTTGTGAACAAAAAGAAGCAAAAAAACTTTGTTAATAATTCCTGCGGCTGGCCGATCGGGGGA
>JADLHF010000021.1 GCA_020848935.1 Acetobacteraceae bacterium
TCAGGTGGCGCTTGAGCATCTTCAGCTTCTTGCCGTCCTCCAGGCACACGATATGGTCGTCGAATACCGACTTCTTCACCGGCACCGCCGGGACCGGCTTGTCGGCCGACGCAGGCTCCCGCCCGACAGCGGCCAGGGTGCGGTACACGTCCTGGATCAACGCCGGCAGCGCGTCCGGCGCCACCGCGTTCTTCGCGACATGGGCCGAGACGATCTGCGCGGTGAGCGCCAGCACATCAGGATTGGCGGCGTCAGCATCCATCGACGGACCCTTTCGTTACATTGACTTGCATCATATATGTAGTGTCGCGCAGGATTCGCAACGGATATTCCGCGTCCCTCACTAGATCATGATCCCCACAGGAAGAAGCGGGTATCATGGTTTGGCTTTTTGTTTGACCGCGTGATTCGCGTCTGCGGCGATCCCGCCGCCGACGAGCACGCTCCACAGATCGGTGCCCGCCAAGATGAACCCCACCCCATGCCCCACCGGGAACCGCAGCCTCGGCGATAGCAGCCTCGGCGATAGCAGCGTGGGCGATCACGCCGTCGACCGGACGCTGGACATCACCGGCGAGATCTGCCCGATGACCTTCGTGCGCACACGCCTCGCGCTCGACCGCCTGGCGCCGGGCCAGACGCTGCTGGTGCTGCTGCGCGGCGAGGAGCCGCGGCGCAACGTGCCGCGCAGCGCCCGCGACCACGGCCACAAGGTTCTTGCCGAGGAAACCGGGCCAGACGGGCTGACCCGGCTGCTGCTGGAACGCGCCGGCTGATCGCACGCCGGCTGATCGCACGCCGGCTGATCGCACGCCGGAACCGGCTGGCCGCGCCGGCCGCTCCCGTCGGGCGCGGTCAGTCCTTCTTCGCGGTGCCGACCAGCTGGGTCAGTTCCTCGATCGCCTCGGTCACGCGCTGGTTCAGCGCGCCGAGAGCCTCGCCATTGGCCCGCTGGATCAGGTCGCCGACCTCGCGGGTATTGGCCACGGCGCGCTCATAGGCGGCCTTCAGCATCTCGGTCTGGCGCGCCACCTTGTCCTGCGGCGCCTCGGCGCTGGCCAGGGCCTTCAGCGTTTCGGTCAGTTCGGCCATGGTCTGCTGCATGATCTCCATATGCCGCTTGGCCACCGCCTGGGCGCCCTCCAGCGCGATGCGGTTGGCCGCCGACAGGGCTTCCATGTTGCGCTGGTGGGCGCGCATCAGCGCATCGGCGTTCGGCACGCCGGGCAACTTCATCTGCCCCAGCATCTTCTGGAATTCCTCGGCGCCGGGCCAGTTGGCCTGCGGCCGTTTCGGATTGCTCGCCATGGCGGTGACTCCTATTCCCGGGGGGTGATCGGCACGTCCGCCGCCCCAGCGTGGGGGCTGTCGGCAGTTGAGCTGTCGGCGGGCGACTCTACGCGCGGGCGCGGCGCCAGCCAACCGGCCGCCCGCTCGGCGCGCGTCAGCGCCGCGTCCAGCGCCGCCATCGTCGCGGCCAGATCCTCGCTGGTGTCGCGCTGCCAGGCACGCACCGTCCATCCCCACACCGCCAGCATCCCCGCGGCGCGCAGCCCGCCCTGCGGCCCGGCCGCGGCGATCCCGGCCCCTTCCAGCAGCCACGCCATGCTGCGCAGGCTGGCCGCGGTCAGCAGCAGCGCCGCCGGCGGATCGAACGGCACCGCGCGCAGCAGCGCCACCACGCCGGCGCGATGGGCCTGCAGGAAGTCGATCCGCCGCATCACCAGGTCGAACAGCCGGTCACGCGCGGGCCCTTCGGGGGCCGCACCCTGCAAGGCCCGGGCATCGGCCAGCGCGCCGAACCGCAGCAGCAGCGCGCAGCGGTCGGGCATGCGCCGCCGCGCCACCACCAGCGCAATCCCCGCCGCGCGCGCCGCCTCGGCAATGCTCAGCCGCAGCCAGCCGCGCGCGGCGACCTGCTCGAAACAGGCGGCCACCAGTGCCGCATCGATGTCCTGATCCGCTGGCGTGTCCATGACGCCAACATGGGGTGTGCCCACCCCGTTGTCACCTATCCCGCGAGTTCGCGCGACCGGGCGGTGGCCGCGGCGATGGCGCGCGACAGGGCGCCGGGCATCGCATCGGGCGCCATCAGCACCGCCAGCGCCGCCGCCGTGGTGCCGCCAGGGCTGGTGACGTTCGTGCGCAGCACCGCGGCGTCCTCGGCACTGGCCGCCAGCAGCGCGCCGGAACCGGCCACCGTCTCGCGCGCCAGCTTGCGGGCGAGGTCGGGCGGAATGCCCTGCTCGATCGCCGCCCGCTCCATCAGCTCCGCCAGCAGGAAGACATAGGCCGGCCCGCTGCCAGAGACCGCGGTCACCGGGTCCAGCAGCGCCTCGTCCTCCACCCAGGCCACCGAGCCGATCGCGGCCAGCAGCGTGTCGCACAGCGTGCGCTGCGCCGCGGTCACGCCCGGGCCGGGGCAGGCCACCGTCACCCCCTGGCGCACGGCGGCCGGCGTATTCGGCATGGCCCGCACCACCGCCGCCGCACCCAGCAGCGCCCGCATGCCGGCCAGCGTCCGCCCCGCCATGATCGACAGCATCACCGCCGAGCTGGCATAGCGGGCATACAGCGGCAGCGTCTCGGCGGCGTTCTGCGGCTTGACCGCCAGCACCACGGCCGAGGGCACGAAACCGGCGGGAATGGCGGCGACATCGGCCACCACCGTCACCTCCGGCCCCGGGCTGGCCGGCAGCATGGGATCGACGGCCACCGACGGCGCCAGCCCGCGCTCGCGCCACCCGGCCAGCATGGCACCGCCCATCTTGCCGAGGCCGACGAGCAGAATCGGGGGGATCGCGGTCATGGCTCGGCTCGCCTTGTGCTCGGATGGTTCGCTCACGCCTCGCCGACGCATTCCAGCATCGCGGCCTGCAGCGCCTCGGCCGGTGCCTTGCCGCCCCACAGCACGAACTGGAAGGCCGGGAAGAAGCGCTCGCACTCGCTGATGGCAATATCCACCATGTCCTCCAGGCTCTCGGCCGACGCCCCGGGCGCGCCGCGCAGCAGCACGGAGTGGCGGAACACCGGCATGCCGTCGGCGGCATCCATGCCGAAATGGCCGATCCACAGCCGGTCATTGGCCAGCGCCAGCAGCTCGTACAGCGCCGGCCGCCGCTTCTCCGGCACCTTCAGGTCAAAGGCGCAGGTGAAGTGCATGGCGCTGATTTCATTGGACCAGCTGAAATACAGCCCGTAATCGCACCACCGCCCCGGCGCCTCCGCGGCCATTTCCGAATCGCTGCGCCGGTCGCAGATCCAGTCATTGGCGGCGACGATCTGCTCGATCACATCCAGCGGATTGGCGGCGATATCGTAGTCGTGGGTGGCGGCATGGGCGGACATGCGGTGTCTCCCCGCGATGGGTGGGTGCCGCGACTCGGGGTCGCCTGCGTCAAACCCTACCCAGGCGGCAAGGGGTGCCGCAAGTCCAAATCAAGAGCAAAATTCACGAACTTAAAGCGAAGTACGAACAATCAGGCTTAATCGGATCCTCGCCCCTCCAGCCCGATCCCGCCATCCCGAACCCGCCATCCCGATCCCGCCACCCCGATCCGGTCAGCCCGGCCCCGCGAACCCGCGCCCGCGCACCACCGCCGTGGCGCCGAACCTGTCGCGCAGCGCATCGATCGCCGACTGCGCCGCCGCCCGCCGCGGCTGCCCGGGATCGGCCAGATCCGGCGGGTCCGCCTGCGCCCCCGGCGCCAGCGGCTGCGCGCCCACCCCGATCAGCCGCCACGCCGTCCCGTCCACCTCGCGCGCCAGCATCCCCCGCGCCGTCTCGAACAACAGCTCCGCCAGCCGCGTCGGATGCGCCAGCCGCTGTGTGCGCGTCCGGCTGGCAAAGGCCGCCGTCTTCAGCTTCAGCACCACCCCCGCCGCCGCGTAGTCCGACCGCCGCAGCCGCCCCGCCAGCTTCTCCGCCAGCCGCCACAGCTCCCGCTCCAGCGATTCGCGATCCACAAGGTCGCTGTTGAACGTCGTCTCCGCACTGATCGACTTGGTCGCCCGGTCCGGCCGCACCCCTCGGCTGTCCACGCCGAGCGCCCGCTGCACCAGCGCCGGCCCATCCTCGCCCAGCCGCCGCCGCGCCGTCGCCTCGTCCAGCGCCTGCAGATGCCCCAGCCGCGTGATCCCCATCCCCTCCAGCTTTCGGGCCAGCGCCGGCCCCACCCCCGGCAGCAGCCGCACCGGCTCCGGCGCCAGCATCGCCGCCGCCTCCGCCCCGATCACGCAGAACCCGCGCGGCTTGTCCCGCCCGGCGGCGATCTTGGCCATCAGCCGGTTGCGCGCCAGCCCGATCGAAACCGTCACCCCCACCTGGCGCTCCACCGCCAGCGCGAACCGCGCCAGCACCGCCGCCGGCGCCGCGCCATGCAGCGCCTGCGTCCCCGCCAGGTCCAGCACCGCCTCGTCGATCGACAGCGGCTGCACCAGCGGCGTCAGCGTCCCCATCAGCTCGCGGATCTGCCGCGCCGCCGCGCTGTACTTGGCGAAATCCGGCTTGATCACCACCGCGTCCGGGCACGCCTGCAGCGCCTTGAACATCGGCATCGCGCTGCGCACGCCATGGATCCGCGCCACATAGCACGCCGCCGCCACCACGCCGCGCACGCCCCCGCCGACAATCACGGGCCGCGCCATCAGCTCCGGCCGGTCGCGCTTCTCCACGCTGGCATAGAACGCATCGCAATCCACATGCGCGATCGTCAGCGTCAGCAGCTCGGGATGCCGCACAATCCGCCGCCGCCCGCACGCCGCGCACACCTCCGCCGCCCCGGGATCAGCCCCGCAATCGCGGCACAGCCCCGGCCCTAACCCGGCGGCGGCCACAGCCAGGCCGCCCCGCGCACGCCGGACGAGTCGCCATGCAGGTTCTTCACCACCGGCGTGCGCACGAAGTCGGAAAACACATGCGGCACCATCAGCCCCGGCACCTGCTCGTACAGATGCGCCATGTTCGACACCCCGCCCCCCAGCACGATCACGTCGGGGTCCAGGATATTGACCACCACCGCCAGCCCGCGCGCCAGCCGCTCGGCATGCCGCCCCAGCGCGGCCAGAGCCTTCGCCTCCCCCGCCAGCGCCCGCTCCGCCACCGCATTGCCGTCCCGCGCGTCGGGCCCGTCGCAATCCCGCGCCAGCCCCGTCCCGGAGACCCACGTCTCCATGCAGTTGTAGTGCCCGCACCAGCACTTGATGCCCGGCAATTCCTCCGGCTTCGGCCACGGCAGCGGCGTGTGCCCCCACTCCCCGGTCACGCGGTTGCGCCCGCGCATCACGCGCCCGTCCACCACGATCCCGCCGCCGCATCCGGTGCCCAGGATCACCCCGAACACCACCCCCTGGCCCGCCCCCGCCCCATCCACCGCCTCGGACAGCGCGAAGCAGTTGGCATCGTTCTCCACCCGCACCTCGCGCCCCAGCAGCGCCGCGATATCCCGGTCGAACGGATGGCCGTTCAGCGCGATGGTGTTGGCGTTCTTCACCAGCCCGGTCGCCGGGCTGATCACGCCGGGAATCCCGAACCCCACGCTGCCGGTGCCGCCCATCTTCTGTTCCAGCTCGCCGATCATCCCCGCCATGCCGCGCAGCGCGGCATCGTAGCCCTCCGGCGTCGGCACCCGATGCCGGTGCCGCAGCCGCCCATCCGGCGCCAGCGCCGCCACCTCGGTCTTGGTCCCCCCAAGATCGATGCCAATGCGAAAATCGTAGCCGGGTCGGGTGCTCATGGCGCCAATCTGCGCCCCCGCCGCGGCTTGCTCAAGCCGCCACCCCGACGCAGGATGCCGCCATGAGCGATACCATCCTGGACGTGAAGGGCCTGAACTGCCCGCTGCCGGTGCTGCGCGCCAACCGCGCCCTGCGCAGCATGGCTGCCGGCGAGCGCCTGCGCGTGCTCGCCACCGACCGCGCCGCCGTCGCCGACTTCCAGGCCTTCTGCCGCGAAACCGGCCACGCCCTGGTGGCATGGAGCGAGGAATCCGGCGTCTTCAGCTTCGTCATCCGCAAGCGGAGCGAGGCATGACCACCGCGCTGATCACCCACCCCGCCTGCCTCGGCCACGACACCGGCCCCTACCACCCGGAATGCCCGGACCGCCTGCGCCGCGTGCTCCAGGCCCTCGAACACCCGCACTTCACCACCCTGCTGCGCGACCTCGCCCCCCGCGCCACCGAGGCCCAGCTCGCCCTCGCCCACCCCCTCGAATACGTCCAGGCCATCCTCGCCGTCGCCCCCGAACCCGGCCGGCGCATCGCGCTGGACGCCGACACCATCATGAGCGAAGGCAGCCGCGAGGCCGCCCTGCGCGCCGCCGGCGGTGCGATCATGGCGGTCGATGCCGTCATGGAAGGCTGGGCCAAACAGGTCTTCGTCGCCGCCCGCCCCCCCGGCCACCATGCCGAGCGCGACCAGCCGATGGGCTTCTGCTTCTTCGCCAACGCCGCCATCGCCGCCCGCCACGCCCAGACCCGCTGGAACCTCGCCCGCGTCGCCGTCGTCGATTTCGACGTCCACCACGGCAACGGCACCCAGCACATCTTCCAGGACGACCCCAGCCTGTTCTACGCCTCCTCCCACCAATACCCCTGCTACCCCGGCACCGGTGCCGCCTCCGAGCGCGGCGTCGGCAACATCGTCAACGCCCCGCTGCCCCCCGGCGCCGGCTCCGCCGCCTTCCGCGAAGCCTGGGATACCCTGATCCTCCCCGAGCTCCACCGCTTCGCCCCCAACCTGCTCATCGTCTCCGCCGGCTTCGACGCCCACAAGGCCGACCCCCTCGCCCAGCTCCGCGTGGAGACCGCCGACTTCGCCTGGCTCACCACCCGCCTCATGGACACCGCCCGCACCCACTGCCAAGGCCGCCTCGTCTCCCTGCTCGAAGGCGGCTATGACCTCGACGCCCTGGCCGAATCCGCCGCCGCCCATGTCCGCGCGTTGATGGAAGGGTAGAAGAGAAGAATGTTCTTTTTTGAAAAAAAGAACCAAAAAACTTTCACTCCTTAAGTCCCAAGCGCACCGCCCTCGCCACCCCCGTAAATGGATAAAAGTCTTTTTGCTTCTTTTTCTTCAGAAAAAGAAGACCTTCCTCTCTTCCCTTCCCTAGCCTACCTTCCCCCCCAGGCCACCCGAACGAGCACCCCCATGTCCACCGCCCTCCCCCCCGAAATCGCCGCCCTCTCCTTCGAGGACGCGCTGTCCGAACTGGAACGCATCGTCCGCGGCCTCGAAGGCGGCCAGCAGAAGCTGGAAGACGCCATCGGCGCCTACGAGCGCGGCGCCCTGCTCCGCCGCCACTGCGAAGCCAAGCTGGCGGAAGCCGAGGCCCGCGTGCAGGCCATCGTGGTCGCCGCCGACGGCAGCCTCTCGCTCGGCAAGGCCGAATAGCGCGATGACCGCCCCGCAATCCCTCGACCCCGCCCTGCGCCGCATCGCCGCGGAGGTCGAGGCCGCGCTGGGCGACCTGCTCCCCACCGTCGAGGGCGGCGAGGCCCGGCTGTGCGAGGCGATGCGCTACGCCACCCTCGGCGGCGGCAAGCGCATGCGCGCCTTCCTGGTGATGGAAACCGCCGCCCTGTTCAGCGTCGATCGCCACTGCGCCGCCCGCGTCGCCGCCGCGGTCGAAATGATCCACGCCTACTCCCTGATCCACGACGACCTGCCGGCGATGGACGACGACGACATGCGCCGCGGCAAGCCCAGTTGCCACCGCGCCTTCGACGAAGCCACCGCCATCCTCGCCGGCGATGCGCTGCAGGCCCGCGCCTTCGAAGTCCTGGCCGAACCCGACACCCACTCCAACGCCGAAGCCCGCATCGAACTGGTCCAGGCCCTGGCCCACGCCATCGGCGCGCGCGGCATGTGCGGCGGGCAGATGATCGACATGCTCGGCAACCGCCAGGACCTCGCCGCCGAAGCCATCGCCCGCATGCAGGCGCTCAAGACCGGCCGCCTGATCCAGTTCAGCGCCGAAGCCGGCGCCATGCTCGGCCGCGCGCCCCTCCACCAGCGCAACCAACTCGCCGCCTACGGCCGCGACCTCGGCGCCGCCTTCCAGATCGCCGACGACGTGCTCGACGTCACCGCCACCGCCGCCGAAATCGGCAAGACCGCCGGCAAGGATATCGCCCAGGGCAAAGCCACCCTGGTCGCCGTCTGGGGCGTCGATCGCGCCCGCGCCCAAGCCGAAGCCCTGGCCACCCAGGCCGCCGAACACCTGGAAACCTTCGGCGAAGACGCCAACCTTCTGCGCGACCTCGCCCAATACGTCGTGTCGCGCAAGAGCTGAAGCCGAAGACCAGGAAGAAAAGACTCTTCTTTTTGTGCACAAAAAGAAGCAAAAAAACTTCATGACTCTCTCACTACCCTCCCCCCGTTCTTCACGGGGGGAGCCGGAGGGGGGCGCTGGCCACAAGCACAATCCAATACCAATCAACGGAATGCCCGACTCTTTCCGCCACCCCGCCGTCATCCTGAACGAAGTGAAGGACCCACGCTTTCATCACGGAAAGAGACGATTGAGCGCATGCCGCGCGGGTCAATCGAAACAGGGGTTGCTATAAGATAATCCCCTGAAACCCCACCCTGAAAAAATTCCGCAACCCCCCTTGCAGCGCCCTCCGCATAGAGATATATTTCCTATGTGAGCCCGAACCAACCCTCCCCGACCCCGAAGGTCGCCATCCTCCGCATCCCCGCCCCGGCGGACCGGAGCAGCCCCCTGCTGCCCGCCTCCCTGCACGCCCTGATCACTGCCATCCTCACCCGGCTCTTCACCCGCCTGGAACACCTCCTCCAGCTCTGGCAAGCCGGCAACCTCCCCATCCCCCAACCCCGCCCGCGCACCGCCCGCGCGAATTCCCCCCGCATAGCCGGGGAACGCCACGAATCCGCCCCGCGCGCCGCACCTCTCCCTCCGCACCCCCGCCGCCGGACAATGGCCGCGCCCCCCTGCGCCAGCCACGCCCCCTCTTTTTCGGCGCGGCCGGCCGCACCCGCATGGCGCCACCCCCGCCACACCCCCGGCATCTCCCCCTTCGCCACCCCCACAGCGCGCCCGCCGCCGCACTCCGCACGCGCGCCGCCGTCCACCCACCCTCCCATCGGTTTCGCCACCCCCCATGCGGGGCCGCACAGGCATGATATAAATGTTGCGATATCGTAATAATCATCACAACACCCTCTTTTTCACCACCCAACCCTGCCGTCTTGCATCCCTCCGCCCACCGCGCCAAACAAGACGTCCACGCCCGACATGGAGGGCCGCATGCGCCTCCCCCGCCGCCGCCTCCTCGCCCTGGCCCTCGCCCTGCCGATCCCGGCCCAGGCGCAGCCCCCGCCCGACTCCCCCACCGCCCCGATCGCCGCCTTCAACGCCGCCCTGCGCGCCGGCATGACGGCCGGCCGCGCCACCCCCTTCGCCACCCGCGCCGCCCGCCTGCGCCCAGTGATCGAGCGCGTCTTCGACCTCCCCGCCCTCCTCGCCGCCTCGGTCGGCCCCCGCTTCGCCGGTTTTTCCGCCGCCGCCCGCGCCGACCTGCTGGAAGCCTTCACCGCCTTCACCGTCGCCACCTGGGTCGCCAACTTCGACACCGACGCCGGCGAGCGCATCGAGCTCGCCCCGGACACCCGCCCCATCGGCGCCGACCAGGTCGTCACCACCCGCATCATCCCCCCCACCGGCGAGCCCACCCGCCTGGACTACGTGATGCGCCAGACCCCCACCGGCTGGCGCGTCGTCGATATCCTGCTCAACGGCACCATCAGCCGCGTCGCCGTCCAGCGCTCCGATTTCCGCAGCCTCGTCGCCGCCGGCGATCCCGCCCCCCTGCTCGCCAGCCTGCGCAGCCGCGCCGCCCAGCTCGCCGGCGGAACCGCCAACTGATCGCCGCCCTGCTTCCGGCCACGCTCGCCCTGGCCGGCATCGCCCAATGCCTCGCCGGCTGGCACGCCGTCCGCCGCTTCGCCGCCACCCCGCCCCCGCCCGATCCCGCCCACTGGCCGCCGGTCCTGCTGCTCAAACCGCTGCACGGCGACGAACGCCTGCTCGAACAGGCGCTGGCCACCGCCTGCGCCCAGGATTACCCCAGCCTGCGCGTCGTCTGCGGCGTCCAGAACCCGGCCGACCCCGCCATCGCCGTGGTCGAGCGCCTCCGCACCCGCTTCCCCCATCTCACCCTGGTGATCGACCCCACCCCCCACGGCGCCAACGCCAAGGTCGCCAACCTCATCAACATGCTGGCCGCCCACCCGCCCGCCGCCGGCGAGATCGTGGTGATCGCCGACAGCGACATCCACGCCGCCCCCGACCTGCTGCGCCGCATCGTCGCCGCCCTGGCCCAGCCCGGCATGGGCCTGGCCACCACCCTCTACACCGGCCTGCCCGCCCATCCCGGCCTCGTGCCCCGCCTCGGCGCCACCGCCATCAGCCACATCTTCCTGCCCGGTGCCCTGCTCGCCCGCGCTTTGGGGCGGCAGGACTGCCTCGGCGCCACCATGGCCCTGCGCGCCGAAACCCTTGCCGCCATCGGCGGCCTGCCGGCCCTGTCCGACCACCTGGCCGACGACAACGAACTCGGCCGCCTCGTCCGCGCAACCGGCCTGTCCGTCGCCCTGGCCGCCACCGTGCCCGCCACCACCGTCGCCGAAACCGCCTTTTCCGACTTGCTGAGCCACGAACTCCGCTGGGCCCGCACCATCCGCGCCCTCGTCCCCGCCGCCTTCGCCCTGTCGGCCATCCAGTATCCCATCGCCTGGGCGCTGCTGGCGCTCGCCTTGCTCCCTTCCGGCCCGACCGCCGCCCTCTTCGCCCTCGCCTGGACCGCCCGCGCCCTCGCCGCCCGCGGCATCGACCGCGCCTTGTCCCTGCCGCCGTCCTCGCCTGCCCTGCTGCCCCTGCGCGACCTGCTCTCGCTCGCCCTGGTGCCCGCCGCCTTCGCCGGAAGCCGGGTGCGCTGGCGCGGCGCGCTGCTGGATTTCCCGGCGCGATGACCCGCCTCACCTTCACCGCCGACGATTTCGGCCTGTCCGAAGCGGTGAACGAGGCCGTCGAACGCGCCCACCGCGACGGCGTGCTGACCGCCGCCAGCCTGATGGTCGCCGCCCCCGCCGCCGCCGACGCGGTGGCCCGCGCCAAACGCCTGCCCACCCTGCGCGTCGGCCTGCACCTGGTGGTCATCGAAGGCCCGGCGGTTCTTTCCCCGCCCACCATCCCGGCCCTGGTGGACTCCAGCGGCTGGTTCCCTTCGGACCAGCTCCGCCTCGGCCTGCGCTATTTTTTACTCCCCCATGTCCGCCGCCAGCTCGCCGCCGAGATCGAAGCCCAGTTCGCCGCCTTCGCCGCCACCGGCCTGCCCCTGGCCCATGCCGACGCCCACAAGCACATGCACCTGCATCCCACCGTCGGCCGGCTGCTGCTCGACTCCGGCCGCCGCCACGGCCTGCGCCGGGTGCGCGTCCCCGCCGAACCCCCCAGCGTGCTCCCCGGCATCGGCGGCGGCGCCCTGCATGCCTGGACCCGCCTGCTGCGCGCCCAGGTTCGCCGCGCCGGCATGGCGGCGCCGGATGCCGTGTTCGGCCTGGCCTGGAGCGGCGCCATGACGAGCGAAAGGCTGTTGGGCCTGCTGCCCGCCCTGCCGCCCGGCGATATCGAGCTGTATTTCCACCCCGCCGCCCGCCGCGACCCCCTGCTGGCCCGGCTGATGCCGCACTATGATCACGAAGGCGAACTCGCCGCCCTGCTCGACCCCGCGGTGCGCGCCGCCGCACAGGCGGCCCGGTGAAGCCGGCTCAGCGCGCCGGCGGCGCCTCCCGCAGCAGGTCGCCGCGGCCATCGTCACCGCGCAGCAGCCCGCCGGCTGGCGGCGGCGCGCCGCGCAGGATGTCATGCACCGGCGGCATCACCGCCACGCAGTCATGCCCCGCCGCCGGCAGCCCCGGCAGCGCCAGCATGGCCCGCGCCCCAGGCAGGTGCGGACTCCTCGCCACCACCGCCGCATCCAGCGGCGGGCCGACCGGAAGCTCCACGCAGCCCAGGGACTGCGCGTGCGACCGCGACGCGGCGAACAGCATGGCGGCGGCGATGAGCACGCGGATCATCCGCCAATCCTGCCCGGATAGGGTTAACCGGCGGTTCGCAGGGCGCGGATCCGGCACCGCGCGTTTCAGCCTGGCTTGGGCACGAAGCTGTAGGGGCTGGCGCCGGTGGTGAGCGGGTCGAGCGCCAGGCGGTGCTCCAGCGGGGGGAAGGCACGGCTGCGGCAGCCCTGGCGGTCGCACAGGCGGCAGGACAGGCCGATCGGCACGACGGCGCCTTCGAGATCCAGCCCGTCGGCATAGACCAGGTCGCCGGCATGGGCGATGTCGCACCCCAGGGCCACGATATGCACCGCCGCCGGCTCGCCCCAGCGCGGGCCGGCCTGGCTGACCACCCGCGCGACGCAGACGAAGGTGGCGCCGTCGGGCAGCCGGGCGACCTGGACCTGCAACCGGTCGGGCTGGCTGAGCGCGGTGTGCACCACCCAGCGCGGGCAGGAGCCGCCGTAGCGGGCGAACGGAACGCCGGCGGCCGAGAAGCGCTTGGAGACATTGCCGGCGGGGTCGGTGACCACGAAGAAGAACGGCAGGCCGCGGGCGCCGGGGCGCTGCAGGCTGGACAGCCGCTGGCAGGCCTGTTCGAAGCTGACGCCGAAACGGGCGGCCAGCGCGTCGATGTCGTGGCGCAGGGCGCGGGCGGCATCCCGATAGGGGGCATAGGGCATGAGGAGCGCGGCGGCGAGGTAGTTGAGCAGGCCGATCCGGATCAGCCCCTCGGCCTCCGGCGTGCTGGGCCGCTCGGTGGCAAGCAGCGTCTCGACCGGGCCGCGCGCCTCCAGCAAGGCAAGCTGGAAGGCCAGGTGGAAGCCGCGGCTTTCCCGCGGCAGCGTCTCGGACAAATCGAGGCGCTTGGCCCCCGGGTCATGGCGGCGCAGCGCGCCGTCGAGCGGGCCGACATGCACGGTGAGGCCGTGGCGCTGGCGCAGCCGCTCGGCCAGGGCGTGGTTGGTTTCGGCCGGCGCGGCCGCGAGTTCGGCGCCGAGCGCCTCGGCGGCGTCCTCCAGCGCGGGGAAGTGGTTGGCATGGGCGGCGAACCAGTCGCGCGCCTCTTCGGTGGGCAACTGGATGCGCCGGCCGGAGGGCAGGGCAAGGCCGCCGGCATCCTCGCGCGCCACGCGCCAGGCGCGGTAGAGGGCAAGCACGGCGCGCGCGGCGGCGGGGCTGGCGGCGGCCAGGGCCGCGATCTCCGCGTCAGGGACCGGCTCGGCGCCCAGGGCGGGGTCGGCGAAGACCTCGCGCAGATGGCTTTCGGCCTGGCGCTCGGCGTTGCCGGACAGGGCGGCGAGATCGACGGCCAGGGTCTCGGCCAGCTTGATCAGCAGGCTGGCGGTGACCGGCCGCTGGTCGTGTTCGATCAGGTTCAGGTAGCTGGGCGAGATGCCGAGCCGGGTGGCCAGGGCGGCCTGGCCGAGCGTGCGTTCGGCGCGCAGGCGGCGGATGGTACGGCCGATCAGCGGCGAAGCCATTTTACAACCTTTGCTGTTTTACAAGACCGCCTGTAAAGAACTCACGTCATTCCAATTGGTTAGGGAGTATATGACTGGCACTGTGCGGCGCAATGTGAATATTTCACGGCATCACCCCATGCACAAGGACATCACCATGCGCCCTGTTCCCACCCCCTGCCGCCTGCCCGATGGCCTGCCCGGCGGGCCTGCCTTTGACGCCGAGCGCTTCGCCGGCATCCGCCGCGACTACAGTGCTGCCGAGGTGGAGCGCTTGGCGGGCAGCTTCCGCATTCGCCATACCCTGGCCGAGATGGGCGCGCGCCGGCTGTGGCAGCTGCTCAAGTCCGAGCCGTTCGTGAACACGCTGGGCGCGCTGACCGGCAACCAGGCGGTCCAGCAGGTGAAGGCGGGGCTGCAGGCGATCTACCTGTCGGGCTGGCAGGTGGCGGCCGATGCCAACACGGCCGGGCAGATGTATCCCGACCAGTCGCTGTACCCCGTGGACTCCGTGCCGAACGTGGTCAAGCGCATCAACGCCGCCCTGCGCCGCAGCGACCAGATCGGCCGGATGGAGGGCGGCGATCCCACCCATTGGATGGCACCGGTGATTGCCGATGCCGAGGCCGGCTTCGGCGGGCCGCTGAATGCCTATGAGCTGATGAAGGCGATGATCGAGGCCGGGGCCGCCGGCGTGCATTTCGAGGACCAGCTGGCCAGCGAGAAGAAGTGCGGCCACCTGGGCGGCAAGGTGCTGGTGCCGATCAGCCAGCATATCCGCACATTGAACGCCGCCCGCCTGGCCGCCGACGTGGAGGGGGTGCCGACCGTGCTGCTATGCCGCACCGATGCCCAGTCGGCCCAGCTGCTGACCAGCGATGTCGATGAGCGCGACCGGCCGTTCCTGAGCGGCGAACGCACCGCCGAGGGGTTCTTCCGCCTCCGCCGGGATCGTGGCAACGACTACGCCATTGCCCGCAGCCTGGCCTATGCGCCCTACGCCGACCTGCTGTGGTGGGAGACCAGCGAGCCGAACCTGGACGACGCGCGGCGCTTCGCCGAGGCGATCCACCGCGAATTTCCCGGCAAGATGCTGGCCTATAACTGCTCGCCCAGCTTCAACTGGCGCAAGAAACTGCCGCTGGACAAGATCGAGAGCTTCCAGCGCGAGCTCGGCGCCATGGGCTACAAGTTCCAGTTCGTGACGCTGGCCGGCTTCCACAGCCTGAACCTGTCGATGTTCAAGCTGGCATTGGGGTATCGCGACCGCGGAATGGCCGCCTATTCCGAGTTGCAGCAGGCCGAATTCGATGCCGAGGCCGACGGCTATACCGCAACCCGGCACCAGCGCGAGGTCGGCGTCTCCTATTTCGACGCGGTGGCGATGGCAGCTTCGGGCGGCAAGGCGAGCACCACGGCGCTGGCCGGCAGCACCGAGGCGGATCAGTTCCATGACGGGCAGGGCGCACCGCCCGTGGCCCCGCCGATGGCGTCCGGCCACGATGACGGGCTGGTGCATGGCCACGCCTGGGCCACCAGCGCGCCGTCGGTGAAGTAGCCGCCGGTCGCGGCAAAAGGGGAGTGGGGCGCCATCGGTGCGGGAATCAGGAAGGCGAGGGCTCTGCCCTCGACCCGCAAAGGGTCAGGGACCCTTTGAACCCATTATTATTGGACAAGGTCCAGGGGCTTGGCCCCTGGCGGGTCTGGGCGGAGCCCAGCCTTCCCTTATCCTGGCGCCGAGGTCGCCTTCGTCACACCGGCGTTGTGTCGTCCGCCAGCACGGTGACCCGCGTGGGCGTCACCTCGGCAAAGCCGCCCGAGACCTTCAGGCTTTCGGTGACCCGGCCGCCTTCATACAGCCGGATCACGCCGTCCCGCAGCAGCACGATCATCGGCGCGTGCTGCTCCAGCACGCCCATCTCGCCCTCGGCGGCGGGGATCACCACCATCTCCACCGGGCGCGAGAGCAGCAGCTTTTCCGGGCTGACGATTTCCAGATCGACGGGCATGGTGCGGCCCCGATCAGGCGTTGGTCTTCATCGATTCCGCCTTCTTCACGGCGTCCTCGATGGTGCCGACCATGTAGAAGGCGGCCTCGGGCAGGTGGTCGTACTCGCCGGCCACGATCGCCTTGAAGCTGCGGATGGTGTCGGCGACCGGCACGAACACGCCGGGGAAGCCGGTGAACACTTCGGCGACGTGGAAGGGCTGGCTGAGGAAGCGCTGGATCTTGCGGGCGCGGGCGACGATCAGCTTGTCCTCCTCCGACAGCTCGTCCATGCCCAGGATGGCGATGATGTCCTGCAGCGACTTGTAGGTCTGCAGCACGCGCTGCACTTCGCGGGCGACGGTGTAGTGCTCGTCGCCGACCACGCGCGGGTCGAGCGCGCGCGAGGTCGAGTCCAGCGGATCAACCGCCGGGTAGATGCCCAGCTCGGCGATCTGGCGCGACAGGGTGGTGGTGGCGTCAAGATGGGCGAACGAGGTGGCGGGTGCGGGGTCGGTCAGGTCGTCGGCGGGCACGTAGATGGCCTGCACCGAGGTGATCGAGCCCTTGTTGGTGGACGTGATGCGCTCCTGCAGCGCGCCCATGTCGGTGGCCAGCGTCGGCTGGTAGCCCACCGCGGACGGGATGCGGCCCAGCAGCGCCGACACCTCGGCACCGGCCTGGGTGAAGCGGAAGATGTTGTCGATGAAGAACAGCACGTCCTGGCCTTCCTCGTCGCGGAAGTATTCCGCCAGCGTCAGGCCGGACAGGGCGACGCGGGCGCGCGCACCCGGCGGCTCGTTCATCTGGCCATAGACCAGGGCGACCTTTGAGCCCTCGGTGGTGCCTTCGCCCAGCTTGATCACGCCGGCCTCGGTCATCTCGTGGTAGAGGTCGTTGCCCTCGCGGGTGCGCTCGCCGACGCCGGCGAACACCGACACGCCGCCATGGCCCTTGGCGATGTTGTTGATCAGTTCCTGGATCAGCACGGTCTTGCCCACGCCGGCGCCGCCGAACAGGCCGACCTTGCCGCCCTTGAGGTACGGGGCCAGCAGGTCCACCACCTTGATGCCGGTGACGAGCACTTCGGCCGAGCCGGCCTGCTCCTCGAAGGTGGGGGCCAGGCGGTGGATGGGCATGCGCTTGGTCGCCTCGACCGGGCCGCGCTCGTCGATCGGCTCGCCGATCACGTTCAGGATGCGGCCCAGCGTGCCCGGCCCGACCGGCATCGAGATCGGCGCGCCGGTGTCCACCACCTCCTGGCCGCGCACCATGCCGTCGGTGCTGTCCATGGCGATGCAGCGCACGGTGCGCTCGCCGAGTTCCTGCGCCACTTCCAGCACGGTGGTGGCGTCGCCGGTCTTGGTGGTCAGCGCGTTCATGATGAACGGCAGCTCGCCGTCGAACTGCACGTCCACCACGGCGCCCAGAACCTGGGTGATGCGCCCGACATTGTTGCTGGCCATTAGGGACTCCTGGTTGATCGGCGATCGGTCATCAGATGGCGGTACTCGGTGGGCGGCAATCAGATGGCTTCGGCGCCGGAGATGATCTCGATCAGCTCTTTGGTGATGTTCGCCTGGCGGGCGCGGTTGTAGTTCTGCGACAGGCGCTTGATCATGTCGCCGGCGTTGCGGGTGGCATTGTCCATCGCGGTCATGCGCGCGCCATGCTCGCCGGCGGCACTTTCCAGCAGCGCGCGATAGACCTGGATGGCGAGGTTCTGCGGCAGCAGCTGGGCCAGCAGGGTTTCCTCGTCGGGCTCGTATTCGTAGATGGCGCCGCCCGGGGCCGCGGCGCCGGTCTCGGGCAGCGGGGTCGGGATCAGGCGCATTTCGGTCGGGACCTGGGAGATCACCGACTGGAAGCGATTGTACACCACGGTGCAGACGTCGAACGCGCCGTCGTCGAGTTCCTCGGTGATGCGCTTGGCGACGTCCTGGGCGTCGGCGAAACCGATGCTCTTGCGCCCGGCATAGGAGACGTCGCCGATGATGCGGCTGGCCATCTCGCGCCGCAGATAGTCGCGGCCCTTGCGGCCGACGGCGAAGATCTTGACCGTCTTGCCCTCGCTCTCCAGCGTCCGGGCCAGGTTGCGGGTCAGGCGGCCGATATTGGAGTTGAAGGCGCCGGCCAGGCCGCGATCGGCGGTGACCGGCACCAGCAGGTGGACGCGGTCCGCCCCGGTGCCCACCAGCATGCGCGGCGCGGTGGGCGAGCCGGCCACCGAGGCGCCGAGCGAGGCCAGCATCCGCTCCATGCGCTGGGCATAGGGGCGGGCCGCCTCCGCCTGGGACTGGGCCCGGCGCAGCTTCGATGCCGCGACCATCTTCATGGCCGAGGTGATCTTCTGCGTCGACTTCACGCTGTTGATGCGGACCCGGAGGTCCTTCAAGCTCGGCATGGCTGCGCGTTACCCGGAAGCGGCTGGAACGGTCAGGCGAAGGTCTTGGTGAAGCTGTCGAGGAAGGCGATCAGCTTCTTCTCGATATCCGGCTTGATCTCGCCATCGGCGCGGATCGCATCCAGGATCGCGGGCTCGCGGCTCTTGATGTCGCTGAGCAGCTGGCTCTCGAAGCGGCCGATCTTGGCCACGTCGATCTTGTCGAGGTAGCCGCGCACGCCGGCGAAGATCGCCACCACCTGGTCCTCGATCAGCACCGGCTTGAACTGCGGCTGCTTCAGCAGCTCGGTCAGCCGCGCGCCGCGCGCCAGCAACTGCTGGGTGGAGGCGTCGAGGTCGGAGGCGAACTGGGCGAAGGCGGCCATTTCGCGGTACTGGGCAAGCTCCAGCTTGATGCGCCCGGCCACCTGCTTCATCGCCTTGATCTGGGCGGCGGAGCCGACGCGGGAGACCGAGAGGCCGACGTTCACGGCGGGGCGGATGCCCTTGAAGAACAGCTCGGTCTCCAGGAAGATCTGGCCGTCGGTGATCGAGATCACGTTGGTGGGGATGTAGGCCGAGACGTCGCCGGCCTGGGTCTCGATGACCGGCAGGGCGGTGAGCGAGCCGGCGCCGAGGCTGTCGTTCATCTTCGCGGCCCGCTCCAGCAGGCGCGAATGCAGGTAGAACACGTCGCCGGGATAGGCCTCGCGGCCCGGAGGGCGGCGCAGCAGCAGCGACATCTGGCGATAGGCGACGGCCTGCTTGGACAGGTCGTCATAGAAGATCACCGCGTGCATGCCGTTGTCGCGGAAATACTCGCCCATGGTGCAGCCGGTGTACGGCGCCAGGAACTGCATCGGCGCCGGGTCGGAGGCGGTGGCGGCGACGACGATGGAGTATTCCATCGCGCCGTTCTCCTCCAGCGTGCGCACCAGCTGGGCGACGGTGGAGCGCTTCTGGCCGATGGCGACGTAGATGCAATAGAGCTTCTTGCTCTCGTCGTCGCCGGCGTTGATCGCCTTCTGGTTCAGGATGGTGTCGATGATCACCGCGGTCTTGCCGGTCTGGCGGTCGCCGATGATCAGTTCGCGCTGGCCGCGGCCGATCGGGATCAGGGCGTCGATCGCCTTGATGCCGGTCTGCATCGGCTCGTGCACCGACTTGCGCGGGATGATGCCGGGCGCCTTGACCTCGACCAGCATGCGCTTGCCCTCGATCGGGCCCTTGCCGTCGATCGGGTTGCCCAGGCCATCGACCACGCGGCCGAGCAGGCCCTTGCCGGTGGGGACGTCGACGATGCGCCCGGTGCGGCTGACGGTGTCGCCCTCGCGGATCTGGCGGTCGTCGCCGAAGATCACGACGCCGACATTGTCGGTTTCCAGGTTCAGCGCCATGCCGGTCAGCCCGGCGCCCGGGAAGCTGACGAGCTCGCCGGCCATCACGTTCTGCAGGCCGAAGATGCGGGCGATGCCGTCACCCACGCTCAGCACCTGGCCGGTCTCGGAAACGTCGGCCTCGGTATCAAAAGAAGCGATTTGCTTCTTGAGAATCTCCGAGATCTCGGCGGGGCGGATCTCCATATCAGGCGGCTCCCTTCATGGCGTACTGCAGTCGCTGCAGCCGGGATTTCAAACTCGAGTCGAACAGCCGGGCGCCGATACGCACCACCAGCCCGCCAAGCAGGGCGGGTTCGACTTTCTTGATGATGTTGACGTTGCCGTATCCCGCCTCGATCAGCCGGGCGCGAAGCTGCTGCTCCTGCACCTCGGACAGCGGATGGGCGGTGGAGACCTCGGCCACGATGACCCCGCGCTTGGCAGCGACCAGGGCGGCGAAGGCGGCGATGATGGCGCGCAGGGCGGACATGCGGCGGTTGGCAACCACCACGCCGACGAAATCCAGCACGATCTTGCCGAAGCCATGGGATTCCAGTGCCGCGCGCAGCGCCTTCTGTGCCGTGGCGACGTCGATCAGCGGCGAGCGCAGCAGGCGCTTGAGGTCGTCGCTGGCCTCGATGGTGCGGCCCAACGCCTCCATCTGCTCCACCACCAGGTCAAGCTGATGCTGGTCGCCGGCATGGGCGTAGAGCGCGGCGGCATAGCGGTCGGCCAGTCCGCCGCCGGAAGAGATGGTGCTGCCGCCCGAGGAAGTTTGCGCCGACGCCAAGGGCCCGGTTCCATATTCTGGGCAACACCCGGATCGCGAGGTGCCGCCGGTGGGAAATCAAAACGGTGAGACGTCCAGACGATGAGAGGCCAAGGCACAGCACCAACCACGACGCCGGCAGGGCCGTCGCCGCAGTGACGCTGACGGTGGGGGCTCTATCATGGGGTTCGGCAGCCTGCAACATACCGGCGTGCAAGATTCCGCCGCGGTGCCCCGCTTGGGGTGTTTTCGTCAGGCTGCCTGGCGGCGCACCGTGCCGGTGATCTCCTGGCGCAGCGCCACCGCGGTCACGCCGATCACCTGGCGCAGGTTGCCCTCCACCAGGTGGACCATCTCGGCGGGCATGCGCGCCAGGACGATCGCCACCGTCACCTGCTCGCCGTGCCGTTCGGCGGTGAAGCTGTCGGGCAGCAGGTCGCGGCGGGCGAAGGGTTGGATCAGCCGCGCCAGCAGCCCGGGGGCGGCATCGGCCTGGACGGAGAAGCGGACGGCGGCGTGCTGGCCAACAAGGGCCCAAGGCTGCATCGACATGGCGGGAGACTCCGGAAGCGGTCGGTCAAGGGCAGGCGCGCGAAAACCCCGGCTGCTCAGGCAGCCGGGCCGGTAATTCGCGCAATGCCGCTCCGGATGATCATTGCGCCACGCTATCAGGTCATTGCGGCGGGTGCCATACCAGTTCCGGCACCCTGACCAGCGGAATCCGCCCGAGTGCCAGGGTGCGGTCTTGCAGGCTGAACGGCACCTCCACCACCGCGGCGCCGCCGCCGGCGGGGGGGCGGGCCATCAGCCCCAGCACCGCACCGGCCGCCATGGCGGTGCGCGGGGCCAGCAGCCCACTGGCGGTCAGTGCCCGCAATGCGGCGGCATGGCCCGCCAGCCGCGCGGTGGCCGCGCCCATCGGCTGCAACTGGGCATCCAGCGCCAGGGTGGCGCTGCCGGTCAGCGTCACCTCGCCCCAGGCCAGTTCCAGCCGCCGCACCTCCGCCGCCCCGCCGCCGTCGCGCCACGACGCGGCGCGCAGCGCAAGGTCGGGCTGGCGCGGCACCGGGCCGGTCACCGCGAGGTCGAGCAGGAAGCGTTCCACGGTGGGACCCAGCGGCCAGGCCTGGGCGGACGGCAGGGCAATGCCGTGCGCGGCGATGGCCAGCGTCAGCGCCGGCTCGCCCTGCAGCGCGGCCGGGCGCTGTTCGGCGGCGATGTGCAGCCGCGCCACGCCAAGCGTCCCGGCCGGGGGGCCGGCGGTCAGCGCCGTGGCGTCGATGGTGATGGCGCGGGCGGGCACGCCAGGCTCCAGCGGGACCTCGGCGCGAAACTCTCCGGCGCTGACGGGCACCGGCGGCGCGGGGCCGAGCTGGAGCGATTGCGGCCCGGACAGTTCCACCACCAGCGTGCGCGGCCGCAGCAGGGCGATGGACACCGTCATCCGCGCGGCGTGCCAGCGCAGGATGTTGCCGGGCACGCCGCCCAGCGGGCCGGCGGCGGCCAGGCCGGGCAGCGCCACGGTGGCGGCCAGGGGCCAGCCGCCACGCTCCAGCGGGCCGGCGCTGGCCTGCCAGCCGGCCGCCGGCGGCGCCGCCAGCGTGGCCGCCACCTCGCGCTCCATCGCGGTCACCGCCCACCACCACAGCGCGCCATGGGCCGCGGCCGCGACCAGCACGACGACGCCGGCCAGCAGGCCGATGCGGCGTTTCGCCGGCATCACGGCGAGCCGTCCGGACGGTTCATCCCCACCCCGGCGGGGCAGCGCCATCGACTTGTGGGTATGCCAAATTCATCAACCATCACCGTTCGCTAGGGAAATTTCCTGGGACGCGCGCTGAACCTGAAAAGGGGAACGCCCACAGACTTGTCCACATCGGACACGCCCGCGGCGTACAGCGCCTCCAGCCGCGCCATCAGCGCCGCGCGCGGCATGCCGGCGGGCAGCGGCGGTTGGATGGCGATGTGGATTGTGCCGGGCTGCTTGCGGAAGGCGCGGCGGCCCCAGTGGCTGCCGGAATCGGTGACCACGGGGATCACCGGCAGGCCGCTGCGCGCGGCCATCGCGGCGATGCCCGGGTGCAGCGGCAGCCTGACGCCGGGGGGCGCGCGCGTGCCCTCGGGGAAGATCACGATCTGCCGGCCCTGCGCCACGGCGGCATCGGTGCCGCGCAGCAGGGCGCGAATGGCCGCGGCGCCGGCGCTGCGGTCCACCGCGATCATCCCCATCCGGCGCACGATGCCGCCATAGAGCGGGATCTTCGTCAGCTCCTGTTTCAGCACATAGGCCGTCTGCGGCACCAGCAGCAGCCACACCACCGTGTCGAACGCCGACTGGTGCTGGGAGGCGATCAGCGCGGGACCATCGGTGGGCAGGTGCTCGCGCCCGCTGACCAGCACGGTGATGCCGCAAAGCGGCCTCAGCCCGCCGAGGACGGTCCGCGCCCACAGCCGGGCCAGGCCATGGACCCACGGCGCCGGGCCGAGATTCACCACCAGGCTCGTCAGCGCCAGAACCACCGTTGTCGCGTAGAACCACAGGTTGAATGCGGCCGAGCGCAGCCAGATCATCCGCCCCCCCTTGGCGCGGCCGGCGGTGCCGGCGCTCCTTCCTCCTCGCGCGCCACCCAGCCGGACAGCCCGGCCAGGGCCGCCAGCCACTTGCCGTATTCCGCCGCCAGCAGGCGCAGCGGCACGCGGTCCTGCCCATCGGGCAGATGGGGGACCAGCGGCGACGGGTACAGCGCCACGGTGGCCGGCAGGGTGCGGCCCAGTTCGAGCAGGGCGCGGCGCATGTGGTAGCCGGAGGTGACCACGATCAGCGAGTGGATATCGTGCGCCGCCACCCAGTCCGCCGTCTCGCGCGCGTTGCCCCGGGTGGAGCGGGCGCCGCGCCCCAGCGTCACATGCTGCGGCGGCACCGCGGCGGCCAGGCGGGCATCCAGCCCGGCGGCGGCCAGCAGGTCGGCCAGCTCGCCGCGTCCGGTGCCGGAAATCAGCAGCCGGTCGGCGTGCCGCCCGGCCAGCAGCCTCAGCGCCAGTTCGATCCGCCCGGCGCCGCCGGTCAGCACCACGATCCCGTCGGCGTGCGCCGGCACCGCGGCCGGGCTTGTGGCCTGGGCGACGAACCAGGCGAAGCCGGCGGCGAACAGCGCCAGCAATCCCGCGATGACAGCCAGCATGGCCCGGCGCGCGGTCACGGCAGGTGCCGCAGCCAGGCCCGCACCGCGCCCTGGGCCGCCAGGTAGCCGATGGCAGCGGCCGTCAGCGGCAGCGTCGGCAGCGCCCACAGCAGTGCCGGCGGCAGGCGCGGCACCGTCGCCAGCAGTTCGGCCAGGCCCGGCAGCGCGGTTTCGGCCGGCACCGCGCTGACGAACGGCGCGGCCAGCGCGGTCAGCACCACCACCACCGGCAGCGCCGCCGCCAGGCCGGCCAGCCCACCCAGCGCGGCGGCACGGCTGGCGCGGCGGGCAAAGCGGTCGGCGACATAGAAATCGGTGGCGCCCAGGCCGTGCAGCGTCTCCACCACCTCGCGCCGCGAGGCCAGGGTGGCGCGCGTGGCCACCACGATCACCGAGGCAGCCACCGCGGCCACCAGCCCCAGTGCCGCCAGCGCACACAGTCGCAGGCTGCGGGCCAGCAGATCGAGCCGCCGCACCCATAATCCGTGGCTCTCCAGCATCGTGCCCGGCGCGGCCGCTTCCAGCCGCGCCGTCAGCGCCGGCAGGTCGGGCCCGTCGGTGGCCACGGTCACCGCGATCACCGCCGGCAGCGGCAGGGACAGCTTTTCCGCGCCGCTGCCCAGCCAAGGCCGCAACAGGTCGGACAGCTCGGCATCGCCCAGCGGCCGCACCACCGCCACCCCCGGCGTGCCGCGCAGCAGCGCAACCACCCGGTCGCGCCGCGTCTCGCCTTCGGCTGCCGGAGGGCTGGGCGCGTCGCCCGAGCGCGGCACCTGCACGGTCAGGGTCGCTGCGGCACCGCGCTGCCAGTGCCGACCCAGCTCGGCGGCACCCTGTGCCCCGGCCATCGCCAGGGCGGCCAGGAACGCCATGGCGGCCACCACCAGCGGCAGCATGCGCCAGCCTGGGGCATGGCGCAGCCCCAGCCCGTCCAGCCGCCCCGCCGCCAGCCGGGATGCCGCGCGCCTAGCCATCGCGTGCCAGCCTGCCACGCGCCAGTTCCAGCGCCGGGCCGGGGTGGCGCTCCACCAGCGCGGTGTTGTGGGTGGCGACGATCACCGTGGTGCCCAGCCGATTCATCTCGCGCAGCAGTACCATCAACCGCTCGGCCTGGGCGTCGTCCAAGTTGCCGGTGGGCTCGTCGGCCAGCAGCAGCAGCGGGCGCACGATCACCGCCCGGGCGATGGCCGCGCGCTGCTGCTCGCCGCCGGACAGCAGGCTGGGGCGCATTGCAGCCACCTTGGACAGCCCGACCCAGCGCAGCATCTCGGTGACATCGGCGCGCAGCGGCGCCTCCGCCCGCCCGGCCAGGCGCAGCGGCAGGGCGACGTTGTCGAACACCGACAGATGCGACAGCAGGCGGAAATCCTGGAACACCATGCCGATGCGCCGGCGCATCGCCGGCAATTCGTGGCGGCGCGCTGCGCCGATATCGACCCCCATCAGATGCAGCCGCCCCCGCGTCGGCCGTGCCGCCACGTGCAGCAGGCGCAGCAGCGAGGATTTCCCGGCGCCCGACGGGCCGAGCAGCCAACGCCAGCCACCGCCGGGCACGCTGAACGTCAGGCCCTGAAGCACCTCCGGTGCCTCGCCCTCATCGCCATCGCCGTAGCGCAGCCCCAAGCCCTCTGCCCGAATCATGCCTCGCGGCCCTCCGACTGCCTTGTGCCACCATTCCGCCGCGTGCCGGAAGCACAAGCCGCCCACACCCGGCGCAGGCACCCCCCGGCAGTTGCAATGCCGAGGGCAAGCCGCCACCATCGCGCGATTGCTGGAATGACCCGATGCGGATTGTCTGCCCGTCCTGCCAGGCGACCTATGAGGTGCCGGAGAAGTTGCTGGGCGACGCGCCCCGCAAGGTCCGCTGCGCGCGCTGTGGCGACGCATGGGTTCCCACGCCCGCCCCTTCGCCACCCGCCGCACCGCCCCAACCGAGCGCCGCGGTGGCCAGCCCCCCGCCCCCCGATCCGCCGGAACCCGAGCCGGAGCCGGAATTGCCGCCGCCGCCGCCAGTGCTGGCCGAACCGCCGCCGTCCGTGGTGCCGCGGCCCGAACTGAAGCTGGCGTCGCCGCCCGCGCCCGGGCCCGGCAAGGGCTTGGTGCTGTTGGCCGCACTCGCCTGGACCGCCAGCCTGGCGCTGCTGGTCGGCGGCGGATGGGCCGCGGTTGCCTGGCGCACAGAGATCATGGCGCTGTGGGCGCCGAGCCGGCGAGTCTTTGCGCTGCTGGGGCTGGCGTAGGGCGATGTCCCGCTGGCAAGAAAGGCAAGAACGTTCTTTTTTGAAAAAAAGAACCAAAAAACTTTTGTCATAAGGATGCCGCCCGGAATACTCGGTGGCGGCGAAAATGGAGAAAGTTTTTTGCTTCTATTTCTTCAGAAAAAGAGGTGCTTTCTTGCTTTTTCTGGTGACTACGGATTTCAATCCGAGGCGATGCGCTGCATCCGGCGCATGGTTCGCGCGGTACCCGGCAGCAGGCGGGAGAGGTCGCGGGTGCGGTAGCGGATGACCGGCATCGCCGCCCTGGTCAGGGTGGTGAAGACCAGTTCGCCTTCCGCGCCATCGGGCAGCACCTCGCCGGTCTTGGGGTTGATCACCTCGGGGTAGAAGTGATCCTCCCAGATGTGCAGCCCGTCCTTGGCTTCCACGCATTCCTGGGCCACGCCCGGGCCCATCACCCCCGATACGCCGTAGATATCCACCGCATGCATGTCGAAGGCATCCTCGATCTCGGCGCGCATGGCATTGGTCCAAGGCTGCGCCCCAAGGATGCCGACCTTCAGCGACGACTCCCGCGGGTCGATGCCGGCGGCGCGGAACTGCTCCAGGATTGCGAGAATGTGGCTGGGCGTGGCGATGATCGCCTCCGGCCGCAAATCGGTGATCAGCTCGACCTGCCGCCCGGTCTGTCCGCCCGACGACGAGATCAGCGCGCAGCCATGTTTCTCCGTGCCGTAATGGGCGCCGAGCCCGCCGGTGAACAGGCCGCAGCCATGCACCGCATGCACCGCCCACCCCGCCCGCACCCCGGCGGCGCGGAGCGAGCGGGCCATGACCGCGGCCCAGGTGTCGATATCCTGTTGGGTATAGCCCACCACAATCGGCTTGAAGGTGGTGCCCGAGGAGGCATGGATGCGGGCCATCCGCTCGCGCGGCACGGCGAACATCGCGAAGGGGCAGGTGTCGCGCAGATCCTGCCTGGTGGTGAAGGGAAACCGCGCCAGATCCTCCAGCCGCACGAAATCGTCGGGGTGCACGCGGGCATCGTCGAAGGCCCGTTTGTAGTGCGGCACCCGCTCATAGGCGTGGCGCAACGTCCAGCGCATGCGCTCGGTCTGCAATGCCCGCAGCCGCGCGATCGGCCAGGTCTCGACCGGTTCGAGCGTGTCTTCCGCGGGGGTCAGGTCGGGCAGCGGCATGGAAGAAGCTTTCGCGGGAAGAAGCGGTTCTTTTTTGAAAAAAAGAACCAAAAAACTTCTGTCCATAAGTCGTGCCGGCGCCGCCACGTCTTATTCATGAAAAGTCTTTTTGCTTCTTTTTCTTCAGAAAAAGAAGATCTTGCCTTTCATTTTCATGCTTCGCGGAATACCTCGCGATGGTCAGCGGCCCTGGAACCGGGCCGGGCGCTTTTCCAGGAAGGCGGCCACGCCCTCCTTGTGGTCTTCGGTGCGGCTGGCCATGCCTTGCAGGTCGCGTTCCAGGTCCAGTTGTTGGTTCAGGCTGTTGCCGGCGCTGGCGGCCGCGATGGCGCGGCGCGACATCAGGATGGCCTTGGTGGGCATCGCGGCCAGCTTGGCGGCCATCTTGTGCGCCTCTTCCATCAGCTTGTCGTCGTCGTAGACGCCCCAGATCAGGCCCCATTCCAGCGCCTTCTCGGCCGGCAGCGGCTCGGCCAGCATCACCATGCCACGGGCGCGGGCGGGGCCGACCAGGTTGGGCAGGAACCAGGTGCCGCCGCAATCGGGCACCAGGCCGATGCGGGTGAAGGCCTGGAGGAAATACGCCGAGCGGGCGGCGATGGCGATGTCGCAGCCGAGCGCGATCGAGCTGCCGGCGCCGGCGGCGATGCCGTTCACGGCCGCGATCACCGGCATGCGCATCACCGCCAGCTTGCGGGCGAGCGGGTTCCAGGTTTCCTCGATGGAGTTGCCGGGGGCTTTGTTGTCGGTCGCCTGGGCCGGGTCGGGCGGCTGGTTGCGGCCGGCGAGGTCGGCGCCGGCGCAGAAGCCGCGGCCGGTGCCGGTCAGGATCAGGGCGCGGCAGGCGGGATCGGCCTCGGCGTCCAGCAGGGCGGCCATGAGTGCGATGTGGGTGGCGCGGTCCAGCGCGTTCAGCCGGTCGGGCCGGTTGATCTGTATCACGCGGTAGCCCGAGTGGGACTCCACCAGGATCGGCTCGCTCATCTCGTTTCCCTTTCGCGTTCGTTCGGCCGACCTTAGCTCATCTGCCGAGCAGCACCAGCACCACGCCGGCCACCACCAGCACCAGGCCCTGGATATCGGCGCGGCGCAGCTTTTCCTGGAGGTAGAAGCGGCTGAACAGCAGGGTGAACACCATCTCGATCTGCCCCAACGCGCGCACCAGGGCGACCGGGGCGAGGGCGAAGGCGCTGAACCAGCAGGCCGAGCCGCAGGCCGACAGCGCGCCGACCCAGGCCGAGGAGCGCCAGGTGGTGAAGGCGGCGCGGAACTGGGTGGGCTCGCGCCACAGCAGGTAGGACCCCTGCATCGCCGTCTGCATCAGGTTGGTGACCAGCAGGCCGAACACCGCCTTGATGATGACGATGTCGCCGGGCAGCGCCCGGTTGGCCTCCTTGATGAAGATCGCAGTGAAGGCGAAGATGAACCCCGCGCCGAGCCCGCACAGCGCCGCCGGCTGGGTGGTGGCGGCCACGATGTCGCGCAAGGCCATGCCGCGGCCGGCCAGGGACAGCACCAGCACGCCGCCCACCCCGATGCAGATGCCGACGATGGAAAGCGGGGTCAGCGCCTCGCCGAGCACGATCCAGGCCACCACGGCGCCCTGAACCGCCTCGGTCTTGGCATAGGCGGTGCCGACGGCGAAGTTGCGAAAGCCGAAGGCCATGATCAGCAGGGTGGTGCCGAAGATCTGCAGCAGCCCGGCCGTTGCCGAGTACAGCAGGAAAAGCGGCGTCGGCGTCGGCCATGGCTCGCCGGTCAGCCCGTAGCCCAGCGTCACGAACAGCAGCCCGACCGGCAGGGCATAGA
>JADLHF010000022.1 GCA_020848935.1 Acetobacteraceae bacterium
GCGCGAACTGCGCGGTTACGATCGGGATATCTACAAAGCGCGCCATCTGATCGAGAATTTCTTTGCCAAAATCAAACAATTCCGTGCCATTGCAACACGCTACGACAAAACAAGGCGGAACTTCCTTACTGCCATACACCTCGTCGCAGCAACTATTTGGCTCAATTGACGACACGCCCTAGGTATGCAACTGATTATCAAAATTTTCTTAATTCATGAAAGTCTTTTTGCTTCTTTTTCTTCAGAAAAAGAAGATTTTCTTCTTTTTTTACACCAACCGCTGCGCCACCAATTCAACGCAGCGTGTGAACACGTCCAGCGAGGTGAAGTCCTGGTCCATGCCGTTTTCGGGCAGCACCATTGGCATTCCGCCGGCGGCTTCCAGGGTTCCGGGGATCATCAGGTTGTCGGGCAGGCCGAAGCCGCCGACGCTGAGGCCTGGCACGGGGTCGGGCAGTGTGTGCAGGAAGGCGGCGTTGCGGGTGGCGAACGGGGTGGCGGAGTTGGAGTAGCCGAAGGCGGGCTTGCCGGCGCCGAGGAACCAGCCGAGTTCGACCAGGGTGCCGGCATCGGCCGAGGGGCCGCGGAACGGGGTGAGGTTGGCGATCACCAGGTCGGCCTGGGCCATCATTGCCAGGTCCTTGGCGAAAATAGTGCGCCAGGCCTGGTCGTGGGGCATGGCGGCCAGGGAGGCGACGTCTTCGTTCAGCGGAGCCAGGGCGGCAAGGCCGTGGCGGGCGCAGATGGCGCGCTTGCGGGCGGCGTGCGCGGGGGCGTCGGGCAGGAACACGTCGGGCCCGGCGAGGTAGACGCGCCGCCTGGCGGCCATCAGCCGGAGCAGTCCGCGCCCAGCATCTGGTCCATGGTCAGCGCCGGCAGGGAGGTGTTGCGCATGCCGACCGGCTTGGCGGGGTTGCCGACGACGGTGGTATAGGGCTCGACGGCGTGCAGCACGATGCTGCCGGCGCCGATCTTCGCACCTTCGCCGATTTCGATATTGCCCAGGATCTTGGCGCCGGCGCCGATCAGCACGCCGCGGCGCACCTTGGGGTGGCGCTCGCCGCCTTCCTTGCCGGTGCCGCCGAGGGTGACGGCGTGGAGCATGGAGACATCGTCATCGACCGTCGCGGTCTCGCCGATGACGATGCCGGTGCCGTGGTCGAACATCAGGCGGCGGCCGAGGCGGGCGGCCGGATGGATATCGACGCCGAAGACCTCGGAGGCGCGGCTTTGCAGGAAGCGGGCGGCGTGCTGGCGGCCATGGCGCCAGAGGTGGTGGGCGACGCGGTGCGCCTGGATCGCCTGGTAGCCCTTGAAGTAGAGGAACGGGGTCAGCAGGTCGGTGCAGGACGGGTCGCGCTCGCGGATCGTGGCCAGGTCTTCGGCGGCGGTGGCGGCGATGTCGGGGCAGTCTTCCATCGCTTCCATCAGCAGCGGCGCGAGGCAGGCGGCACCGAGGTCGGCGTCTTCCAGCTTGTGGGCCAGGCGGTGGGCGAGCGCGTCGGCGAAGCTGTCATGTGCCAGCAGCGCGTGCTCGACGGTGCGCATCATCATCGGCTCGCGGGCCACGGCGTCGCGGCCCTCGGCGGCCAGGGCATCCCACGCCTCGCCACCGGCGGCGACGCGGCGCTGGCGGATGGTCATCGAGGCGGCGAGTTCAGCGCAATCCCACATGGCATTTCCTCCCGTGGTGGCGATCGAGGTCAGACGTGGAAGCTTTCGCCGCAGCCGCAGCGGCCCTTCTCGTTCGGATTGACGAAGACGAAGCCGGAGGAGAGCGCCTGGACCTCATAGTCCATCGTGGTGCCGATCAGGAACAGCGATGCTTTGCGATCGACCACCACGGTGACGCCCTTGTCGGTGATCACCTCGTCGCCCGGGCCGGGTTCGGCCACCCAGCTCATGTCGTAGGCCATGCCGGAGCAGCCCTTGGTGTTGACCGAGATGCGCAGCAGCTTTCCGGCCTCGCCGCCCGCGTCGTAGAGGGCGCGCAGGCGGGCGGCGGCGGCATCCGAAACAGCCATCAGGGGGGGCAGCGGGCGGCGGGCGCGGGGGGTGGCGACGGTGCTGTTGTCCGACATGGCTGTGACTCCTCAGAACATGTTCAGGGCGAGGCGGGCGTCCTCGCTCATGCGGCTCTGGTCCCAAGGCGGGTCCCAGACCACATCGACGTCGCAGGCAGTGACGCCAGGCACGGCGAGGATGGCATCGTGCACCTGTTCGGGCAGTTCCTGTGCGCTGGGGCAGGCTGGGGCGGTCAGCGTCATCTCGACCTTCACGGCACCGGCATCATCGATGTCGATGGAGTATATCAGACCGAGTTCGTAGATGTTTACCGGGATTTCCGGATCGTAGACGCTGGCGCACGCGTCGATCACCGCCTCCTCCGAGGGGCGGGGCGAGATTTCGCCATCCGGTGTCCAGCTGCCGACGGCAGCCGGCGTGATTGGGCCTTCGTTCATGGCATGCCCCTGTTGCTGTTGACTGTCCCGTTGTCAGTCGCTGCCCCGTTGTCACTCAGTGGCCCGTTGTCACTCAGTGGCTCGTTGTCACTCAGTGGCTCGTTGTCACTCAGTGGCCCGTTGCTATTCACTGGTCGCATCCTTTGCTCCCTCCAGTGCCGCCATGAGAGCATGCCACGGCAGGGTCGCGCACTTCACCCGCGAAGGGTAGGCATGCACGGCGGCCAGGGGCTTGAGCGGGGCGAAGGCGGCGCAGTCCGGGCATTGTCCGCTCTGCGCCATGGCGCGGAAGCGTTCAAACATCGCACGGGTGTCGGCCGGCGAGCGGTTCTGCACTGCTTCCACCATCAGGTCGGCCGAGGCCTTGCTGATATCGCAGCCGCGCGCGTCGAAGCCGGTTTCGGCGATGCTGCCGTCGGCGGCGTATTTCAGCCAGACCTGGACGCGGTCGCCGCACATCGGGTTGTCGCCGCGCGCGGTGGTATCGAAGGCGGCGAGCCTGGTCATGTGGCGGGGGCGGCGGCCGCGCGCGATGATCTCGGCGTTGTAGAGGTCGCGGACATCTTCGAACATCAGGCGAAGAACTCCCGGATGCGTTCGAGCGTGGTGGCCAGGGCGTCGATTTCGGCCGGCGTGGTGTAGATGCCGAAGCTGGCGCGCGCGGTGCCGTCCACGCCGAGGCGGCGCATCAGCGGCTCGGCGCAGTGCTGGCCGGCGCGCACGGCGATGCCCTGGCGGTCGAGCAGGGTGGCGACGTCGTGGGGGTGGGCCTGGTCGAGCGTGAAGGAGACGACGCCGCCGCGATCCTGGGCGCGGCCGAGGATGGTGATGCCCTCGATCGCCGAGAGCTTCGCCAGGGCGTGGTCGGTGAGGGCCGCCTCGTGCGCGGCGATGGCGGGGTATCCCACGGATTCGATGAATTCGATGGCGGCGTGCAGGCCGATGCCCTCGATGATCGCGGGCGTGCCGGCCTCGAACTTGTGCGGCACCTCGGCCCAGGTGGTGCGTTCGTAGCTGACCGAGGCGATCATCTCGCCGCCGCCGAGGAAGGGGGGCATGGCATCGAGCAGTTCGCGTCGCGCCCAGAGCACGCCGATGCCGGTCGGGCCGTAGAGCTTGTGGCCGGTGAAGCAGTAGAAATCGGCGTCGATCGCCTGGACATCGATGCGGCGGTGGACGATGGCCTGACTGCCGTCGAACAGCACCTTGGCGCCGTTCGCGTGGGCGATGGCGGCGATGCGCCCGGCCG
Organism: Acetobacteraceae bacterium; assembly: GCA_020848935.1. Taxonomy (GTDB): domain Bacteria; phylum Pseudomonadota; class Alphaproteobacteria; order Acetobacterales; family Acetobacteraceae; genus CAMDGX01. The sequence goes on from JADLHF010000022.1 coordinate 3,712, forward strand.
GGGTGTAGGTGCCGAGCACGTTGGACATGTGGGTGATGGCGACCAGGCCGACGCGGCCGTCGGCGAAGAGGGCTTCGTAGGCCGCCATGTCGAGCTCGCCGGAATCGGTGATGTCGGCAACCCGCAGCTCGATGCCATGGGAGTCGCGCAGCATCTGCCACGGCACGATGTTGGAATGGTGCTCCATGCCCGAGATCACCACCGCCTGGCCGGGCTTGAGGATGGCGCGGCCGTAGGAATGGGCAACGAGGTTGATGGCCTCGGTGGAGTTGCGCACGAAGACGATCTCGCTGCGGTCGCGCGCGTTGAGCAGGCGGGCGGCGGCGTCGCGGGTGAGCTCGTAGGCCTCGGTGGTGCGCTCGCTCATCCAGTGCAGGCCACGGTGGATGTTGGCGTACTGGGTTTCCATCGCGCCGACCATCGCCGCGATGACGGCGCGCGGCTTCTGGGCCGAGGCGGCGCTGTCGAGGAAGACCAGGTCCTTGTCGCGCACTTTCTGCGACAGGATCGGGAATTCAGCACGAATTGCCGTTATGTCAAAGATTTGCGCGGTGTCGTTCATATCGTATGTCGATCCCACCAGCCAGCGATGGCCGCTTCCATGGCGCCACGGGCCTGGTCGTGGCCGATCGGGTCCAGCGCTTCGGACAGGAAAGCACGCACCAGGATCGCGCGGGCCTCGGCCTCTGGCACGCCACGGCTGCGCAGGTAGAACAACTGGTCGCCGTCCAGCGCGCCGACGGTGGCGCCGTGGCTGCATTTCACGTCGTCGGCGTAGATCTCCAGCTGCGGCTTGCTGTTCATCTCCGCCTCGGCCGACAGCAGCAGGGCCTGGTTCATCTGGTAGCCGTCGGTCTTCTGGGCGATGCGGGCGACCTCGATCTTGCCTTGGAACACGCCGCGGCTGCGTCCGGTCAGCACGTTCTTCACCGTCTGGCGGCTGGCGGTGTTCGGCGCGTCATGGGCGACCACCGTGGTGAAGTCGGCGTGCTGCCCATCGCCCGACCTGGTATTGCCGAGGAGCTGGGCGGCGTTGAGATGGGCGGCGGCGCGTTCGCCGGCGAGGCGGGCATGCACCTCCATGCGGGCAAGGCGGGCACCGAGGGTGAGCGCGAAGCTGTCGTAGGTGGCATCGGCGGCGACTTCGGCATAGGCGGTGGAGAGGTGGAAGGCCCCTTCCCCTTCGTCCTGGATGCGCAAATGGGAGGCGGTGGCGCCTTCGGCGATCTCGAAGCTGATGACAGGGTTGTGCAGGTATTCGCCGTCGCCGAGGGCGAGGTCGAGCACGGTCAGTTTGGCGCCGGCGGCGAGCACCACGGCGTGGCGCGGATGAAAGCCGATGGAGTGGCCGGTAGCGATGCTGACCAGGATGATGGTGCCGCCGTCGATGCCGGCGGGGACATGGATGGCCGCGCCGTCCTCGGCCAGCATGGTATTGAGCGCAACAAGCTTTTCCGTCGCCGGGCGGGCGATGCGGCCGAGGGCGGGTTCGCCAGTGGTGACACGGATGCCGCGCGGCACCCCGGAGAGTTCGGAGTGGAAGCGGCCGTCAACGAAAACCAGGCGAGTGCCCTCGATCGCCGGGATTCGGGCCAGCAGGCTGGCGGGGGGCTCGGCGGGGACGGAGGGAGCGAACGGCGTCTCGGCGAAAGGACGCAGGCTGGTGTAGCGCCAGGCCTCCTCGCGCGGGCCGGGCAGGCCGTGTTCGGCGAGCAGGGCGGCGGCCTCGGCACGGGCATGAGTGTCGCCGGGCAGCCGCGCCTTGCTGTCATTGTAGCGGGCGATGAAGGCGGCGGCGGCGGCGTTGAGGGCGGCAACCGGGCCGGACGGAGGGGCCGTCGTGCTCATGCGGCCTCGCTCGCCCCTTCGGGCACGATTGCGGCGTAACCGCCGGCTTCCAGCGCGTGGGCCAGTTCGGGGCCACCGGACTTCACGATGCGGCCATTGGACAGGATGTGGACACGGTCGGGCACGATGTGGTCGAGCAGGCGCTGGTAGTGGGTGATGACCACGGCGGAGAAATCCGGGCCGCGCAGGGCGTTGACGCCGTCGGCGACGATCTTCAGCGCGTCGATGTCCAGGCCCGAATCGGTCTCGTCCAGGATTGCCAGCTTCGGGCGCAGGACGGCCATCTGCAGCACCTCGTTGCGCTTCTTCTCGCCGCCGGAGAAGCCGACATTCACGTTGCGCTTCAGCATGTCGTCCGGCATCGACAGGGCCTTGGCCTGGGCGCGGGCGAGCTTGAGGAACTGCACCGCGTTCAACTCCGCCTCGCCGCGGGCGCGGCGCTGGGCGTTCAGCGCGGTGCGCAGGAAATTGGCGTTGTTCACGCCGGGGAGTTCGACAGGGTACTGGAAGGCGAGGAACAGGCCGAGCGCTGCGCGCTCCTCCGGTTCGATGCCAAGCAGATCGTGGCCGTCATAGGTGGCACTCCCGGCGGTGACTTCGTAGCCCTCGCGGCCCGCCAGGACATAGGCCAGGGTGGACTTGCCGGAGCCGTTGGGGCCCATGATGGCATGAATCTCGCCGGTGGGGACCACCAGGTCGATGCCGTTGAGGATCGTCTTGTTGTCGATGACAGCCGCAAGGCCCTTGATTTCAAGCATTCCTAAATCCCTGTCTTGAGCGGGCGATTCACGCCTGCGGCCTTCCGCCTCCAGCGATCGCACGCTCGTATCCCTGTCCTGAGCGGGCGATTCACGCCTGCGGCCTTCGGCCTCCAGCGATCGCACGCTCTAGCCCACCGAGCCCTCAAGGCTGACGGCAAGCAGTTTCTGCGCTTCGACGGCGAACTCCATCGGCAGCTCCTTGAGAACATCCTTGCAGAAGCCGTTGACGATCATGCCGACCGCGTCTTCCTGGTTCAGGCCGCGCTGGCGGCAATAGAACAGCTGGTCATCGTCGATCTTGGACGTGGTGGCCTCATGCTCCAGCCGGGCCGTCGGGTTGCGGCTTTCGATGTAGGGCACGGTGTGGGCGCCGCACTGGTCGCCGATCAGCAGGCTGTCGCACTGGGTGAAGTTGCGCGCCCCGTCGGCGCGCGGCGCGATGCGGACCAGGCCGCGATAGGTGTTGTTCGACTTGCCGGCGCTGATGCCCTTGGAGACGATGGTACTGGTGGTGCGCTTGCCGATATGGATCATCTTGGTGCCGGTATCGGCCTGCTGGTGGTTGGTGGTCACCGCCACCGAGTAGAACTCGCCGACGCTGTCGTCGCCCTGCAGGATGCAGGACGGGTATTTCCAGGTGATGGCCGAGCCGGTTTCCACCTGGGTCCAGCTGATCTTGCTGCGGGCACCGCGGCAGGCGCCGCGCTTGGTGACGAAGTTGTAGACGCCGCCCTTGCCCTCGGCATCGCCGGGGTACCAGTTCTGCACCGTGCTGTACTTGATCACCGCATCATCGAAGGCGACCAGTTCGACCACGGCGGCGTGAAGCTGGTTCTCGTCGCGCTGCGGGGCGGTGCAGCCTTCCAGGTAGGAGACGTGGCTCGCCTCCTCGGCGATGATCAGGGTGCGCTCGAACTGCCCGGTGTTGCGGGCGTTGATGCGGAAATAGGTGGACAGCTCCATCGGGCAGCGCACGCCCTTGGGGATATAGACGAAGCTGCCATCGGTGAAGACGGCGGAATTCAGCGCGGCGAAGTAGTTGTCGCCGACCGGCACGACGCTGCCGAGGTATTTGCGCACCAGCTCCGGGTGCTCCTGCACCGCTTCGGAGATCGGGCAGAAGATCACGCCGGACTTGGCCAGGGTGGCCTTGAACGTGGTGGCGACCGAGACGCTGTCGAACACCGCGTCCATCGCGACCTGCGGGCGCTCGTCTTCTGCGCCCTCGACGCCGGCAAGGATGGCGCGTTCGCGCAGCGGGATGCCCAGCTTTTCGTATGTGCGCAGCAGTTCGGGATCGACCTCGTCCAGGCTCCTGGGCCCCGGCTTCTTCTTCGGGGCCGCGTAGTAATGCAGGTCCTGGTAGTCGATCGGCGGGTGGTTCACCATCGCCCAATCCGGCTCTTCCATCTTGAGCCAAACGGCATAGGCCTTCAGGCGCCATTCCAGCAGCCATTCCGGCTCGTTCTTGCGCGCCGAGATCAGACGGATGATATCGGTGTTCAGGCCCTTCGGCGCCATCTCCATCTCGATATCGGTGGAGAAGCCCCATTTGTATCCGGACTCAGTGGCGGCTTGGACGGCATCGAGGGTTTCAGCAACGACAGGCATCAGATGGTCCCTTCAATTCTGCCGGCGCGGGACAGGCGTGCCGGTTCGGCTGGGATGCGGAAGGCCGGCGGCACCGACGCCTCGCGCATGTCGGCCAGGGTGATCGCGGACAGCGATTGCTCGATGGCGGCGTTCACCAGGTCCCAGCGGCCCTTCACCGCGCACACCGAGGACACATCGCATTCGGCGCTGGAGCCATCGACGCAGGCGGTGAGAGCGATCGGACCGTCAACTGCGGTGATCACATCGGCAACCGAAATCGCCTCCAACGATCGCATCAGCCGGTAGCCGCCGCGAGCGCCACGCTGGGAGGACACCAACCCGGCGGTGGCCAGCGCCTTCAGCACCTTGGCCACCGTCGGCTCCGGCACGCCGGTGCCGGCGGCCAGCCCCGGCGAGGTCTGCACGCAATCAGGTGCCAGACGGTCGCAGGCACCAAGGCGGATCAGCACGACGACGGCGTAGTCGGTGAGTTTGGACAGGCGGAGCATGGCGGCCTTTCCGGACTGTTTGGGTCCTGATTGTCTGGAAATGGCCCAGCAAGGGGCCGCCGTCAAGGTTTCGGCTGCGCTTTTTTGGCATAGGGGGGTTGGGCACGACGGGCCAGAGGAAGGCAGCAAGGTCTTCTTTTTCTGAAGAAAAAGAAGCAAAAAGACTTTTGTCCACTTGCGTATGCGGCTGGATCGAGCACATCTCCCCTAACGAAAAGAAGTTTTTTGGTTCTTTTTTTCAAAAAAGAACGCGCTTCCTTGCCTACGCTGTCGGTCGGATCATCTCGAACAGGTTGGTGACTTCGGTATAGTCCCCACGATAGCCGCAGCGGGCAATCGGGCGGGCGCCGGCCGTGTCGAAGATGCCGTTCTTCAGCCAGCGTTCGTCGATATGCACGCCGATCACTTCGCCCAGCACCATCCAGGTCTCCAGCTCCACCCCGTCGATGCCCTTCAGCCGGATGATCTGGGTGACCTTGCATTCCAGCGCGGCGATGGCCTCGGCGACACGTGGCGGCCTGACCCGGGTGCTGGGCGCCATCGCCAAGCCGGCGAGGGCGAACTCGTTCACGCCGGGGGCCACCGGGGCGGCAGTGGCGTTCATCGCGCGGGCCAGTTCGGCGCTGACCAGGCTGCAGGTGAATTCGCCGGTGGCCTCGACATTGGCCAGGCTGTCCTTGCGGCCCTCGCTGTTGAAATAGACCATCGGCGGGAAGGACGAGATGGCGTTGAAGAAGCTGTAGGGGGCGAGGTTGGGGCGGCCCTGCGCATCGACGGTTGCCACCCAGCCGATCGGGCGAGGGGCCACGATCGCCTTGAACGGGTCATGCGGCAGGCCGTGGCCCTTGCGGGGTTCGTAGAAATAGTCGGTCACCATGAGGTTCTCCATGCGGTCGGCGCAAGCTTACTGGCCCGCCGCCGCCCCGCAAAGCGCGGGCCGGGAAGCCGGCTCTAGGCTCCCGCACAGAGGGTCAGGGGCCAGATCTGCTGCGAGATTTGGTTGATCTGCATCTCGGCATAGACGTGGCGGCCGTGGAACAGCGCCAGCACCGCCAGCATCGCCGCCGCCATGCCGATCCACCCGTGCCGCAGCGCCGGGCGAGGCCCCGCCGCCCAGATCAGGGCGGCCACCCCGGCGGTGCCGATCACCCCGCCGGCGAGCACATCGGCCAGGGTATGGACATCCAGCGCCAGCCGAGTGAATCCCACCAGCACTGCCACCGCCAGCCCGCCCAGCACCGCCAAGCCGAACCGGCGCCCGCCCAGCGCAAAGGCCAGCACCCCGCCATAAACCACCGTGGCCGAGGCGGTGTGCCCGCTCGGACTCAGCAACCCCACTGCGGGCATCAGGCTCTGGCACGCCATGGTTGACATTTTTGCCACCAGCACCGCGCCGAGCGTTGCCGGTACCACCACCCACCAGGCGAGCGCGCCGCGCCACCAGCGGGTCAGCAGCAGGACCAGCCCCACCACCACCAGCAGCGGCAGGATCACGGCCTGGTCGCCCAGATCGCTCACGAAATGGAGGCTCATCGGCCCACCATGGACATCCTGGATCCTGAAAAGCCGGGCACCCTGCCCGACCGTCGTGAATATGGCAGGGAAGGGTCGATGTCGCCTCACGAAACAGGGAACGGCATATCCGCCGCCCCATTGCACAAGGCCGGCGCTTGCTGGCATTTCCTCCCCACCCATCGGCAGAAGGCAGCACGCCCATGACCACCCGCATGATCGGCGAGGCCACCGTCACCCGCGTCTATGAGCAGATGGGCCCGGGCTTTGCCGCCCAGCACCTGCTGCCGGACTGGGATCCCGCGGTGCTGGACGAACACGCCGGCTGGCTGTCGCCCAACTACTACGAGGCGGCGACCGGCAGGTTCATCTCGTCGATCCACTCCTGGGTGATCCGCACGCGACACCACACGATCCTGGTGGACACGTGCTGCGGCAACGGCAAGGACCGGCCGGGCGCGGAGCGTTTCCACATGCTGGACACGCCATATCTCGATCGCCTGCGTGCTGCGGGGGTCGAACCGGAACAGGTGGACTTCGTGCTGTGCACCCATCTGCATGTCGATCATGTCGGCTGGAATACCAGGTTGATCGACGGGCGCTGGGTACCCACCTTCCCCAACGCCAAGTATGTTTTCTCGAAGGTTGAGCGTGACCACTGGGACCCTGCCCGCAACCCCGCCCTTGCCGCCGCCCAGGCCGCCATCTTCCAGGATTCCGTGCTGCCGGTGGTTGCCGCCGGACAGGCGATGGAGGTGGCGATGACCGACCAGATCGGTGACGGCCTGCTGATCGAACCCGCCCCCGGCCACGCGCCCGGCCATGTCGTCCTGCGCCTGTTCAGCGGCGGCGATGAGGGCGTTTTCATCGGCGACGTGATGCACCACCCGATCCAGGTGTACCGCCCGGAATGGTCCAGCCGCTTCTGCACCGACCCGAAGCAGGCCGAAACCTCCCGCCGCCGCGTGCTCGACCAGTGCTGCGAGACCGGGGCGCTGGTGTTCCCCGCCCATTTCGGCGCGCCGCATGTCGGCCGGGTGCGCCGGGCTGGCATCGGCTACCGCTTTGAATTCGACCGCGAGGCGCCGTGATGTCCAGCATTGTCGAACTGCCGCACGAAATTCCGCTGGAAGGGGTCAGCAACCTGCGCGATCTCGGCGGCTGGCCGACGCGGGATGGGGGGAGGGTTCGGCGCGGGCAGGTGTTCCGTTCGGCCGCGCTGCATGCGCTGACCCCCGGCGACACCGCCGCGCTGGGTGAGCTGGGCGTGCGCCATATCGTCGATTTCCGTGGCGACGCCGAACGCGCCCGCTGGCCGACGCGCCCGGCCGAGGCCGTGACGATCCACGCGCTGACCATCACCCCGATCACCGGCACCGCCATGCGCGAACTGATGAACGATCCGGCGTCCACCGCCGAGGACGTGGCACGGGTGATGCGCCTTGCCTATGGCTCGTACATCAACGACTGGCACCATCGCTACCGTGCCATGTTCGACCTGCTGGTGAATGACGTGCCGGCGCCGCTGCTGTTCCACTGCACCGCCGGCAAGGACCGCACCGGGGTGGCCGCGATGCTGATCCTGGCGGCGCTGGGGGTGGAGGAGGAGGTGATCCGACACGATTACCTTGCCACCAACCGGCTGTGGCGGCGCGACGCCGCGGTGGTGGCCGGCCTGCCGCCGCAAGTGGCCGACACGCTGCTGAGCGTGCAGAATTCGTTCCTGGACGCGGCATTCGAGGCGATCCAGACCGGGCATGGCGGCACCGATGCCTATCTGCGCGACCGCATCGGCCTGGACGATGCCCGGCGCGGCGCGTTGCGGGCGCGGTTGGTGGAGTAGGCGAGCACTGCTTTGGCGGCTTATGTTCGCCGGTGCCAGAGGATGTTTTCTTGGCGCCCGCCCCGGAACAGGGGATTACGCTGCAAAAGCCTGGCTGCGGCGCGCGCAAGACCGGTCATGGCCGCTGGGCATATATTGACCTTCACGTCCGGCCTGTTGCTGGGCATGGCCGTCGCCACGGCCGACAGGCAGGACCGCAATTGTCATCGGCGGCGCGCGCAGACGCGCCATCGGCGCGGTTGAGGCAATTCATCGCACGCTCGCCAACGACCCGCCACCAAGCTGCCAGCCGATTGCCAAGCCGACACGGCGCGCAATCACCCCAGGCGAAGCCCAACCCTATTTGGATTGGCGCCGATCGGCCTGAGTCCCCAGCGGGGAGCCGCGGCCGGAACACCCCCGCAACCCCGCCTCAACTCGCATAGTCCGGCTCGTCGCGATCGAGTACGCGGCGCCAGGCATCGAGGAACTGGCGACCATCATGCACATCGCTCCAGGCCCCGCGATGGTGCGTCCAGCGCAGATGGTCGGGTTGCCGGCGCAGCGCCATGCCAGTGGCGGCGGCATGAAGCTGGTAGCCCACCGTTTTTTCCACGGTATAAACCTCGTGGAACGCGTCGTGCACGGTCGGGCCAACCGTCATCACGCCATGATTGGCCATCACCAGCGTGGTCGCATCCCCAATGGCGCGGGCGAGACGGTACCCCTCCTCCAGGTTCGTCGCCGGGCCGGTGGCTTCGTCATCATAGGCGACGCGATGATTGACCAGCAGGTTATTGTGATGGGCCATGCCCAGTCTGCCGCCCTCGATCATCGCCAGCGCCGTCAGGTGGGGCGGGTGCAGGTGGATGGCGCATTTCGCCGCCGGGTTGGCCGCGTGAACGGGGGCGTGGATGTGGTAGGCCACCGGTCGAACCTCGCGGTCGCCCGAGATGACGTTGCCCTTGAAGTCCACCACCAGGAGGTTGCTGGCAGTAATCTCCTGAAACAGCAGCCCACGACCATTGACCAGGAAGCGGTCATCACTGTCGGGCATCATCAGGCTGAAATGATTGCCCAGCCCCTCATTGAACCCGAAACGAACGGACAGCCGAAATGCCGCGGCGAGATCGCAGCGCATCCCCCACTCAACATCGCTCATGCTGCCCGGCTTGCCCATCGCCCCACTCCGCTGCCTGTGACCGCCGAATCCTAGGCCAAGTCCAACGACCGCGAAATCCCCTCGCCCGCCGCGCCAACACCCCACCTGATCGCAGATCCCTTCCAAGGCTTCGGCCGTGGGGCTGTCGAACGGGCTGGTGGACAGCGCATCGAGCCAGGCAGCAGACGGGGCCTGAAATGCGGCCAGTTCGGCGACCGCGTCACGCCAGCGTCGGACGTGGCGGCGTGGCTGGCGTCGATCATGGGGCTTTCGCTCCGACACATCACCGCAGCACATGCCGCCGCACATCGACGCTCCCGGACAGCGAAAGCCGCACATCCGAATTCCCGTGCGTACCCTGTCACAGCAGCCGTGGAGCCAAGCCTCTGTCCACGCCATGACCCCGGATATTTGACACTCGGAGCGATACGATATCGATTTAATTACGTCCACACCGCGAGTGCACCAAGAAAATCGCCCGAATGCCATTGCCCGCGGACTCCCGGAGCCGAGGAACCACGGCGGCAGTCGGGAACAGTGAGCGAGAGCACGAATCGGAGTGTTCCCATTGCCGTGGCATTCGTACCTTGGCAGCCTTTGAACGGTCCGGTTGCCCTGCTTCGCGGTGGGACTTCGATGGTTTTTCAAGAAGGAAACGCCCGATGGACGTGCCGGATTCGCGCCGGGCCTGGGCCATGGTTCTGGCGGCCTTTGTCGTGGGCTTCGTGGTCTTCGGGAATCTGTACAGCTTCGGTGCCTTCTTCGCGCCAATGGTCGCGGAATTCCGGGGAAGCCGGGCCGCCATCTCCGCCTTCTTCTCGGTCACCGGCCTGATCTTTTACCTGGCCGGCTCCGTCGCCGGCCATCTTGGCGACCGGTTCGGGCCTGCGGTCATGGCAGGGCTGGGTGCGGCGGTGCTGGGCGGCGGCCTCATTCTCACCGGTGTCATCGAACAGATGTGGCAAGGCTACTTCACCTACGGCGTCGGTGTCGGCATCGGTGCGGCCTGCGCCTACATGCCCACGCTTGCAATTCTCGGCGGATGGTTCGTCCGCCACCGCAGCGCGGCATTTGGAACCGCCGCCGCGGGCTCCGGGTGCGGCTTGCTGACCCTGCCGCCGCTGTCCTCGATACTCATCGATTGCTATGGCTGGCGCAGCGCGATCATGCTCCTGGGCGTGGGCTGCGCCGTGCTGCTCATGGTGGTCGCTGCCTTGGTTCGGCCGCCGCCGCTCGCCACGACGGGCACGCGCCAACCCCTCGGCGGCATCGTCCGCAGCTTCGAGTTCCTGACGCTGTATGCCTCCTGGATGCTTGCGACGACGGCTCTTTTCGTGCCGCTGGTGTTCCTGCCGGCCTATGCCTCCGCCCATGGCGCGAGCCAGGTAGCTGGATCGGCGTTGCTGGCGCTGGTGGGCGGGGTGAGCATCCTGGGCCGGCTTGGCATTGGCGTGCTGAGCCGGTGGATCGACACGGCCCTGCTGTTCAAGACCTCGGTCCTGCTGATGGCCGCAAGCTATGTCCTGTGGCTGACGGCACCCTCCTATCCCTGGTTGGTGGTGTTCGCCATCACCCTCGGGCTTGGCTACGGCCTGCGCATCTCCTTGATGCCGGTCGTGCTGACGGAGTTGTTCGGCGCGCAGAACCTGGGCGCGATCCTTGGCACCTTCTTCACCTCCTCGGGGTTCTCCGCGGTCCTGGGGCCCCCGCTGGTCGGATTGATCGTGGACATGACCGGCAGCTATCAGTGGGGCATCGCGTTCGCGTTGGCGACGGGAACGCTCGGCTTCATCGCCATAGCGTCGCTCAGAATCCCGCGCGCCGATCCCGCACGCGCCTATCAGCCCTTGCCATCAACCGCGCCCGCGCGCCGCCCGCCGGACAGATGACGGCGCACGCGAACCCCGCAGGTGGCTGGCTTGGCCAGGGGAGGAAAACAGGCGGCCCGGTGTTGAGCGACGGCGTTCTGGCGCCGGGAAGCGGATCGCAGGCCGGTTGATCCTTACGCCCTGCCGCTGCCATTCCATGGCGACACCGCTGCGGCGATCACGGCCGGAACCTGCTAAGCTGCCCACCTCGCAGGCGTTGCCGGATCGTCCGGCAGGGAAAGGGAATCGTAATGGACAAGATGCGCGACGTCGCCGTGCTCGTCGGCAGCCTCAGCAAGGATTCGATCAATCGCAAGGTGGCCAACGCGCTCGCCGAAGTGGCACCGGCGGGGCTGACGCTCAGCATCATCGAGATCGGGCACTTGCCCATCTACGATCGGGACGGCGACGGAAATCCGCCGGCGCCATGGACCGCATTTCGCGAACGGATCAGGGCGGCAGACGCGGTTCTCTTCGTCACGCCCGAGCATAACCGCTCGGTGCCAGCCGCGCTGAAGAATGCGGTCGATATCGGCTCGCGCCCCTATGGCAAGAGTGTATGGAGCGGCAAGCCGGGCGCAGTCGTCAGCGCCTCGCCGGGCGGAATAGGCGGGTTCGGCGCCAACCATCATTTGCGGCAGTCGCTCGTCTTCCTGAATGTCGCCACGATGGCGCAGCCCGAAGCCTATATCGGCGGTGCCGACAAGTTGTTCGACGCCAATGGCAAGCTCGCCAATGACGGGACGCGGATATTCCTGCATGGGTTCATGCAGGCCTACGACGCGTGGATCACGGCAAACGCGAAATCGTGACCAAGCGGATCCCCTGACAAGTCCAACTTCGATGGCTGTTACGGATATCACGGCGCTCTATCATCACGGCGCTCTATCGGCGATTCAGCTCGATCAGCCAGGCGCCCGATCGCCCGGCGATAGCGAGAGCGGCACCCATTGCAACCCATCGCCGGTCTGAACCAGCATCAGGACTGAGCGGCGGTTTGCCTTGCGGACCTTTTCGACCCGTTCCTGGACGTCCGCCGGGGTCAGCACTTCTTCCTGCTGTACTTCGACGATCACGTCACCCGGCTTGAGCCCCTTGTCGCCAGCGGTTGTACCCTGCAGAACACCGGTGATCAGGACCCCCTTTTGATCATTGCCCAGCTGAAACCGCTCGCGTGCCTCCGCCGTGATGGGAGAAAGCTGCAGGCCTAGGTCCGGGAGCTGCAATGACTGCACCGCGGCAGGCTTGTCCGGCGCAGCCGACGCAACGCGTTGGTCGTCGGGCAATTCACCCACCTTGGCATTGAGGGTCACCTCCTTGCCATCACGCCAGACGACGACGGGCACCTGCTTCCCAATCTCGGTGTCGGCGACGATGCGCGGGAGGCTACGCATGTCGCGCACTTCGTGGTCGTTGAACTTCATCACAATATCGCCATTGCGTATCTTGGCCGACTCCGCGGGGCCGCCATCGGTCACTCCGGCGATCATGGCACCCACCGGTTCCTTCAACCCCACGCTCTCCGCGATGTCCGGCGTCACCTGCTGGATCCGCACCCCGAGCCAGCCGCGGCGCGCCCGTCCGAAATCGCGCAACTGCGCCACCACGTTCTTCGCCAGATTGGCGGGAATCGAAAATCCTACGCCGACAGAGCCGCCAGTGGGCGAGTAAATCGCGGTATTGATACCCACAACCTCCCCTGCCATGTTGAACAGCGGCCCTCCTGAATTGCCCTTATTGATCGCCGCATCGGTCTGGATGAAGTTGTCGTAGGGCCCCTGTTGGATATCCCGTCCGCGCGCCGATACAATGCCTGCCGTGACTGTGCCGCCCAGGCCGAACGGATTGCCAATTGCAAGCACCCAATCGCCCACCCGGGCGGTGTCGGAATCGCCGAACGGCACCGATGGCAGCGGCTTGACGGCCACAACCTTCAACACCGCGATGTCGGTCCGTTCATCCTTGCCGATCAGCGTCGCCTTCAGCATGAGCCCTTCGTGAAGTGTCACGGTGATCTCATCGGCGCCGTCGATGACGTGGTTGTTGGTCACCACGATGCCCGAGGCGTCGATGATGAAGCCCGACCCGAGGCTCTGCGAGCGGCGGGTTGGAGCATTTCGGTCAGTGCGCGGTGGCGGGGTGGCGCCCGGCGGGCCGCCGGGCGGCCGGTTACGCTCCATGAAATCGCGAAAGAACCGCTCAAAGGGCGAACCCGGTGGGAATTGCGGCATATCGGGGCCGCCGCGGTCACCACGGGCGCTCACCGATTGGCTGGTGGAGATGTTGACGACCGCCGGAAGAAGCTTTGCGGCCAGGTCGGCAAAGCTCTCCGGTGCCGAACGCGCCAAAGCGACGGGCGCCAGTGATGTGGACGCCGGCGCCGCCACCGTCATGACAAGCGCGGCGAGCCCGACACGAAGTATCACCGCACCCAGACGTGGCCGCGCACGAGGCGATACCCCGGATGACAACATGTAAGGCACCTCTTCAATCACGCGCACAATGTGGGCGCCCCAACGGAGTGCCGCAAGGGACCCGTAGCTCTCCCGGTAGCGGCGCCATGGGCTTACCATCGCGCCAACGCCACCCCACCGCAGACCGCCTTCGCCAAGTCGGGTCGCTTTCGCGGCCCCAACAGTCAGCGCCCAGCGGCAGGTGCGGCGCCGGCAGCTGCCTCATCAGGGCTGGGCACTGGCGCTTCACGCAGCAGCTTCAGGAATCCGTCGCCCGAGGTCAGCACGAGCCGGGATCCACCAGCCGAGAACGACTCCCGATAGGCTTGCAGCGTTCGCCACACTTTGAAGAAATGCGGATCGCGATTGAAGGCGTCAGCGTATATGGCAATTGCTTGGCCTTCGCCCTCACCTCGGATCTTGTCCGCGGTGCCGCGCGCTGTCGCTAGCACCACGGTGCGCTCGCGGTCCGCATCGGCGCGGATGCGCGCCGCCGCCTCCGCGCCCTCGGCGCGCAGCTGGGCCGCCACCCGCTGCCGTTCGGACTGCATGCGCGACAGGATCGCCTGGGTATTGCCCGCCGGGAGATCGGCACGGCGGATTCGCACATCATCCACCGCAACGCCGAAATTGCCCATCTCCGAGTTCACCTGGTCGCGGATCAGGGTCATGATCCGAATCCGGTCGGACGACAGCACATTGAGCAGTTGCTCGTTGCCGAGCACGCGACGCAGCGCTGACGAGACGACGGAATTGAGGCGCGCGCGAATGCCGTTCTCGGTTGGTCCAACGGCCTGATAGTAGCGCAACGGATCGGTGATGCGGTACCGGGTAAAGCTATCGACAATTAGCCGGCGTTGATCGCCCAGAATGACCTCTTCGGGCGGCAATTCATAATCCAGGAGGCGCCGATCGAAGCTGATCACGGTCTGCACCATCGGAATCTTGGCGTGCAGACCCGGCTTCGTTATCACTCTGACCGGTTCACCAAATTGGGTAATCAGCACCTGCTCGGTCTGCTCGACGGTAAACAGCGTCGAAAGCGCTCCAATAGCCAGTACGACTGCCCCAGCGAGACCTACCATTCCAAAGCGGTTCATCGCTGTGTCCCCCGCGCCGGAGCGCTGCTGGAAGGCGGCGATGGACTTCCTGCTGCTGGAAGTGGCAGGCCCGCTCGCCCCGCCTCCCCGAGCGGGAGGAAGGGCACCACTCCCTGCAAGCGGTCATCGACGATGATGGACGGGGTCGTGCTCAGGACGTTCTGCATGGTTTCCAGGTAAAGTCGCTCCATCGTCACATCCTTGGCCGCCTGATAGGACCGCAGCACAGACAGGAACCGCTGCGCCTGGCCGGTGGATTCTGTAATCGACACTTGGCGCGCACCTTCCGCCTCGGCCACCAACCGGGCCGCGTCGCCGCGGGCGCGCGGTACGATGTCGTTCTGGTAGGTGTCAGCCTCGTTGCGGGCGCGCTCGGCATCGGTCGTGGCGCGCTGAACATCGCGGAAGCTCTCAATGACTGCGTCCGGCGGATCAACCTTCTGTAGCTGAACCTGTGTGATCTCGACTCCGGCCTTGTAGCTGTCGAGGATCTGCTGCACCCCGCGGCGCACATCGGCCTCAATGCGCGCGCGCGCATCCGTCAGCGCCGGCTGGATCGGCGTACGGCCTATCACCTCGCGCATTTCGCTCTCGGCCACCGCCTTGACCGTGATCTCTGGCGAACGGGTGTTGAACAGGAATTCCCCCGCATCGCGGATGCGCCAGAACACAGCGAAGTTGATGTCAATGATATTCTCATCGCCGGTGAGCATCAGGCTCTCCTCCGGCAGGTCACGTGTGCCGCCCGATACGCCGCGCGTGGAACGCAGCTCTATGGCGCGAATGTCGCTACTGGGCGAGATGTAGCCAACCTCAACGCGGTTGATCCTTGTCACGGCAGGCTTGATCACGCGCTCGACCGGCCAGGGAACATGATAGTTCAAACCCGGAAATGCGGTGCGATTGACCGCGCCGAAGCGCAGCACCACACCCTGCTCGTCGGGTTGCACCCGGTAGAATCCGCTGCCGAGCCATACGACCGCTATCAATGCAGCCACGATGGCAACCCCTCGCCCGCCACCCATCATCGATGGAACGCGCGAACCGCCGCCTCCGCCCGGCATCGCACCGCGGAACATGGCCTGAATCCTGGCAATCAGCTCATCGAGATCGGGCGGCTGGCCGCCCCCGCCATTCCCCCGCGGCCCGCCGCCCCACGGGCCCTGCGGACCACTGCCACGCGGCCCTCCACCGGGCGGCGTGCCCCATGGTCCGCCGCCACCGCTTCCGGACGCGACGACCGAGAAGTCGCCCGCATCACTGCCGCGGCCGCCATTAGAAGAAGTCATGGGTGTGGGACGCTCCTGTATCGCGTTTCCGCTGATCTGCGTGTTGGCCATTGGCACACGGGGGGGAACCCGCCATATCCCTGGCATGACACGGTGGTATATTGACTGGGTGCGAAGGGTTTTCAAGCGCATGACCGAACCGACCAGTGCTTCGCTGCGGGAGATTCTTCGCACCATACCCGACCCCGCGAGTGGCCGGGACATCATTGCGGCCGGATTGGTGGAGGGTGTCGAGGTTCGGTCTGGTCCCCATGGCCTGCTGGTTCAGGTCAGCCTGCTGACCGATCGTGCGCGGGCCGCGGCCATGGAGCCGGTGCGCCAGCAGGTGGAGAAGCTGCTGGCCGGCCAACGCGGCGTGCAGAACGCGTCCGCGGTCCTGACGGCACACAAGGTTGCCGCGGCCCCCGCACCGGCGCAATCGGGCAGCCCGAGGGGTCACCGGCATGGCCGGGCGGCCGCCGAAAAGCCGGCGCTCCTGACCCAAGTCGGTGCCATCGTCGCCGTCGCCTCCGGCAAGGGCGGCGTCGGCAAGTCGACGGTCGCGGTCAACCTGGCCGTGGCGCTCGCCCGCCAGGGGCTGCGTGTGGGTCTGCTCGATGCCGACATCTACGGCCCCAGCCTGCCGCGCATGTTGGGCCTGGCGCGCAAGCCCGAGGTTCGTGGCGACCGGATGATCCCGCTTGACGCATGGGGATTGAAGGCCATGTCGATCGGCTTTCTGGTCGAGGAGGAGACGCCGATGATCTGGCGCGGGCCGATGGTCATGGGCGCCCTCGAACAGATGATGGGACAGGTCGAGTGGGGCGAGCTGGACATCATGATCGTCGATATGCCGCCCGGAACCGGCGACGCGCAATTGACCATGGCCCAGCGCGTGGCCCTGACCGGCGCCGTCATCGTCTCCACGCCGCAGGACATTGCGCTGCTGGATGCCAGGCGGGGCGTGAGGATGTTTGAAACGACACACGTGCCGGTGCTGGGCCTGGTTGAAAACATGAGCTTCTTCTGCTGCCCCAATTGCGGCCACCGAACCGAGATATTCGGCCATGGCGGCGCGCGGGCCGAGGCGACGAAGCTCGGCGCTGAATTCCTGGGCGAGATCCCGCTCCTGCTCGATATCCGCAGTGCGGCCGACGCCGGCGCCCCCATCGTGGCGAGCGCACCGCAAAGCGAGGGAGCCTTGGCCTATACGGCGCTGGCTGCCCGGCTCTGGAGCAAGCTGCAGGGCGGCGAGGGCAAGGCGGCCGGCCCACGGATCGTCATTTCCTGATCGCGGCAGACGTCTGTGCGGCCATCGGCATGCTGCCCTGGGTTCCCGGCCGCGTACAGCACAGCCCGGCGGCAAGATTGGCCCGCGCCAGGGCGGCGGGAAGCGCCAACCCGCGATCCAGGGCGGCCGCCAACACGCCGGTGAAGCAGTCACCCGCGCCGGTGGTGTCAACGACGTCAACGGGATGCGCAGCCAAGTGGACCACCCCACCGGCGGTCGCGGCCTCCACGCCGCGTTCGCCCAGGGTCAGTACCACATCCACACCCAGCCGGGCATTCAGGGCAGCCGCGTCCGCCCCGCAGCCCAACAACTCGCCAAGGAACGACGCCTCGCCTTCGTTGGCCACCAGAATATCGACGGCCCGCAGCGCGGCCTCATCCAACGGCGCGGCTGGCGCCACATTCAGCACGATCCGGCAACCCGCCGCGCGTGCCCGGCGGACCAAAGCCTCGATCTCCGCACGCGGCACCTCCATCTGCAACAGCACCGTCGTGCCTGGCCCCAGCAACGCCGCCTCCACCTGCGCGTGTCGTGCCGCCAGATTGGCGCCGCTTGCGACCGCTATGAAGTTGCGCCCCGCGGGATCAACGCAAATCGCTGCGCAGCCGGTTGCAGCCTGCGCCACGGCAATGCGGCTCGTGTCCATGTTGGCCGCCCGCATCAGCCGCAATGCGTCATTCGCCAGCGCATCCGTGCCCACGGCACCGGCAAACACGACATGGGCCCCATCGCGCGCCGCCGCGACGGCCTGATTGGCCCCCTTGCCGCCCGGCTCGATCGTCATGGCCGGCGCCAACACCGTCTCCCCTGCCGCCGGAAGGTGGGGGAGCGCGAAAATCAGGTCCAGGTTGACCGAGCCGAAGCAGACGATCACGCCGCGCGCCCCAGTGCCGCCATCATCTCCGCCCACTCCCGCTGCGACAGGCCGCTATCCTTCTGCATGACCGGCTCGCCCGCCAGCATGCGCCTGACCGCGGCAAGCATGCCGGCCGAGAAGGTGACCGCCCCCATTCGGTAGTCCTCGAATGCCGCGCACGTCATGGGCACCCACGCCCGCACCATCGCAAGCATGACCTCCGCATAGGCACGGATCTCGTACTGTGCATGCGCATCGGCGCGCAGCGACAGGAAATGCAGGAGATTGTGCAGGTCGGTCTTCCAGTACCACTGGGTATAGGTGTTCAGCGTCAGGTTCATGCGGGCCAGCTCGCGCGCCAGTCCTTGCCGGTTGGGGTCCACGGCCGCGCCATCCACGCCCTCGTTGAGCATCGCCACATAGTGGTCGTAGTTTCGCGTCGCATCGGTGCGCAACAGGTCGAGCACCTCGGCCGCCTCCACCCCTTGCAGGACGTCGCCGCGCCCCTGCCGGTTGCTGGCGGATTGCGCCGCCAGGTGTTCGGCGGCCGGCAGGTAGAACTCCCTGTCGAGGATGGAATAGCGGGCGGAGTATTCGTTCACGTTCGCCGACCGATGGCGTATCCACTGCCGGGCGACGAAGATCGGCAGCTTCACATGGAACTTGATCTCGCACATCTCGAATGGAGTCGTGTGCCGGTGGCGCATCAGGTAGCGGATCAGCCCGCCATCTTCCGATACCCGCCGCGTTCCCCGGCCATAGGACACGCGCGCGGCCTGCACGACGGCGGCGTCGTCGCCCATGTAGTCGATCGCGCGCACGAATCCGTGATCGAGCACCGGCACGGCGGTGTAGAGCAGCGCCTCCAACGCCGGCACGGTGGCGCGCCGCGTCCCGACGCACTGCGCGCGCTGGGCCTCGATCGCGGCAAGCTGCTCCTCGTTCAGGGCCATGGACATACTCCCTTCCATTCGGCGTGCGGACACCCTATATTCCGTGTGCCGGCTTGCCGGCTATGGCGATAAACGGTGTGTGGAATAATCGTTGTGGACCCGGGGGCAGTGCCCGGCGCCTCCACCAAAGCCCGCAGCCGCGGGCGCATGGGGGCGAAACAGGCTCGACACGCGTGGTAAAGACTCATCTTTTGCCCGGCATGGTTCCGCCGTTATCGGGCCGTATCACAAGTGCCAATGACAATCATGAGGCGCTCGCTGTCGCTGCATAAGCGATAAGCGCGGTTCGGGGGGCACCGGGCAACAGAAGCCCCCCACTTTCCCGCACCCGAAACCGCGTTGGGCAACCAATCGGCGGGAATAGCGCCACTTGCACCGTGGCTGTCGCCTCGCCACCCTTGACGCATGTCGAGCTATTGCACGTTCGCCGTCGGCCACCCGGTCCACGGCCACTACCATGACAGCGAGCACGGCTTTCCCGCGCGCGACGAGGCCGTCTTGTTCGAACGTCTTTGCATGGAAATCATGCAGGCCGGTCTGTCGTGGGATATCGTTCTAAAGCGCCGAGGATCACTGCGCGCCGCGTTCGCGGACTATGACATCGATCGGATCGCAGGTTTCAGCGAAGCCGACCGCATCAGATTGCTGGCCGATCCCGGCATCATCCGCAACCGATTGAAAGTGCAGGCCATCATCGAGAATGCGCGGATCGTTCGAGACCTGCGCCGCAGCCACGGCGGGTTCGCCGCCTGGTTGGACGCGCACCATCCGCGCGACAAGGCGGCCTGGGTCAAGCTGTTCCGCCAGACGTTCCGTTTCACCGGCGGCGAGATCGTCGGCGAGTTCCTGATGAGCCTGGGCTGGCTGCCGGGTGCACATAGCCAGGATTGCCCCGTCCTACCGCGCATCGTCGCCTTGAAGCCGCCATGGCTTGGCGTGTGACGCGGACCGGACTATCGATCAGTCATTCCCGCCGAAGCCCCAGGCGCTAGGGGCCGGCGCGGCACCGCGAGGCGAGCAATGGAAGACGACTCCGACGGCACCGGCCCGACCACACCGGAAAGCCTGATGCCCTATGACTCCTGGACGGAGCAGGCGATGCGGCACGTCGCCGTCCAGGCGCTGCGGTATGCCGCCCAGAACGGCCTTCCTGGCGAACATCACTTCTATCTTACGTTCAGGACGGACGATCCCGGCACCGTTGTTCCTCCCCGGCTTCGCACCCAATATCCGCAGGAGATGACAATCGTGCTCCAGCATCAGTTCTGGGACCTCACCGTCGATCAAGGCGACGGCGCCGAGGACGCTGGGCATGTCAGTATCGGCTTGTCGTTTGGCGGCGTGCCGAGCACGTTGGTGATCCCGATTTCCGCCATCACGGCCTTCGCCGACCCCCATGTGCGCTTCGGGGTCCGCTTCCACTACACGCCCAAGGCCGAGGGCGGGGAAGACGAGGCACAATCCGACGATGCCGGCGCGCCGACGGCCGAGGCGCCACAGGTGGTCAGCCTGGATGCCTTTCGCCGCCGAACACCGCCGCGCGAAACCTGACGGCGTTGCCTGACACCACCGAGTTGGAGATCCGATGATGAACGCCCTGCCGCCGCGGCCTGCGAACTTCCACTATTCGCCGATGTTCCCGCTGGGTCCCGACCCCACGCCGTGGCGGAAGCTCGACATCGCCGGTGTGACGACCAGCACGTGCGACGGGTTTACCGTTTTGCGGATCAGGCCCGAGGCGTTGTCCGACCTGGCCTTCCAGGCGTTTCGCGACGTCTCGCACCTGCTGCGGCCGGCGCACCTGGCGAGTTTGCGCGCCATCCTGGACGACCCCGATGCCTCCAGCAACGACCGCTTCGTGGCGCTCGACCTGCTGCGCAACGCCAACATCTCGGCCGGCGGCGTGCTGCCGATGTGCCAGGATACCGGCACCGCGATCATCTTCGGCAAGAAAGGCCAGCGCGTCTGGATCGACGGCGACGACGAGGAGGCTTTGTCCTGGGGGGTGCACCGTACCTATACCGAGACGAACCTGCGCTACTCCCAGATGGCGCCGCTGGACATGTTCCAGGAGGTCAACACCGGCAACAACCTTCCGGTGCAATTCGACATCCTGGCCGCACCGGGGGAGCATCACGCCGACGAATACCACCTGATGTTCGTCGCCAAGGGCGGTGGCAGTGCCAACAAGTCGTTCCTGTTCCAGGAAACCCGCGCGATCCTTACGCCAGAGCGCATCGTGAAGTTCCTGGAGACCAAGATGAAGACGCTGGGCACCTCGGCCTGCCCGCCCTACCACCTGTCCATCGTCATCGGCGGCACGTCCGCCGAGGCCACCCTGAAGACGGTCAAGCTTGCTTCCACGAAATACCTCGACACGCTGCCAACCCATGGCAGCACGGCGGGCCATGCCTTCCGCGACCTGGAGATGGAGCAGAAGGTGCTGGAGATCAGCCGCAATATCGGCATCGGTGCCCAGTTCGGCGGCAAGTATTTCTGCCACGACGTGCGGGTGATCCGCCTGCCGCGGCATGGCGCCAGCCTGCCGGTGGGTATCGGCGTCTCCTGCTCCGCCGACCGCCAAATCAAGGCCAAGATCACCCCCGAGGGTGTCTTCCTGGAAGCGCTCGAGACTGATCCGGGAAAATACCTTCCCGAGGTGACCGACGACATCCTCGGCGGCGAGGTCGTCCGGATCGATCTCACCCGCCCCATGTCCGAGATCCGCGCCGAACTGACCAGGCACCCGGTCAAGACGCGCCTTGCGCTCACCGGGACCATGGTGGTGGCACGCGACATCGTCCATGCCAAGCTGCAGGAGCGGCTGGACGCCGGCGACGCGCTGCCGGACTACATCAAGAACCACCCGGTGTACTACGCAGGCCCGGCAAAAACGCCCGCAGGCCTGCCCACCGGAAGCTTCGGCCCCACCACGGCGGGTCGCATGGACGGCTACGTCGATGCCTTCCAGGCCGCAGGCGGCAGTTTCGTGATGCTGGCCAAAGGCAACCGCAGCCGCGCGGTGCGCGAAGCGTGCCGCAAGTTCGGTGGTTTCTACCTCGGCACCGTCGGCGGCTCGGCCGCTCGCGTGGCGCAGGACTGCATCCGCAAGGTGGAAGTGCTCGAATACCCCGAGCTCGGCATGGAGGCGGTGTGGCGCATCGAGGTCGAGGATTTCCCCGCCTTCATTGTCATCGACGACAAGGGCAACGACTTCTACGAGGGCACCGAATAGATGCGCTTCACTGTTGATCGCCTGGATCACATGGTCCTTTCATGCCGCGACATGGAGGTCTCCGCCTCGTGGTATCAGCGTGTGCTGGGGATGGAGCGGGAGGAATTCGGCCCCCGCAACCGCACCGCGCTGCGGTTCGGGGGTCAGAAGATCAACCTCGACCCGGTCACGCTCGAGGCTCGCCCCAACACCGCCGCCGCGCCCGTGACCGGCTCGCAGAACCTGTGCTTCGTTACCGCGATCCGCCCGGCCGACGTGGTGGAGCATCTCGCCAAGTGTGGCGTGACCATTGTCGAAGGGCCGGCAGCGAAAGTGGGCGCGCTTGGCCCGATCACCTCGGTTTATTGCCGCGATCCCGATGGCAACCTGATCGAAATCGCCACCTACCTGCGGGATTGATGCGTTGCGGCACCCAGTCGTCCTGGGCAGCGTCGCGTTCATGCTGTTCCTGATCTGCATTCCGCTTGCAAACTGGATGATCCAGCATGTCGGCACGGTCTGCGTGCCGAACGGCCCATGCTTGATTCCGGTGGCGCCGGGCGTGATGGCGCCTTCCGGCGTGCTGATGATCGGCGCGGCGCTGGTATTGCGCGACATCGTCCAGCGCCTCCAGGGGCCGCTTTGGGCGCTGGTTGCCATCGGTGCCGGCGCCATCATATCGCTGCTGCTCGCGCCACCCGCGCTGGTGGTGGCGTCAGGGGCTGCCTTCCTGCTCGGCGAACTGGCGGATTTCGCCGTCTTCACGCCGCTGCAGCGGCGCGGCCTGCTGCTTGCCGTTCTCGCCTCAACCGCCGTCGGGCTTGTGGTGGACTCCATGGTATTCTTGACGGTGGCATATGACAGCCTCGACTACCTGGCTGGTCAGGTGGTCGGCAAGGCTTGGGCGCTGCTGATCGCATTCCCGCTGGTGCGTCTGGTGCGGCGGGTCACGCCCGTTGCCACGTGATGCAAGTGGCGGATTTCGACTTCGTGCTGCCGCCGGACCGGATCGCCCAGCACCCGGCCAGCCCACGCGACAGCGCCCGCCTGTTGCACGTTGCCGCGGACGGCCTTCATGACCGGGTGGTTCGCGACCTGGCGGACCTGCTGCGCCCCGGCGATATGCTGGTGGCCAACGACACGCAGGTGATTCCGGCCCAATTGACCGCCCGCCGCGGCGGCGCACGGATCGGCATCACCCTCGACCGGCCTGACGAAATGGGCGACTGGCATGCCCTTGCCCGCAATGCGCGCCGCCTGCGTGCTGGGGACGTGCTTCGATTTGACGGCGACGACATGCTGTCGGCCGTCGTCACGCGCGGCAATGCGGGCGGCACCGTGGTTCTGCGCTTCAACCTTGCCGGCGACAGCTTTGGCCGCGCCCTGCACAAGGCGGGGGCCTTCGCCCTGCCACCCTATATCTCCCGGCCGCAAGGTGTCCTGCCGCAGGATGCGACGGACTACCAGACGGTGTTCGCGACCCACCCCGGCGCCGTTGCCGCACCGACCGCGGGGCTGCACTTCACGCCTGAATTGCTGGAACGGCTTGGCAAGCATGGCGTCCGCCGAACCACCGTCACGCTGCATGTCGGGGCCGGGACGTTTCTGCCGGTACGAACGGATCGCGTCGGCGATCACATCATGCATCCCGAGCGCGGCCAAATCACCACCGAGGCCGCCGCCGCAATCAACGCGGCCCGGCAGCACGGCGGACGGATCCTGTCGGTCGGCACCACCACGTTGCGGCTGCTCGAATCGGCAGTGCAGCCTGATGGCACCATCGCCCCGTTCCAGGGCGAAACCGCGATCTTCATCACGCCGGGCGCAACGCTGCGCAGCGCCGACCTGCTGCTGACCAACTTCCACCTGCCGCGCTCCACCCTGTTCATGCTCGTATGCGCCTTCGCAGGCACCGAGCGCATGCGGTCGGCCTATGCCCATGGCATTGCCACCGGCTACCGATTCTACTCCTACGGCGACGCCATGCTGCTGGCACGCGCATGACCACCAGTTGGACCGCGGCAGGCACCGAC
>JADLHF010000023.1 GCA_020848935.1 Acetobacteraceae bacterium
AAAGATTGACTCCATAAAATATGGGTCAACGTGGGCTGATATGAGTTAAAGCGCCTGCTTTCGGGGACGAAAGCGTGGGTCCTTCGCTCCGCTCGGGATGACGGCGGGTTGTTGGAAAGAGTCGGATATTTCGTTGACTGGTACAAGTGAAGAGTCGGATGGCGCTTCGCTTATCCGACCTACGGGTTGGAGTCCTTAGTGAATGAAAGTTTTTGCTTCTTTTTTCAAAAAGAAGCGCTTCTCCTTCCCTGCCGCGTCACAGCGTGGCCCGGATATCGGCCAGGCTGCGGCGGGCGGTGCCGTCGGGGGCGAAGTTTGCCGGGTCGAGCCAGGCGGCCAGGGCGTTGCGGCAGCGGGGCCATTCGTCGGCGGTGATGCTGTACCAGTCGGTGTGGCGTTGGCGGCCCTTCACCGTGAGGTGGTTGCGGTGGCAGCCTTCGTAGGTGAAGCCGAGGCGGTCGGCGGCGCGTTTGGAGGGGGCGTTGAGGCTGTTGCATTTCCAGACCAGGCGGCGGTAGCCGAGGTCGTCGGCGGAATATTTCAGCAGCAGGAACATCGCCTCGGTGGCGGCGCGGGTGCGTTGCATGGCGGGGCCGAACCAGATGTTGCCGAGTTCGATGGCGGCGTTTTTCGGCTGGATCTCCATCAGGGTGAGCCAGCCGGTGGTGATGCCGGTGGCGACCGGGCGGACGGCCCAGGCCACGGGATCGTGGGTGGTGGAGAAGTCGGCGATGAAGCGGGCCAGCGCGTCCTGGCTGGCGAAGGGGCCGTAGCCCATATAGGCCCAGGAATCATCGCCGTCGGGGCTGCCGGCCTTCACCGCCTGCCACAGTTCCGGGGCGTGGCGGGGGTGGAGCGGTTCCAGCTCGGCATAGCGGCCGGCGATGCGGGTGCGCACCGGCAGCGGGCGGGGGGTGGTGTCAACTTCGGGGCCGATCGGGAGGGTGCTCATGGCGGCATTCTGACCGGGTTTGGGCGGCGGGCAATGGTCCAATGGCGGGGGTTTCGGGTGGTCCGGTTGCGGGGTGGGGCGGGCCCCCCTCCGGCTCCCCCCGCAAAGCGGGGGGAGGGAAGTATTCAGGGGGTGGCGCGGGCCCCCCTCCGGCTCCCCCCGTGAAGCGGGGGGAGGGAAGTAATCAGGGGGTGGGGTTGCCCCCCTCCGGCTCCCCCCGTGAAGAACGGGGGGAGGGAAGTGGTGGTGAATGAAGTTTTTTTGCTTCTTTTTGTTCACAAAAAGAAGTCTTCTTTTCTTGTCTATTCTGCTGGCGGTGGGCGGCGGACGCGGAGGCGGCGGATGCGGCGGGCGTCGGCGTCGAGGATGCGGAATTCGACGCCGGAGGGGTGGCCGATGATTTCGCTGCGGGCGGGGACGCGGCCGGCCAGCGTCATGACCAGGCCGCCGACGGTGTCGATGTCGGCGTGGCGTTCCTCATCGGTGAGGATGGCGCCCATGCGGGCCTCGAAGTCGGCGACGGGGAGGCGGGCGTCGAGGTCGATGGCGCCGTCGGGGCGTTCGGTGAGCAGCGGGCCTTCGACTTCGTCGTGTTCGTCGCTGATGTCGCCGACGATTTCCTCGACCAGGTCCTCGATGGTGACCAGGCCGTCGATGCCGCCGTATTCGTCGACCACCAGGGCCATGTGCATGCGGGCCTGGCGCATTTGCAGCAGCAGGTCGAGCACGGGCAGTTGCGGGGCGACCATCAGCGGGCGGCGGATGATGTTTTCCAGGCTGAATTCCTCGGGCGGGCCGACGAAGGCGAAGACGTCCTTGATGTGGACCATGCCGATGATGTCGTCGAGCTGTTCGCGGAACACCGGCAGGCGGGAGTGGCCGTCGCTGCGCATTTTCTCCCGCGCCTGTTCCAGCGAGAGGTCGGCGGACATGGCGATGATATCGGCGCGGGGGACCATGACGTCGTCGGCCTGTTTGCCGCGCAGGCGCAGGACGTTGGCGATCAGCGCGCGTTCCTGGCGGTCGAGTTCCGGGACGGTGCCGCTGTCGGTGTGGTTGTCGGCGGCTTCCTGGACCAGTTCGGCGATGGATTCGCGCAGGCTGGGTTCGGCGCGGCGGCGCAGGCGGGCGCGGATGCGGTCGAGGATGCCGTTGCGGCCGGCGCTCATGGGAAGGCGCTCATCGCCGTGCGCCCGCCATGGCCCAGGGGTTGGGGCGGCCGAGGCGGTGGAGCAGGCGGGCTTCGGCCATTTCCATGCGGCGGGCGGGGCCGGCGCGGTGGTGGTCGTGGCCGTGCAGGTGGAGCATGCCGTGGACGACGAGGTGGGCGAGGTGGTCGGCCGGGCGGCGGCCGGCGGCGGCGGCTTCGCGGCGGACGGTGCCCAGGGCGAGGATGATCTCGCCGGGCAGGCCCGGCGCGGCGGGTTCGAAGGTGAGCACGTTGGTGGGCTTGTTGCGGGCGCGGTGGCGGGCGTTGAGGCGTTTGACCGCCGCGTCGCTGTCGAGCACGACGGTGGCGTGGCCGCCGGCGGCCAGGGCGGCGCGGGTTGCCACGCGTTCCGGGGCGCGCAGGAAGCGGCGCCAGGCGGGGTCGGCGACAAGAACGGTGACCTCGGCTGCTGGTTGGGGGGCCGAGGTGTGGGATGGGAGCCCCGCTGGCGCGGGGCTCCGTCTACTGGAGGGGTCCATCTATTTTCCTGGCGACCCTTCGGCAGGCTGGGCGGGGACGATGCGGCGGCGGGCGGTGTCGCCTTCGGCGGCGCTGCGCTGGTCGTAGGCGTCAACGATGCGCGCGACAAGGGGGTGGCGGACGACGTCGCGCTTGTCGAAGCGGCAGACGGCGATGCCGGGCACGCCCTCGACCGTGTCCAGCGCGTCGCGCATGCCGGAGCGGGTGCCGTGGGGCAGGTCCACCTGGGTGAGGTCGCCGGCGATGACCATGCGGGTGCCTTCGCCCATGCGGGTGAGGAACATCTTCATCTGGACGGGGGTGGTGTTCTGCGCCTCGTCGAGGATGACGAAGGCGTGGGCGAGGGTGCGGCCGCGCATGAAGGCCAGGGGTGCGACCTCGATCTCGCCGGTGGCCATGCGGCGGATGACCTGGTCGCCGGGCATCATGTCGTGCAGCGCGTCGTAGAGCGGGCGGAGATAGGGGTCGACCTTTTCCTTGAGGTCGCCGGGGAGGAAGCCGAGGCGTTCGCCGGCCTCGACGGCGGGGCGGGAGAGGACGATGCGGTCGACCTTGCCGGCGGTGAGCATGGCGACGGCCTGGGCGACGGCGAGGTAGGTCTTGCCGGTGCCGGCGGGGCCGACGGCGAAGACCATCTCGTGGCGGGCGAGCATGTCCATATAGGTGGCCTGGCCGGGCGAGCGGGGGCCGATGGCGCCGCGCTTGGTGCGGATGGCGGGCAGGTCGGAGAGCGGCAGGCGCGGATGGGGACGGCGGGGGTCGTCGATCTCGGCCATGCGGATGGCGGCGTCGACGTCGCTGGGGCCGACGGGCTCGCCCTTCTGCAGGCGGCGGTAGAGGCCGTTCAGCGCGCCCTGGGCGGCTTCGACGCGGGGGGCGTCGCCGGTGATGGCGACGCGGTTGCCGCGGCAGGCGAGCCGCACGCCGAGGCCCTGTTCGATGCGCACGAGGTGGCGGTCATGGTCCCCGAGCAGGCGCGACAGCAGGGCGTTGTCGGCGAACTGGAGGGTGACGGCGGCGGCGGTCGGGACGCCGGACGGGGCAGCCGGGGGGGCGGCGAGATCGGTCAAGCGGGGGTTCTCTCCTGTGTTGCGGCCGGGTTGGAGGCGGGGACGAGGGTTCCCGAGAGGGAATTGGTGTGGGTGGTGGTGATTTTCACCATCAGCTCCTGGCCGATCAGGCTGGTGGGGCCGATGACGTGGACCGGCTGGAGCCAGGGGGAGCGGCCGACGACCTGGCCGGGGTGGCGGCCGGTGTGGGTGAACAGGACCGGGGCGGTGCGGCCGACGCAATCGGCGTTGAAGGCGGCCTGCTGGTCGCGCAGGAGGGCCTGGAGTTCCTGGAGGCGGGCGTCCTTGACGGGTTCGGGGACCTGGTGCGGGGCGCCGGCGGCGGGGGTGCCGGGGCGGGGGGAGTATTTGAAGCTGAAGGCGCTGGCGAAGCCGATGTCGCGGATCAGGGCGAGGGTGGCGGCGAAGTCGGCGTCGGTTTCGCCGGGGTGGCCGACGATGAAGTCCGAGGTGAGCGCGATGTCCGGCCTGGCGGCGCGCAGGCGGGCGATGGTGGCGCGGTAGTCCGCGGCGCTGTGGCGGCGGTTCATGGCGGCCAGGATGCGGTCCGAGCCCGACTGCACCGGGAGGTGGAGGAAGGGCATGACGGCGGGGATTTCGGCGTGGGCGGCGATGAGCTCGTCGTCCATGTCGCGCGGGTGGGAGGTGGTGTAGCGCAGGCGCAGCAGGCCGGGGAGGTCGGCCAGGGCGCGCATCAGCCAGCCGAGGCTGCGCGGCGCGCCGTCGGGGCCGGCGCCGTGCCAGGCGTTGACGTTCTGGCCGAGCAGGGTGATCTCGCGGGTGCCCTGGGCGACGAGGCGGCGGGCTTCGGCGAGGATGGCGGCGGCGGGGCGGCTGGCTTCGCTGCCGCGGGTGTAGGGGACGACGCAGAAGGAGCAGAACTTGTCGCAGCCTTCCTGGATGGTGAGGAAGGCGGCGAGGCCCTGGGGGGCGGATTGTTCGGGCAGGTGGTCGAATTTCTGTTCGGCGGGGAAGTCGGTGTCGATGACGGCGCCGGCGGCGCGGCTGGCGCGGGCGACCATTTCGGGCAGGCGGTGGTAGGTCTGCGGGCCGAGGACGATGTCCACATAGGGCGCGCGGGCGAGGATTTCGGCGCCCTCGGCCTGGGCGACGCAGCCGGCGACGGCGAGGATGGTGGGGTGGCCGGCTTCGGCGCGGGCCTGCTTGACCAGGCGGAGGCGGCCGAGTTCGGAGAAGACCTTTTCCGCCGCGCGGTCGCGGATGTGGCAGGTGTTGAGGATGATCATGTCGGCGTCGTCGGGCCGGTCGGCGGGGGCGTAGCCGAGGGGGGCCAGGACATCGGCCATGCGGCCGCTGTCATAGACGTTCATCTGGCAGCCCCAGGTGATCATGTGCAGGCGCCTGCCGGGCGCCCGCGGGGTGGCGGATGAGGGGGGAGCAGGTGGGGGGGGGGCGGTCATCGGCGCGTCTCCTGCTGCACCCGCCGGGCGCGGCCCGGGCGGGATGGGGGAGACATGTCGGTCTGCCCGCAGCGGGTCAAGCGCAAGATCGCTTCCGCACCTCCTGTCACGTTTGCGAGTTTCGCCGGCAAGGGTGGCGTTGTGTCAAGGGATTCGGTGCATGATGGGTCCGGAGTGGGTCGCGTGGGCGGGGTGTTCATGCCGCCGGCGGCCGGATGATCGCGCGGCGGGTCGCGCGGCGGGAGGATCGGAGATGGCGGGCGAGGCCAACGCGGCGGAGTTCGAAGGGGCCGCCTATACCAGCAATTATCGCGCCGCGCGTGGCCTGGATCCGTCGGATCGCGTCACCGGCGGCATATTCATGCCCAAGCCGGAAAAGATCCGGCCGGGCAGCACGATCTTCCGCTTCGGCGATACCGGCAAGGCGCTGGATGCCGATCGGTATGGGCGATGGTGGCTGGCGCGCGAAACGCTGGAATTGCTGGCGGAGCATGCGGGCGATGCGGAGTCGCTGGTTTGGATCGCGCGCCAGCATCTGGCCGTGCCGCCGCCGCCGCGGGGGTTTTCGGCGCTGAACCGCATGTTCACGGCGGATGTGAAGTTGCCGCTGCGCGCCTTTGGCGGCGTGGGCGGGCTGGTCTTCGAGGATATCCCGGGCGCGGACGGGGCGGACGCCAGGACGGTGGCCTGGCCGGGCGGTGCGGAGCTGACCGGCACGCCGCGCGACCGGACGATGAAGCGCCAGTTGTTCATTCCCGGATTGCAGCGCGTGCCCTCGGCCGTCGATTTCCGCCCGGTGCAGACGGTTGCCGACTGGATGGCCGCGTTGCGCGGCGGCGCCGGCTAGGGCGAGCGGAGCGGCGCGGGATCGGCGGGGCGGTTCTGGCGCAGGGTGGCGGCGCCGTCGGCGGAGGCACGCCAGATGGCCTGGGCGAGCGCCTTGCGGTCGGGGAAGTCGCACGGGTCGATCGGGGGGTGCATCAGCAGGGTGGCGCGCAGGCCGCCGTGGCGGGCGAGCTGCCAGTAGTGGCTGGCGATCTCCATGTCGCCGTACCAGGCCAGGATCGGGCGGGTGACGCGCCCGGTGGGCAGGCCGGCGAGGCGGTCATAGACCAGGGAGATCGGCTGGACGATGGGGGGCTTGCCGTCGGAGGTGGCGGGGATTTCGGCGATGGAGAGGAAGGCGGAGCGGAAGGGCAGGACGCGGGCGCCGTCGGAGGTGGTGCCTTCGGGGAAGAGGACGAGATTGTCGCCGGCGGCGAGGCGGGCGCGCATTTCGTCGCGTTCGCGGGCGGTGGAGTTGCGCTTGCGGCGGACATAGACGGTGCGGCCGAGGCGGGCGATGGTGCCGATCAGCGGCCATTTGGCGACCTCCTCCTTGGCGGAGAAGCAGGCGTCGAGCCGGGCGCCGAGGACGAGGATGTCGAGCCAGGAGGAGTGGTTGGAGACGTAGACCACCGGGCGGCCGTCGGGGGTGGGGTGGGCGATGGCGCCGGTGATGCGGATGCGCAGGCGCAGGATGGTGCACAGGCCGGACCAGTAGAGGCGGGGCAGCACGGTCTTGCCGTTGCCGGGGAGGAGGAGGGCGACCGCCTGGGCGCTGGCGCACAGGGCGGTCCAGGGCAGGACGAGGGACAGCTTGGCGATCGGGCGCAGCCAGCGGCGGGGCGAGCGGGGGGAGGCGAGCCAGGCGCCGGGCTCGCCCGCTGCGAGCGCGGGTTTGGCGCGGCTTCCGGGCGGGGGACGGGGCGGGTTGGTCATCGCGTGTCGGCATACGCTTCCGCCGCGGCGGGAACAATGGTGCGTTGCGTTGGCCGACGCGGGCGGGGGACGTATAGAGGGGGCATGGTGATGCGGCGTTCCCTGGTGCGGATCGGCTTGAACGTGGGGCTGGACGGGCTTCTGGCCGCCGGTGCCTATGCGCTGGCGCGGTGGATGGTGGGCGGCGCGGTGTTCGACCCGCCATGGGCGCTGCCGTGGGCGGTGCTGGCGCTGCTGCTGGCGGGGCTGCCGTTCCGGCTTTCGGTGCAGTACTGGCGGTTTGCCGGGACGCAGGATCTGCTGGCGGTGGCGGCGGCTTCGGTGGCGGCGGCGGCGATCTTTCCGGTGGGGCTGCGCGAGGGTGGCGGGGTGATGCCGGGGCCGAGCTTTCCGGTGGCGCATGCGCTGGCGCTGATGGTGCTGCTGGCCGCGCCGCGGCTGGCGTATCGGCTGACGCAGGAGGGGCGGGGCGCGGGCCAGGGGGGGGCGGGGATTCTGCTGATCGGGGCGGGCGATGCCTCGGACCTGTTCCTGCGCGCGCTGGCGGCCGAGCGGGCGCCGCCGTTCCATGTGGTGGGGCTGGTTTCGACCGGCACCGGGCAGACCGGGCGGCGGATCAACGGGCAGCCGATCCTGGGCGGGCTGGATGAGCTGGGCGCGGTGCTGGCGCGGTTGCGCGGCGAGGGGCGGCTGCCGAGCACGCTGGTGGTGACCGATGCGGCGCTGGCCGGGACGAAGCTGGCCGCGGTGATGGCGTGCGCCGAGCACGAGGGGGTGCGGGTGGCGAGCGCGCCGCGGCTGACCAGCCTGGACCCGGCGCGGGTGCCCAATGGGAAGCCGGGGGATGGCTTGCGGTTGGCACCGGTGGCGATCGAGGATCTGTTGAACCGGGCGCAGGTGCCGCTGGACCGCGAGGGGATGGCGCGGCTGGTGCAGGGGCGGCGGGTGCTGGTGACCGGGGCGGGCGGGACGATCGGCGCGGAGCTGGCCCGCCAGGTGGCGGCGCTGGGGCCGGCGGAGCTGGTGCTGCTGGACAGCGGCGAGTTCGCGCTGTGGCAGATCGACCTGGAACTGGGCGAGGCGTTCGCCGAGGTGGCGCGCCGGGCGGTGATCGGCGATGTGCGCGACGCGACCCGGATCGGGGCGGTGTGCGAGCAGTTCCGCCCGGAGCTGGTGTTCCATGCCGCGGCGCTGAAGCATGTGCCGATGGTGGAGGCGAATCCGGCGGAGGGGCTGCTGACCAATGCCGCCGGCACGCGCACCCTGGCCGATGCGGCGCGGGCGGCCGGGGCGCTGGCGATGGTGCTGATTTCGACCGACAAGGCGGTGAACCCGACCAGCGTGATGGGGGCGTCCAAGCGGCTGGCGGAGATGTACTGCCAGGCGCTGGATATCCAGGCGCGGGCGGGATCGGGCATGCGCTGCATCACCGTGCGGTTCGGCAATGTGCTGGGCTCGACCGGCAGCGTGGTGCCGCTGTTCCAGCGGCAACTGGCGCGCGGCGGGCCGCTGACGGTGACGCATCCGGACATGCAGCGCTACTTCATGACGGTGCGCGAGGCGGTGGGGCTGGTGTTGCAGGCCAGTGTGGTCGGGACGTCGGACGCCTCGCCGGCGTTCCTGCGCGATGGCGGCATCTTCGTGCTGGACATGGGCGAGCCGGTGAAGATTTCCGACCTGGCGCGCAACATGATCCGCCTGGCCGGGCTGCGGCCGGATGAGGATGTGGAGATCCGCTATACCGGGCTGCGGCCGGGGGAGAAGCTGTTCGAGGAGCTGTTCCATGGCCGCGAGCCGCCGGTGCCGACCGGGCATGACGGGCTGCTGATGGCCGCCCCGCGCACCGCGGATGCCGCGCTGGTGGGGCGGGCGATCGACGAGATCGCGACGGCGGCGCGGGCCGGCAATATCCGCCTCGCCTTGGCCCTGTTGGGCCGGCAGGTTCCCGAATTCATCCATCCATCAATCCAGGGCGCCGACAGCGCTCGCGCCTGAGGGACTCTTCATGACCGATCGCCGACCCGTGCCCTTCATCGACCTCAAGGCGCAGCAGGCGCGCATCGCCGTGGACCTGCGCCGGCGGCTGGATGCGGTGCTGGCGCATTGCCAGTTCGTGCTGGGGCCCGAGGTGGCGGAGCTGGAGGGGGCGTTGGCGCGGTTCTGCGGGGCGAAGCATTGCGTGTCGGTCAGTTCCGGCACCGATGCGCTGCAGATCGCCATGATGGCCGAGGGGATCGGGCCGGGCGATGCGGTGTTCCTGCCGGCCTTCACCTATACCGCCACCGCCGAGGTGCCGCTGGTGCTGGGGGCGGTGCCGGTGTTCGTGGATGTCGATCCCGCGACGTTCCAGATCGATCCGGGGCATCTGGAGGCGCGCATCGCCGAGGTGCGGGCGGCGGGCCGGCTGACGCCGCGGATGCTGATCGGAGTCGACCTGTTCGGCCAGCCCGCCGACTGGCCGGCGCTGGCGGCGGTGGCGGCGCGCGCGGGGATGGCGACGCTGGATGACTGCGCGCAGAGTTTCGGCGCCAGCCTGGGTGGGCGGATGCTGGGGGTGATGGCGGATGCGACGGCGACGAGCTTCTTTCCGTCCAAGCCGCTGGGCGCCTATGGCGATGGCGGGGCGCTGTTCACCGAAAGCGACGCGCGCGCCGATCTGTATCGCAGCCTGCGGACGCATGGCGAGGGCACGACGCGCTACGAGGTGCTGCGGACCGGGATGAACGGGCGGCTGGATACGATGCAGGCGGCGGTGCTGCTGAGCAAGATGACGGTGTTTCCCGAGGAGCTGGCGGCGCGGGAGCGCGTGGCGCAGTACTACGACTCGCGGCTGGGCAATGCGGTGGTGACGCCGACGCGGGTGGCGGATTCCACGGCGGCCTGGGCGATCTATGCCATCCTGCTGCCCGACGCCGCGGCGCGGGCGCGGATGCAGGACGGGCTGAAGGCGGCGGGGATTCCGAGTGCCATCTACTACCCGAAGCCGCTGCACCGGCAGCCGGCCTATCGCGACGCGCATGACGGGGCGGCGCTGCCGGTCTCGGAGAACCTGGCGGAACGGATCATGGCGTTGCCGATCCATCCCGACCTGACCGAGGACGACCTTTCGCGGATCTGCGACGCGGTGCTGGCCCATGCCTGAAACCGGCATGGCGGAGCCGGTCGGGATCGCGACGCGGTGGGACCCGGCGGCCTATCTGCGGTACGGCGACGAGCGGTTGCGCCCGGCGCTGGACCTGTTGGCGCGGATCGACGCGGCGCCGTCGCGCGTGGTCGATCTGGGCTGCGGGCCGGGCAATGTCACCGCGATCCTGAAGCGGCGCTGGCCGGGGGCGGAGGTGCTGGGGATCGACGGGTCCGCGGCGATGCTGGACACGGCGCGGGCGGCGGCGCCGGATTGCCGCTTCGCCGAGGCGGATTTCGGCAGCTGGGCCACCAGAGCGCCGGTGGATGTGATCTATTCCAACGCGGCGCTGCACTGGCTGGGCGGGCATGATGTGCTGTTTCCCCGCCTGTTCGCCCAGCTTGCGCCGGGGGGCGTGATGGCGGTGCAGATGCCGGGGATGCACGCCGCGCCGATCCGCGCCTTGCAGCACCAGGTGGCGGCCGAGGGGCCGTGGGCCGGGCTGCTGGCCGATGCGGGCGGCGCGCCGCCGATCCTGGAGCCCGGGCAGTACTGGGACATGCTGCGGCCGCTGGCGGCGGGGCTGGATATCTGGGAGACGACCTACCTGCATGCGCTGACGGGCGAGAATGCGGCGGTGCAGTGGGCGAGCGGGACCAGCCTGCGGCCGTTCCTCGACCCCTTGCCGGAGGGGCTGCGGGCGGAATTCC
Organism: Acetobacteraceae bacterium; assembly: GCA_020848935.1. Classification (GTDB taxonomy): domain Bacteria; phylum Pseudomonadota; class Alphaproteobacteria; order Acetobacterales; family Acetobacteraceae; genus CAMDGX01. The sequence goes on from JADLHF010000023.1 coordinate 10,729, forward strand.
TGGCCGCCTATACGGCGGCGGTGGCGCCGCATTACCCGC
>JADLHF010000024.1 GCA_020848935.1 Acetobacteraceae bacterium
CGGGGCTGCTGGTCTGATCGTGGGTTGGGCGCGCCGGTTGCGGATGCGCGATGCCCGCCGGACGCCGATCGGCCGGCATGAAGGTGACAGGCGGGACCGCGCGCGCTACACGCCATGTCGTGCCAAACACTACGCTCGGCAATGGGTATTTCCAGATGAGGGAGCAGGTTTCGGCGAATGAAGAAGTTGATCCGACACTACGTATGGATGCTGGTAAAGCATGTGCTGGATCGGATGCAACTGAGTTCATTGCCGTATCCTGCGTTCGCCGCACGGCAGACGGGAATCCGGCGTCATATCTCTGAACTGAAGCATGAGCTGGCGCACATTGCTCCGCAGCATCCGGCGTTGCGCGGCTTCAAGGTTTATTCGCAAGCCGACGAAGACGGTATCATCGACTATCTGCTCAGCCGGTTGCCGGAGGGCATGGCAACGCGCAAATTCATCGAAATCGGCTGTGGGGATGGGCTGGAGAACAACTCGCATTACCTGTTGCTGCAGGGGTATAGCGGCGTCTGGGTGGATGGATCGGCGGAAAACATCGCGAGGATCAGGTCCCAGCTTGGCGACTTCGATGGCAAGCGGCTGTTGGTGGCAAGCAGCTTCATTGATCTCGACAACATCGATGCGCTGACGGCGGAGTGGGTGGCCTTCCTGGGCGGCGCCGAGTTGGATTTCCTGTCGGTGGATATCGACGGCAATGATGCGTACATCGTGGCGGCGATGCTGCGCCAGGTGCAGCCGCGGCTGGTGTGCGTGGAATACAATGCGAAGTTCCCTCCGTCACTGGCCATCAACACCGCGTATGACAAGCAGCGGGCTTGGTCGGGCGACGACTATCATGGAGCCTCGCTCCGCCATTTCTGTGACATGCTGGGTGGATACACGCTGGTTGCCTGCTGCCTGGCCGGCACGAATGCCTTCTTCGTCAGGAACGATTTGGCGCCGCTGTACCCCCGGCATTCCGTCGACGTGCTGTATCAGCCATTCCGGGCGGAGCTGTGCCTGTTGCAGCCAGGGCACCCGGCGTCGCTGGCGTGGCTGCGAGACGCGCTGCGGCCTGATTGACCCGCTTGCGCGCCCGCGACGGGCGCGCGCGGGGAGCGGGGTTCCGGCCAGCCCGGCATTGCGGCGCAGCGAACGCCTGCTAACCTGCTGCCCATAACTGACGTTTGGGGATGAACCGATGCGCGCCAACCGGCTTCGCGAGAGACTGAAAGCCAACCAGCCGACGCTGGGGACGCATATCCTGTCGGTGTGGCCGACGCTGGTGGAGCTGGTGGGGGCGAGCGGGCAGTACGACTACGTGGAGTTCACCGCCGAATACGGGCCGTTCACCATGCACGACCTGGACAATCTGGGCCGGGCGTTCGAGCTGGCGGGCGTGGCCGGGATGATCAAGATCGAGCAGGGCGAGCATACCCACCAGTCGCTGCGGGCCATCGGCTCGGGCTTCCAGTCGGTGCTGTTCGCCGATATCCGCACGGTGGAGGATACCCGCAACTGCGTGGCCGCGGTGCGCGCGGAGTCGCCGGGGCGGCGCGGGCTGATGGGGGTGGGGATGCGGCGCGACGTGGGCACCAACCGCGACGTGGGCAACCCCGCCTATATCCAGGCGCTGGACGACGTGGTGGTGGCGGTGATGATCGAGAAGCGGCAGAGCGTGGAGGACCTGGAGAACATCCTGTCCGTGCCGGGGGTGGACATGGTGCAGTTCGGTGCGGCCGACTACGCCATGAGCATCGGCCAGCCGCACAACCGGGCGCATCCCGATGTCAAGGCGGCGGAGCGGCGGACCATCGAGACGGCGCTGAAGCTGGGGCTGCATCCCCGCATCGAACTGGCCGATATCACCATGGCGGCGCCCTATCTGGAGATGGGGGTGAAGCATTTCTGCATCGGCTGGGATGCGACGATCCTGGCCAGCTGGTGGCGGGAGAACGGCACGGCGATGCGCAAGACGCTGGACAAGGCGTACGGCGGCTGAGGCCACTGCGGGCTGGACGATTCGGCTGCGTGCTATCTTCAGGGTTGCGAAATAGGGTATCGGCGACACTGACCCGGTGATACCGGCAATGCCCGATCCCCGTTCGAGGTGCGAGCCCGCCCGATGAGTGTACGCCGCAACGTGCTGTGGATGGCGGCGGCGCAGGGCTGCGCCTTTGCCACCCAGTTCGCCACCACCGTGGTGCTGGCGCGGCTGCTGACGCCCTATGAGATGGGGGTGTTCGCGGCGGCGCTGGCGGTGCTGGGGCTGCTGACGATCCTGCGCAGCCTGGGGCTTGGCAGCTATGTGATCCGCGTCGGCGCGCTGACCCCGGCGGTGCTGGAGACGACCTTCACCGTCAACCTGCTGTCTTCGCTGCTGATTTCCGCGGGGGTTGCCGGGCTCAGCGTGCTGGGCGGGGCGGCGCTGAACGAGCCGGGCGTGCAGCGGGTGCTGCTGGTGGTGGCGGTGGTGCCGCTGGTCAGCATCTTCGAGTTCCGTCCGGCGGTGGTGATGGAGCGGCACGGGCGCTTCCGCGGCCTGGCGGCGGTGAATATCGCGCGCGCGGTGACCGGGGCGGGGGTGGCGTTGGTGTTGGCCTATCGCGGCCACAGCTACATGAGCCTGGCCTATGGCCAACTGGCAGGCGGCGTGGTGGCGGCGGCGCTTTTCAACGCGGTGGGGTGGCGCCATGTCAGCCTGCGCTGCGGGCTGGGGGACTGGCGCGAGGTGATGCGCTACGGCGCCCACATGCTGGCGATCTCGGCCACCGGGATCGCGGCGACGCGATTGGCGGAGCTGGCGTTGGCGCGGATGCTGGGGCTGAACGCGCTGGGCATGTATTCGCGCGCCAGCGGCGTGGCCAACATGCTGTGGGAGAGCATCCACATGACGGTCTCGCGCGCCGTCTTCGTGGATCTGGCGGAGCAGCGGCGCCAGGGGCGGAGCATGCGCGAGGGCTACCTGCGGATGGTGGCGATGATGGCGGGGCTGCTGTGGCCGGTGTTCACCGGCCTGGCGGTGGTGTCCGGCCCGGTGGTGGTGCTGCTGTACGGGCAGCAATGGCTGGCGGCGCAGCTGCCGCTGAGCCTGCTGGCGCTGTCCTCGGTGCCGGTGGCGACCATCGCGCTGTCGGGCGGGCTGTTCATGGTGGCGGGGCGGACCGGCGAGCAGGCGCGGCTGGAGGCGATCCGCGCCGCGGTGGGGCTGGTGCTGTTCCTGGGCGGCTGCATGATCGGGCTGGACTGGGCGGCGGCGTCGCGCGTGCTGGAGGCGGTCGTGGCGGTTCTGCTGACCCGCCGCCAGGTGCAGGACATGACGGGAACGCGGGAGCGCGACTTCACCGCGATCTACCTGCGCAGCCTGGCGCTGACCGTTGCCGCGGTTGGGCCGGCGGTGGCGGTGATGGCCTGGCACGGCTGGAACCCGTTGGCGCCGCTGGGCGCGGTGGCGGCGGCCATCCTGGCCGGGGTGGTGCTGTGGGCAGTGCTGTTGCACCAGATGCGCCATCCGTTGATCGACGAGGCGGCGTGGCTGCTGGGCCGGCTGCGCCTGACGCGGGCGGCGCGGCAGGAGATGTGAGCCCGGGCCGGGTGGCCTTGGGGACTTGCAGACATAACGATATCCTTATATCTGTGCGCCGAACGCAAAGGAGCATGTGATGGCGGATTACAAGGTGAAGGACATCTCGCTGGCCGAATGGGGCCAGAAGGAGATTTCCATGGCCGAGGACGAAATGCCGGGGCTGATGGCGATCCGCGCGGAATACGGTGCCAGCAAGCCGCTGGCCGGGGCGCGCATTGTCGGCTGCCTGCACATGACCATCCAGACCGCGGTGCTGATCCAGACGCTGGAGCACCTGGGCGCCACCGTGCGCTGGTCGTCCTGCAACATCTTCTCCACCCAGGACCATGCCGCCGCCGCGATCGCGGCCGCCGGCACCCCCGTTTTCGCCTGGAAGGGCATGAACGAGGAGGAGTTCTGGTGGTGCATCGAGCAGACCCTGACCGGGCCGGGCGGCTGGAAGCCGAACATGATCCTGGATGATGGCGGCGATGCCACCCAGATCATGCACGAGAAGTATCCCGCGCTGCTGGACGACGTGCGCGGCGTCTCGGAGGAGACCACGACCGGCGTGCACCGGCTGTGGGAAATGGCCAAGGCCGGCACCCTGCGCGTGCCCGCGATCAACGTGAACGACAGCGTCACCAAGTCGAAGTTCGACAACCTGTACGGCTGCCGGGAATCGCTGGTGGATGCGATCCGCCGCGGCACCGACGTGATGATGGCCGGCAAGGTGGCGGTGGTGAACGGCTTCGGCGACGTGGGCAAGGGTTCGGCCGCATCGCTGCGCAATGCCGGCTGCCGGGTGATGGTGACCGAGGTTGATCCGATCTGCGCGCTGCAGGCGGCGATGGAGGGCTACGAGGTCACCACGATGGATGACGCCGCCCCGCTGGGCGACATCTTCGTGACCGCCACCGGCAACGTGGACGTGATCACGATGGACCACATGCGGGCGATGAAGCACCGCGCGATCGTGTGCAACATCGGCCACTTCGACAGCGAGATCCAGGTGGGCGCGCTGCGCAACCTGACCTGGGACAACGTGAAGCCGCAGGTGGACGAGGTGGTGTTCCCCGACGGCAAGCGGATGATCCTGCTGTCGGAAGGCCGGCTGGTGAACCTGGGCAATGCCACCGGGCACCCGAGCTTCGTGATGTCGGCCAGCTTCAGCAACCAGGTTCTGGCGCAGCTGGAGCTGTGGGGCGCGCCGGCGGGCAAGTACGGGAAGCAGGTGTACACCCTGCCGAAGCACCTGGACGAGAAGGTTGCCGCCCTGCACCTGGCCAAGGTCGGCGCCAAGCTGACCAAGCTGACCCCGGCCCAGGCGGAATACATCGGCATGCCGGTGGCCGGGCCGTTCAAGCACGATCTGTACCGCTACTGACCCGCACATGCCATCCCGGCAAGGCGCGCCGGGATGGCATGGACCTTCCGGACAGAAGTTTTTTGGTTCTTTTTTTCAAAAAAGAACGGTTGCTGCTTTTTTTGATCATTGCGGCAGAATCTGCGCTTTCCCGCCCGCGGGCGGCAGGCTGGCTTGCCGAGGTGGCGGATTGATCACAAAAGGTTAACTGGCGCCGGGTATCCCGAAGGCGGACCTTGCAGAGGTCGGTCCGGGGAGATGCGACTGCCATGTCCAGGATGGAAGTGCCGGCCGGGTTTGCCGGACCCTTCGGACCGTTGACGGCGGCGTTGCAGGATGCGCTGCCGCGGATTCGTGACAGTTCGGCGCGCGAGGACCTGTTGTTCCTGGAACGCTGGGAGCTGGTGCCGCAATCCGGCATGGGCCTGGTGCTGCGGGTGCAGCAGATCCGGCGCGCCAATCCGGCGCTGGCCGAGGCGATCCGCGCCGAGGTGGCCGGGCTGCGCCAGATGGCGGCGGCGGAACCTGACGAGCCCCGGGTGACGAGCCCCGGTTGACGAGCCCCGGTTGACGGGTCCCTGCTGACGGATCTGCGGGGCGCGGCCGGGCCCGTCACGGGGGTGGGCTTTTCACTTCACGGGCGGGGCGCGAGACTGGCGGCATGAACCAACGCATCGTGCCGCCGCCCGCCGGCGAGGTGCCGGCGGCAGCCGCCTCGGGCAGGCGGACCAGCCGGCGCTCGCGCCTGACCGCGTTGATTGTGGCGTGTGCGCTGTTCATGCAGAACCTGGACAGTACCGTGATCGCCACCGCGCTGCCGACCATCGCGCGGGCGTTCGGCGCGGAGCCGGTGCACATGAACGTGGCGCTGACCTCCTATCTGCTGGCGCTGGCGGTGTTCATCCCGGCCAGCGGTTGGATTGCCGACCGGTTCGGCGCCAAGCACATCTTCCGGCTGGCGATCGTGATTTTCACCATCGGCTCGGTGCTGTGCGGGCAGTCGAACTCGCTGGGCGAGTTGGTTGCCGCGCGCATCTTCCAGGGCATGGGGGGCGCGATGATGGTGCCGGTGGGGCGGCTGGTATTGCTGCGCACGGTGCCCAAGCACGAGCTGGTGGCGGCGATGGCATGGCTTTCGACGCCGGCGCTGCTGGGGCCGGTGCTGGGGCCGCCGATCGGCGGGTTCATCGTGGATCACTTCTCCTGGCAGGCGATCTTCACCGTCAACATCCCGATGGGAATCCTGGGCGTGGTGCTGGTGACGCTGTTCGTGGACGATGTGCGCGAGCCCGGCGGCGCGCCGTTCGATTGGCGCGGCTTCCTGCTGTCCGGCACCGCGCTGGCCAGCCTGATGTTCGGGCTGGAGACGGTGGGGCGCGACATCTTTTCAACCTGGCTGAGTTGGACGGCGATCGGGCTGGGGGTGGGTTCGGGGCTGTTGTATGGCTGGCACGCGCGCCGGCATGCGGCGCCGCTGATCGACTTTACGCTGCTGCGCTACCGCACTTTCCTGGTGGCGGTGGCGGGGGGTTCGCTGTTCCGCATCGGCATCGGCGCCATTCCATTCCTGTTGCCGATGATGCTGCAGCTGACTTTCGGCAAGTCGGCCGGCGAGAGCGGGTTGATCACCTTTGCCAGCTCGCTGGGCGCGCTGGCGATGAAGCCGGCGGCGACCGGGGCGCTGCGGCTGATCGGATTCCGTGACACGCTGTTGGCGAATTGCGCGATCTCCAGCGTGCTGCTGGGCTTGATCGCGTTCTTCACGCCGGGCTGGCCGGTGGTGCTGATCTATGCGGCGCTGCTGGCCGGCGGGTTCTTCCGGTCGCTGCAGTTCACTGCCTACAACGCCCTGGCCTATTCGGAGATTCCGCGGGCACAGATGGGATTGGCCACCGGGTTCTACGCAACGGTGCAGCAGGTGTCGTCAACGCTGGGGGTGTCGATCGGGGCGGCGTCGCTGACGCTGACGATGGTGCTGGCGGGGGCGCATGCGCCGCGGCTGGCGGATTTCGCCACGGCATTCCTGGTGGTGGCGTGCATTTCGCTGTGCTCGCTGCCGGTTTCGCTGCTGATGCCACGGGATGCGGCACGGGATGTGAGTGGCCATGCCGGGTGAGAAAAGGAAGCCTTCTTTTGAATGAAGTTTTTTGGTTCTTTTTTTCAAAAAAGAACACGCTTGCTCCTGGCTTGGCCGCCGCATTGCGCCGTTATGTTCACTCGGATATATCGGTGGCATGCGCAGATTTCTCATCGTTCTGGCCTGCCTGGTTGCCGCCCTGCCTGCGCGGGCGGAAATGCTGGTGTTCGCGGCGGCCAGCCTGACCGATGCGATGCAGGACGTGGCCAAGCTGTGGGAAGCCAATGGCGAGCCGCGGTTGCGGCTCAATTTCGCGGCGAGCTCGGCGCTGGCGCGGCAGTTGGACCAGGGGGCGGCGGCGAGCGTGTTCGCCTCGGCCGATCTCGGCTGGATGGACTGGGCGGAGCGGCGCGGGCTGATCGCGGCGGGCACGCGGCGGAACCTGCTGGGCAATCGGCTGGTGCTGGTGGCGCCGGCGGACCGGGCGCCGGCGGACCGGGCGCCGGCGGGGGTGGCGATTGCGCCGGGGCTGGACCTGGCGGGGATGCTGGGTGCGCATGGCCGGCTGGCGATCGGCGACCCGGCGAGCGTGCCGGCGGGGAGCTATGCCAAGCAGGCGTTGAGCAGCCTGGGGCTGTGGGCGTCGGTGGCGCGGCGGCTGGCGCCGGCGGAGAATGTGCGCAGTGCGTTGCTGCTGGTGCAGCGGGGCGAGGTGCCGTTGGGCATCGTCTATGCCACCGATGCCGCGGCGGCGCGCGGGGTGGCGGTGGTGGCGGCGTTTCCGCCGGAGCTGAGCGATCCCATCCGCTATCCCTTCGCGGTGCCGCGGGCCGGGGATACGCCGGCGGCGCGGCGGCTGCTGGCGTTCCTGGCGGGGCCGGCGGCAAGTGCGGTATTCAGGCGGCATGGATTTGTGACCGAGTAGCGCCATCACCGAGCTCCTGACCCCTGACGAATGGACGGCCGTGGCACTCTCGCTGGGGGTGGCGGCGCGCAGCGTGGGGTTCGGCCTGCCGGTGGCGCTGGGCCTGGCCTGGGTGCTGGCGCGCTGCCGGTTCCCTGGGCGGGCGGCGCTGGATGCGCTGGTGCACCTGCCGATGGTGTTGCCGCCGGTGGTGGTGGGGTGGCTGCTGCTGTTGCTGCTGGGGGTGCGCGGGCCGGTTGGAGCGTGGCTGAACGCGTGGTTCGGGGTGCGGCTGGTGTTCACCACCGGGGGGGCGGCGATTGCCTGCGCGGTGATGGCGCTGCCGCTGATGGTGCGGGCGATCCGGCTGTCGATCGAGGCGATCGATCCCGGCCTGGAGGCGGCGGCGCGCACGCTGGGGGCGGGGCGGCTGGACCGGTTCGTCACCATCACCCTGCCGCTGGCGCTGCCGGGCGTGGTGTCCGGGGGGATCGTGGGGTATGCGGCGTCGCTGGGCGAATTCGGCGCGGTGATCACCTTTGCCGCCAACATCCCCGGCGAGACGCAGACCCTGCCGCTGGCGATCTACACCGCGTTGCAGACGCCGGATGGCGAGGCGACGGCGGCGAAGCTGGCGCTGGTGTCGATCGGGTTGGCGGTGGTCGGCCTGGCGGTGGCGGAATGGGTCGCGCGCCGGTCGCGCGCCGCGCTGGGCTATCGGCGGTGATTGCCTTTTCCCTGCGCCATCGCTGGCCGGGCGGGGGCGCACTGGCGATCGACTTCGCCGCGCCCGCCGGGGCGACGGCGCTGTTCGGGCCGTCGGGGGCGGGGAAATCCAGTGTTGTCGCGGCGTTCGCCGGGTTGCTGGCGGCCGATGCGGCGCGGGTGGTGGTGGACGGGGTGGTGCTGACCGATACCGAGCACCGCATCCATGTGGCGCCGGAGCGGCGGCGGCTGGGGCTGGTGTTCCAGGACGCCAGGCTGTTTCCCCATATGCGGGTGCGCGACAATCTTGGCTACGGGTTGCGCCGGGCGCCGGCGGGAGACATCCGCTTCGACGACGTGGTGGAGCTGCTGGGCATCGCCGCCCTGCTGGACCGGCGGCCGCATACGCTGTCCGGCGGGGAGCGGCAGCGGGTGGCGATCGGGCGGGCGCTGCTGGCGCAGCCGCGATTGCTGCTGATGGACGAGCCGCTGGCCGGCCTGGACGGCGAGCGCAAGGCGGAAATCCTGCCCTACCTGGCGCAGCTCAAGCAGGCGCTGGGGGTGCCGATCATCTATGTGACCCACGCGCTGGACGAGGTGTACGCCATCGCCGACACGCTGGTGCTGATCGAAGCCGGGCAGGTGCGCGCGACGGGCCCGCTTGGCACGGTGACCGCGCGCGGCGATGTGCCGCTGGCGGCGCGCGACGATGCCGGCGCGGTGCTGGAGGCGCGGGTGGCCGAGCATCACCCCGCGCGGCAATTGTCGCTGCTGCGGTCCGGGCCGCTGGCGCTGTGGGTGCCGCTGGTGCCGGGTGCGCTGGGGGCGCGGCTGCGGGTGCGGATTCCGGCGCGGGAAATCATCCTGGCGACCGAGGCGCCGGCGGGGATCAGCCTGCACAACATCCTGCCGGCCACGGTGGTGGCGATCACCGAGGATGCGGCGCGGCATACCGCGATGGTGGAGTTGGGGAGCGGCGAGGCGCGGCTGCTGGCGCGGATCACGCCGGATGCGGTGGCGCGGCTGGGGCTGCGGCCGGGGGTGGCGGTGTTGGCGCTGGTGAAGTCTATGAGTGTGGATGTTTTGAAGTAAGGAAGTCTTCTTTTTGTGAACAAAAAGAAGCAAAAAAACTTTATCCATTAGGTCTGGTGGGTCTGGGCCACACTCCAATGGGTGAAAGTTTTTTGCTTCTTTTTTTCAAAAAAGAAGAGTCTTCCTTACGTGTTCATCGCGTCGAAGAAATCCTGGTTGGTCTTGCTGTATTTGAGCTTGTCCAGCAGGAAGTCCATCGCGTCCATGGTTCCCATCGGGTTGAGGATGCGGCGCAGGACCCACATCTTGGACAGGGTGCCGCGATCCACCAGCAGTTCTTCCTTGCGGGTGCCGGACTTGGTGATGTCGATGGCGGGGAAGGTGCGCTTGTCGGACAGCTTGCGGTCCAGGATGATCTCGCTGTTGCCGGTGCCCTTGAACTCCTCGAAGATCACTTCGTCCATGCGGCTGCCGGTGTCGATCAGGGCGGTGGCGATGATGGTCAGGCTGCCGCCCTCCTCGATGTTGCGGGCAGCGCCGAAGAAGCGCTTGGGGCGTTGCAGGGCGTTGGCGTCCACGCCGCCGGTCAGCACCTTGCCGGACGAGGGGACCACGGTGTTGTAGGCGCGGGCGAGGCGGGTGATGGAGTCCAGCAGGATCACCACGTCGCGCTTGTGCTCGACCAGGCGCTTGGCCTTTTCCAGCACCATTTCGGTGACCTGGACGTGGCGGGTGGCCGGCTCGTCGAAGGTGGAGGCGACGACCTCGCCCTTGACCGTGCGCGACATGTCGGTGACTTCCTCGGGCCGCTCGTCGATCAGCAGCACCATCAGGAAGACTTCGGGGTGGTTGTGGCTGATCGCCTTGGCGATGTTCTGCAGCATCACCGTCTTGCCGGTGCGCGGGGGGGCGACGATCAGCGCGCGCTGGCCCATGCCGATGGGGGTGATGAGGTCGATGACGCGGGGGGTGAAATCCTTGGTGGCCGATTTCGCGACGGATTCGAACCCCTCCATCTCCATCTTGAGCCTGCGGTCGGGGTAGAGGGGCGTGAGGTTGTCGAAGTTGATGCGGTGCTTGACCGCTTCCGGCGGCTCGAAATTGATCGTGTTGACCTTGAGCAGCGCGAAGTAGCGCTCGCCGTCCTTGGGGGCGCGGATCTGGCCTTCCACCGAGTCCCCGGTCCGCAGGGCGAAGCGGCGGACCTGGGTGGGGCTGACATAGATGTCGTCGGGGCCGGGCAGGTAGTTGCTCTCGGCGCTGCGCAGATAGCCGAAGCCGTCCGGCAGGATTTCCAACGTGCCTTCGCCGTGGATCGCCTGGTCGTGCTCGGCGAGGTTCTTCAGGATGGCGAACAGCATGTCCTGCTTGCGCAGGGACGAGGCGTTCTCGATCTGGATGGATTCCGCAAAGCTGAGCAGGTCTGCGGGGGACTTTGCCTTGAGTTCGGCAAGATGCATCGGGTGGCCTCGTGCAGTGCCGCTTGGTGCGGCCGGGATGGGGCAACGGGTTGGTCAAGGCAGCAATGGGAGGGCGGTTCCGCCGTCAAAGGGGCTGGGCGCGTACGGCCAGCGAGCGGTGGGAACTGCCATGCGAGGAGGGAGGCAGGCGACAGGCGGCGCGCCAGGGCAGGCTGCGCGGCATCTTGCTACGACTGCAAAGGCGCCGCGTCAAGCGGGGTGGGGATTAGTGAGCGTTTTCAGGAAGGTGTTCTTTTTTGGAAAAAAGAACCAAAAAACTTTCCTCCGAAGGAATGTTGAGGTGGCTAGAACGGCTTTACGATCACCATGACGACAATGATGACCAGCAGAAGGGTCGGCACTTCGTTGGCGATGCGGTAGAAGCGATGGCTGCGGCGGTTGCGATCTTCGAGGAATTCGCGGCGCCATTGCGACAGCGCGCCGTGCAGGCCGCTCATCAGCAGGACCATGGTGAACTTGACGTGCCACCAGCCGTCATGCGCCCAGTCCACCACGCCGGGGGTCAGCAGCAGCATGGTGCCGAACAGCCAGGTGGCAATGATCGCCGGGTTGATGATCTGCTTCAGCAGGCGGCGTTCCATCACCTTGAAACGCTCGCTCTCGGCGCTGCCGGGGGTCAGGCCGGTGTGGTAGACGAACAGCCTGGGCAGGTAGAACATACCGGCCATCCAGGTGACCATGCTGATGATGTGCAGCGCCTTGGTCCACAGGTAGTACTCGGTCAGAAGCGGCATCATCGCGCGCCCAGCCCCGCCGCCAGCAGCGCCGGCAGGTCGTGCATCGAGCCGAAGGGAACCGCGCCGATGGCGCGCAGCCGGGCGCCGTCGTGGTGGGCGGCATAGCCCAGGCAGGGCATGCCGGCGGCCGCGGCGGCGGTGGCGCCGGGGACGGAATCCTCGATCACCAGGCAGTGGGCGGGGGCGACACCCTGGGCGGCGGCGGCGGCGAGGAACAGGTCGGGTGCCGGCTTGCCGCGGGCCACGTCGCGGTGGGAATGCACGCGGCCGGCGACCAGGTCGCGGATGCCGAGGCGGGCGAATTTCACGTGCATCTCCTCATGGGAGGAATTCGAGGCGATGCGCCAGGGCAGGCCGAGCGCCGTGGTGGCATGCAAGGCGTCGATCGCACCGGGGATCGCGGTGGCGTCGCGGGCCATGGCGTCGATCACCTTCTGCACCAGCGCCTGTTTCCAGTCGGCGCTGAGGGGACGGCGGAGATGGCGCTCGATGACCGGCTGCATGTCGCTGAAGGTCAGGCCGAGGAAGTGCCCGTCGGCTTCGGCCGGAGTCATTGGCCAGCCCAGGGCGGTGAGTTCCGTGGCCACCACACGGTTGGCCACCGGCTCGCTGTCCACCAGCACGCCGTCGCAGTCGTAGATCACCAGGCGCAGCGGCGCGGCGCGGCGGCGCATGAAGGCGAGCGGCATCACGCCTCCGCCATCTGCGGTTGGCCGGCGCGGGCGTGGGGACAGTCGCCGAAGGGCGCCGGGCAGGTGCGGCCGCCGACGAAGCTGCACAGGCCGGGCGGGCGGGTCAGGGTGGCGCGGACGAGGGTGGCCAGGGCGGCGATGAAGCCGGGGTCGCTGTTCTGCACCGGGGCACGGAAGTAGCCGGGCACACCCGCCTTGTGGGCGAGCTCGCGGTATTCGATGTCGAGTTCGACCAGGGTCTCCGAGTGGTCGGAGACAAAGGCGATCGGCACCACCAGGATCGCCACCTTGTCCTGGGCGGCGCGGGCGATCTCGGCCTCGGTCGAGGGGTCGAGCCATTTCTGCGGGGTGGCGCGCGACTGGTAGCAGATGGTCCAGTCGAGCCCGCCGATGCCCAGCGCGCGGGCGACGGCGGCGGAGGTCTTCTCGACCTGGTTCTGGTACGGGTCGCCGCGCTTGACGATGACTTCCGGCAGGCCGTGGGCGGAGAACAGCACCCGCAGCGGGATGGCCGGGTCGAGTTCGGCGCGGGCGGCGTGATAGCTGGTGCGCACCTGCTCGGCGATGGCGGCGATGAAGCCGGGATCGGTGTGGTAGCAGCACAGGGTGCGCACGGTGGCCACCAGCCCGACCGTTGCCGCGGCCTCGCGCCAGGCGGTGAGCGAGCTGCCGGTGGTGGTGGTGGAATACTGCGGATAGAGCGGCAGCAGCACCACCTCGTCGGGCGCGAAGGCAAGGACCTCGCGCGCGGTCTGCAGGCTGAACGGGTGCCAGTAGCGCATGGCGATGAAGACGCGGGTTTCGTGTTCGGCTAGCTCGGCCTGAAGCGCGGCGGCCTGCGCCTGGGTCAGTTCCAGCAGCGGCGACTTGCCGCCCAGCAGGGCGTAGTTCTCGGTGGCCGGCTTCACCCGGGCGCGGGCGATGATGCGGGCGAGGAAGGGGCGGACGAAGAACGGCACACGCAGGATGGCGGGGTCGGTGAACAGGTTGACAAGAAAGGGCTTGATCGCCGCCGGCTGGTCGGGGCCGCCGAGGTTGAACAGGACGACGGCCAGGCGCTTCTTTCGGATTTCGGCATCACGCGGCACGGATCAACTCCATCAGGGCACCCACATGTTCGGGCGGGGTTTGCGGCACGACGCCGTGGCCCAGATTGAAGATGTGGGGGCGGCCGCGCAGGGCGTCCAGGATTTTTCCTGCCGCCGCGTGCAGCGGCGCGCCGCCGGCGACCAGCGCCAGGGGGTCGAGGTTGCCCTGCAGCGCGATCCCCGGCAGCACCATGTCGGCGGCGGCGGCGGGATTCATCGCGGTGTCGATCGCCACCCCCTGGACACCTGCGCCAAGCGCGTATTCGCCGAGCATCGCGCCGGCCAGGCGGGGGAAGCCGATCAGCGGCACGTGCGGATGGCTTTGGCGCAGGGCCGCGGCGATCCGGGCGGTGGGTTCGATCACCCAGCGGCGGAATTCCGCCGGCGGCAGCATGCCGGCCCAGGAGTCGAACAGCATCAGCACCTCGGCGCCGGCATCGGCCTGGCCGCGCAGGTAGATCAGGTTGCCCGCAATGATCAGGTCGATCAGGCGGGCGAACATCTCGGGGTCGCGGTAGGCCATCAGCCGGGCGGCGGCGAAATCGCGGGAGCCGTGGCCCTCGACCATGTAGCAGGCCACCGTGAACGGGGCGCCGGAGAAGCCGATCAGGGTGGCCGGGCCGATATCGGCGGCGACACGGCGCACGGTTTCCCAGACCGGGGCGACGATCTCGGCCACGCGGTCCAGGCTGAGCGCGTCCAGGTCGGCGGCGCTGCGGATCGGCGGCAGCACCGGGCCTTCGCCCTCGGCGTAGCGCAGTGCCTGGCCGAGGCCGAGGCTGACGATCGGCAGGTCGCTGAACAGGATGGCGGCGTCCATGCCGAAGCGGCGCAGCGGCTGCAGGGTGATGTCGGCGGCGAGGGCGGGGGTGAGGCAGAGCTTGAGGAAATCCCCGGCCTCGGCGCGCAGGGCGCGGTATTCCGGCAGGTAGCGGCCGGCCTGGCGCATCAGCCATACCGGCGGCGGCCACACTGCCTCGCCGCCGAGCACCCGCAACATCGTCTTGGTCATCCAGCCCATCCCGTTCGAACGGGGCATCCTCTACCAGAAAAGAATCTTCAAGACTTGGGAGATGAGACAGATGGGGGTGTGGTACCTGGGGTACCCCAGCCATGCGGAATTGTCCGCGCTTGATCCACAGCAGCGGAGCGCGGCAACAGACTGGAATCCGTCCGGGAATCGCCACCGCCCCCAGGCTATGGACAAAGCCTGCGGGTTATCCCGCGGTTCCGCGAACGGCGCATTGATGCACGGGATTCGTTGAGGAAGCGTAAACCGGGGCTGGCCAAGGCGGTTATCCCCGTTATCCTCAGCCCCATGCCGAACCGCCTCAACCTGCATCTTGTCTCGGACGCCACCGGGGAAACGCTGAATTCCATCGCGCGCGCCACGGTGGTGCAGTTCGAGCATGCGCAGATCGTCTATCACCGCTGGAGCCTGATCCGCTCGCGGCTGAAGCTGCAAAGCGTGCTGGACGGGATCCAGGCGGAGCCCGGGCCGGTGCTCTCGACCCTGGTGGAGAAAAGCCTGCGCGCCGAGTTGGAGACCGCCTGCCAGCGGCTGGGCGTGGCCGTGGTGCATGTGCTGGACCCCGTGCTGGGCATGCTGGCCGAGCAGTTCGGCGAGAAGGCGGCGTCGCGCCCCGGCCGGCAATACGTGCTCGATGACGCCTATTTCAAGCGGATCGATGCCATACACTACGTGCTGGCGCATGATGACGGCCAGGCGCAGGCCGGCGTGAGCGAGGCCGATGTGGTGCTGGTTGGCGTGTCGCGCAGTTCCAAGACGCCGACCTCGTTCTACCTGGCCAATCGCGGCATCAAATGCGCCAATGTGCCGCTGGTGCCGGGGATCACCGAAATCCCCGAGCTGGACACGCCGCATTGCCCGGTGATCGGGCTGACGCTGGATGCTCCCGCCCTGATCGAAATCCGTCGCCACCGGCTGCGCATGATCGGTGCCGCCGCCACCGCCGCCGCCGCGCGGCAGAACAGCGGCGACTACGTGGACCCCGAGGCGGTGAAGGCCGAATTGCTGTGGGCCCGCCGGCTGTGCACCAAGCGCGGCTGGCCGGTGATCGATGTCACCCGGCGCTCGATCGAGGAGACCGCGGCCACGGTGCTGCAACTGATGGACGCCTGGCACGAACACAAACGCCGCGCCGGTGAGACGGCGTGATGGGTAAATGAATAGAAGTTTTTTGGTTCTTTTTTTCAAAAAAGAACAAGCTCTTTTTTTTGAAAAAAGAAGCAAAAAACTTCTATTCATTAAGAGGTAGGAGATGAAATTCCGGCTGATATTGGCCAGCCAGTCGCGGTTTCGCGCGGGGTTGCTGGCGGCGGCGGGGGTGGCGGTTGAGGTTTCGCCCGCGCATGTGGATGAGGGCGCGGTGAAGGCGGGCGCGCTGGCGCAGGGGCTGTCGGCCGCGGCAACCGCGTTGTTGCTGGCCCGGCTGAAGGCGGAGCGGGTTGGGCGCCGGCATCCCGAGGCGCTGGTGATCGGGGCGGACCAGATCCTGGTCTGCGAGGGGCGCTGGTTCGACAAGTCGGCGGATATGGACGAAGCGGCGGAGCAGTTGCGGGCGTTGCGCGGGCGGGCGCATGAGTTGGTCACTGCGGTGCTGTGTGTGCGGGGCGAGGACCTGCTGTGGCATCATGTTTCGCGACCCCGGCTGGTGATGCGGGATTTTTCCGAGGATTTCCTGGCGCAGTACCTGGCGCAGGAGGGCGCGATGCTGACGTCGACGGTGGGAGGGTATCGGGTGGAGGGGCCGGGCGTGCAGTTGTTCGATGCGATCGAGGGCGAGCATTCCGCCATTGTCGGCCTGCCGCTGCTGCCGCTGCTGGGGTTTCTGCGCCAGTTCGGGGCGCTGGCGCGGTGATGCGCGGGGCTGCGAGAATGTTGGCGGGGGCACTTGATCGCGTGAGGCGGGGGGGATATACGCGGCCCTCCGGTGTTGGGGGCCATAGCTCAGCTGGGAGAGCGCCTGAATGGCATTCAGGAGGTCAGCGGTTCGATCCCGCTTGGCTCCACCACCCGGACCCCGCCGCTTGCGCCCACCCGATGGGCTGGTGATGGCACTCACCGCGTATTTCCCCTCGATGCTGGCGGCCCGGCTGTTGCTCGGGCTGGCCCTGCTGGCAGGCGCACCGGGCGGGATGCCGACGCCCGGCGATCCCGCGCGGGCGGCGGCCCTGGCGGCTGGCGCGCTGTGCCTGGGCGACGGGCCGGCGGGGCTGCCGCAGGACGGGCAACGCCACGACCATTGCCTGATCTGTCTTGCCGGCACGCCGCTTGGCGGCCTGGTGTCGGTGACGCCGTCGCTTTTTTACGGTGGGTCGCGCGTGTTCGGCGGCGGCGCGATGGCGCCGAGCCGGATTGGGGAGGCCGGACGGGCCGGCTATGCGCCGCGGGCGCCGCCGCGGGCGATTGGCTGAGCCGCGCTATTCCTGAGCACCCTCCCCTTCCCGATCGCCGGACACCCGCGTGGTGCCGGAGGAGACCGACATGAGACATGTAATTCTGGCCGCCGCCGCCGTACTGGGCATGGCCGTGGCACCACACCTTGCGCGCGCCCAGACCCCGGTGGTCGAGGCCAGCGCGGCCTGGGCGCGGGCCACCACCAGCAGCGCGCGCGTCGGTGGCGTGTTCCTGACGCTGACGGCAACCGGGGCGCCCGACCGGGTGGTGTCCGGCAGCACGCCGGTGGCCGAACGGGTGGAACTGCACGAGACGCTGAACGAGGCGGGGATCATGAAGATGCGCCCGGTGGAGGTGCTGCTGGTGACCCCGGGCGAGCCGGTGGTGCTGAAGCCGGGCGCACAGCACATCATGCTGATGGGATTGAAGAAACCGCTGAACCGCGGGGACAGCTTTCCGCTGACCATCACCTTTGCCAAGGCACCGCCGGTGACCGTGACGGTGACGGTGCAGGCGGCGGGGGCTGCCGGGCCGGGAGCGCATAGCCACTGAGGAAGGGAAGAAGTTCTTTTTTGAAAAAAAGAACCAAAAAACTTCCACTCTCTGGAGTGTGGGGCACTGCCAGTGCCCCACACTCCAATGGATAAAAGTCTTTTTGCTTCTTTTTCTTCAGAAAAAGAAGACTTCTTTTCCTGTCCTAAATCGCCACCCGAACACCCAACTCCACCACCCGGTCGGTGGGGATGCGGAAGAACTCGGTGGCGGAGATGGCGTTGCGTGCCATCACCAGGAACAGCCACAGCCGCCAGATCGGCATGCGCGGGCGCGCGGCGGCGACCAGGGTTTCGCGACCGAGGAAGTAGCTGGCCTGGAGCGGATCGAAGTCGAGCCCCTCGGTGGCGGAGACGGCGGCGAGGTCGCGCGGCAGGTGGGGGCTTTCCATGAAGCCGTAGCGCACGATCACGCGGTGGATGCCCTCGGCCAGCTTGGTGACGGTGGTGCGTTCGGCGGCGGGCACGCTGGGCGTGTCCTCGTTGGCGACGGTGACGAACAGCACGCGCTCATGCAGGACCTTGTTGTGCTTGAGGTTGTGCAGCAGGGCGCCGGGCACGAAATCGGAATTGCCGGTCATGAAGATGGCCATGCCGGGCACGCGCACGGTGCGCGACTGCGGCAGGCGGGCGAGGAAGCTGGACAGCGGCAGGCTGTCCTGTTTCCAGCGGTCCAGCAGCAGGTCGCGGCCGCGCTTCCAGCTGGTCATCAGCGCCACCAGCGCCAGGCCGAGCACCAGCGGCACCCAGCCGCCCTGCGGCACCTTCAGCACGTTGGCGGCGAAGTAGGTGAAGTCGAGCAGGAAGAAGACGCCGAACACGCCGATCACGGTGGCGCGGCGCCAGCGATAGGTGCGGCGGAACACCACGGCGGCCAGCACGCTGGTGCACAGGAAGGTGCCGGTCACCGCGATGCCGTAGGCGGAGGCGAGGTTGTCGCTGGTGCGGAAGGCGAAGACCAGGATCACCACGCCGACCAGGATGGCCCAGTTCACCTGCGGCAGGTAGATCTGCCCTTCCTCGGAGGATGAGGTGTGGTGGACGGTCAGCCGCGGCAGGAAGCCGAGCTGCATGCACTGGCGGGCCACCGAATAGGCGCCGGAGATCATCGCCTGGCTGGCGATCACGGTGGCGGCGGTGGACAGGAACACCAGCGGCAGGCGGAACCATTGCGGAGCGAGCAGGTAGAACGGGTTCTCGATCGCCTCGGGGCTGGCCAGCACCAGGGCACCCTGGCCGAAATAGTTCAGCGACAGGGCCGGGAGCACGAAGAACAGCCAGGCCTGGCGGATCGGGCGGGCGCCGAAATGGCCCATGTCGGCATACAGCGCCTCGGCCCCGGTGACCGCGAGGACCACCGAGCCGAGCGCGATCAGCGACAGCAGCTTGTAGTGGAAGATCATCGCGACGGCGTAGCTGGGTGACAGCGCCAGCAGCACCGCGGGGTTGCGCACGATCTGGATGATGCCGAGCAGGCCGAGCACCGAGAACCACACCAGCATCAGCGGTCCGAACAGCCGTCCCATCAGCCCGGTGCCGCGCCATTGCATCAGGAACAGCCCCAGGATCACCAGCAAGGCGATGGGGATCACCAGCTCATGCAGCAGCGGGTTGACCACCATCAGCCCCTCGACGGCCGACAGCACGGAAATCGCCGGGGTGATCACGCCGTCGCCGAAGAACAGGCAGGCCCCGGCGATGCCGATCAGGGTGAGGATGCGGCGCACCCGCGGGTTCTGAACACCGCGCTGGGCCAGCACCATCAGCGCCAGGATGCCGCCCTCGCCGCGGTTGTCGGCGCGCATCACCAGCAGCACGTACTTGCAGGTGACGACGAGCACCAGCGACCAGAAGATCAGCGACAGGATGCCCAGCACGTCGGCGGAATCGACGCCGTCGTGCTTGAAATGCTCCAGCGTGGCCTTGAAGGCGTAGAGCGGCGAGGTGCCGATGTCGCCGTAGACCACGCCGAGCACGCCCAGCAGCATGCCGAGGCGGACCGGGGTGGCGGGGCTTGCGGGAGGGGTCATGGGTTTGTGGTGCCCCGGCGGGAGTGCCATGCGGGATGGGCGGCAGGCTGGCGCGGCGTCATGCAGCGATCCTTGGCAGCAAGGCGTTCGGCGCGGATGGCGGCGGGATTACGCTGCGGCGCAATATCGCGCAAGGCAACGCGGGTCAGGCACGATGGCCGAAGATGGCGGTGCCGACGCGCACATGGGTGGCGCCGTGGACGATCGCGGCTTCGAAATCGGCGGACATGCCCATCGACAGCGTGGCCAGGCCGTGGCGGGCGGCGCAGGCGGCGAGCCAGGCGAAGTGCGGCCCCGGATCGCCCTCGGCCGGGGGGATGCACATCAGGCCGGTCAGGGCTGCGCCGAAGCGGGCCTGGCAGGCGGCGATGAAGCCGTCGGCCTCGGCGGTGGCGATGCCGGCCTTCTGCGCCTCGTCGCCGACATTGACCTGGACCAGCAGGTCCGGCGTGCGCCCCTCCTTCTGGATGGCGTCGGCGATGGCGTCGGCCAGGCGCGGGCGGTCCAGCACCTCGATCACGTCGGCAAGGCGCACGGCGTCGCGCGCCTTGTTGGTCTGCAGGGCGCCGATGAGATGCAGGCGCAGGGCGGGGTGGCTGGCGCGCAGAGCGGGGAACTTGGCCGCGGCCTCCTGCACGCGGTTTTCGCCGAACCGGGTCTGCTGGGCGGCCAGTGCGGCCAGCACGGCTTCGGCGGGATGGGTCTTGGAGACGGCGACCAGGCGAACGCTGTCCGGCGGGCGGGCGGCGCGCGCGGCGGCGGCGGCGATGCGGGCGCGCACCGCGGACAGGCCGGCGGCGACGTTGCTATAAGATGGGTTGGTGGTGGCGGGAGCACTCATGGACGGGAAGCTTGTCGCTTGGGCGCGCGCGGTCAAGCGGCGTTTGCGCCAAGCCGGCTGCGCGAATGGCGCAGCCGTGCCGGTGCCGGTGCTGTGGCTGTTCACCGACCAGGCACGGCTGGGCGACCCATGCGCGGCGGCGGCCCGGTTGCCGCGCCGGCTGTGCGGGGTGGTGCTGCGCGATGATGCGATGGCGGGGCGGATGGCGCTGGCGCGGACGCTGGCGGCGATCTGCCGGGCGCGGGGCAATGCCCTGGTGGTGGCGGGCGACGCGCGGCTGGCGCGGGCGGTGGGGGCCGGGGTGCATCTGCGCGACGGGCGGAAGCTGCGCGGCATGGCGGGGTTGCGCGGCCTGGTGACCAGTTCGGCGCATGGCGTGGCGGCGCTGCGCCGGGCAGGCGCCGCGGGCGCGCGGGTGGCGTTCCTGTCGCCGGCCTTCGCCACGGCAAGCCACCCGGGGGCGGCGGGGTTGGGGGCAGCGCGATGGGGGGCGATGGCGCGCCGCGCGCCGCGCGGCCTGGTGGTGGCGGCGCTGGGCGGGGTGAGCGGGGTGACGGTGCGGCGGCTGCCGCATCTGCGGTGCGCGGCGGCGATCGGCGCGCTGGCCGGCTGACCCGGATGTGGCATTCGCGCCACAGTGTTTCGGAAATGCCATAAGGAACGCGATTGGCCGATTGCGGGTTTGACCGATGGAGGGCAATAGTCTCGCCAGGTTCGGCTGCTCCCGCCCGTTGGCGGTTGGATCAATGGCTTGGTGGCTATGCTTCATGCGTCGCCGCCGGACGTTGGACCAGTTGGGGGAGACGGGGCGGGACCTTCTAACACCGCCGGGGCAGCCCGGCGCAGCGAGGAGAGTGAAATGCGTAAGATCCTGCTGGCCAGCGTGGCCACAGTCGCCATGACCGGCGTCGCCGCCGCGTCGGGCCTGGAGCCGACCCTCGGGTCCTCCAGCTCGAGCATCATCAACAAGGCCGAGCCGGGCAAGGCCGTGGTCCGTCTCGACGGCTTCGTGTTCTTCTCCGCCGGCTTCGCCAGCAACACGGTGGACAAGGCGCCGAACGGGGCGAAGGCCGACGGCTACGGCTTCCTGAGCACCTTCCGTATCTATCCGGCATTCGATGCCCAGACCCCCGGCGGCCTGCGCTACGGCGCCTTTGCCGAAGTGCGTTCGAACAGCAACACCGGCGGCACCAATGGCGGCGTCGGCACCGGCGGCTCGCGCGGCACCAACACGCTGTATGTGAACCGCGCCTTTGGCTACCTGGGCACCGACCAGATCGGCACGATCCGCTTCGGCTCGATCGACGGCCCTGCCTCGATGATGCGTACCGGCACCTTCGAAGGCCAGATCGCCGACGGCGGCTGGAACGGCTGGGCGCCCGGCATGACCCGCGGCGTGAACCCGTACCGCTTCGCGGTCGGCGGCGGCTACGAGTATTCGACGCAGAAGGTGACCTGGATGTCGCCGAACTGGTCCGGCATTCAGCTCGGCGCCTCGTTCGCCCCGGGCAGCGCGCCGAACACGGCGGGTGACGGCAACAACGTGGCCATCGGCGGCAACACCCGCCAGGCGACCTCGACGCTGGCGGGCGACCTCGGCCGCACCCGCAACACCTTCGAGGTTGGTGGCCGCTACACCGGCAACTTCGGCGGCTTCGGCACGCAGGTGCATGTCGGCTACATCGGCAGCAGCTCGATCACCAACTCTAATGTCGGCGGCGTGACGCCGCGCGGCCTGAGCATCGTGACGGCCGGCGCGACCGTGTCGTACATGGGCTTCATGGTTGGCGGCTACATGAACACCGGCACGTTCAACGGCAACTTCACGCCGGCGAACCCCGGCGACAAGAGCTCGACCGTGTACACCCTCGGCGCCAGCTACGAGAATGGCCCCTGGGTGGTCGGCGCCGCCTACCTGAACGCCAGCTTCGCCGGCGTCAGCGGCAACAACGTGAACCGGACCGACCAGGGCTGGACCGCCGGCGTGACCTACAAGTACGCGCCGGGTGCCTATGCGTTCCTCGAGTTCGTGACGGGCACCGCCAAGGAGCGCGGCGTGAACCTGAGCAACGACGTGCTGCCGGCCGGCTCGACCAAGGCGATCAGCTCGACCGCCATCATCCTGGGCAACGGCTTCCGCTGGTAA
>JADLHF010000025.1 GCA_020848935.1 Acetobacteraceae bacterium
CCGCAGATACGAGAAATCTGCGTTGCAGTCAGCCAGAACTGATCGGACATGGCGGGGACCTCCCGCCATCTCCAGAATCACACTCAAACGAGCCGCAGCAACAGATTTATTGGGTCCTGAGCCTAGAAAAATAGAAAGCAAGAACTTCTTTTTCTGTAGAAAAAGAAGCAAAAAGACTTTCAATAATTGTTGCCGCGCCGCATGACGCCCTTATTCATGAAGTTTTTTGGTTCTTTTTTTCAAAAAAGAACCCCTTCTTTCACTCCACCGCCACACGCTTGCGCAACTTCGTCTGCACCACTGGCGCCAACGCCGGCGCATTATACGATGCCGCCTGCCGCTCGTTGCCCACGGTCCGATACACGGTCGTCCGCTGCTGCGCCACCCGCCCGATCCCGCGGATCAGCGCCTCCATCCGCTCCGGCGGAAACTCCTGGCCATGCTCCGTCCCCGCCGCGCGCGAGATGCTCTCGTTCATCAGCGTGCCGCCGAGGTCGTTCGCCCCCGCCTCCAGGCACAGCGCCGCCCCGTGCGGCCCCATCTTCACCCACGACGTCTGGATGTTGGGAATCCCGGGATGCAGCACCAGCCGCCCCACCGAATGCATCAGCACCGCCTCGCGCAACGTCGGCCCCTTCCGCGCCTGCCCCTTCAGGTACATCGGCGCCTCCATATGCACGAACGGCAACGGCACGAACTCGGTAAAACCACCCGTCTCCGTCTGCAGATCCCGCAGCACCAGCAAATGCCGCGCCCACGAAACCGGCGCCTCGACATGCCCGTACATGATCGTCGACGTCGTCCGCAGCCCCAGCCCATGCGCCGCCCGCGCCACCGCCAGCCACTCCGCGGTATTCACCTTGTCCGCACAGATGATCGCGCGAACCTCATCGTCGAGAATCTCCGCCGCCGTCCCCGGCAACGTCCCCAACCCCGCCTCCTTCAACCGCGCCAGAAACGCCGACAACGATACCCCCAGCGTCGCCGCCCCCTGCGTCACCTCCAGCGGCGAGAACGCATGAATGTGCATGGCGGGAACGGCGGCCTTGATCGCCCGGCAGATCGCCAGGTAGGTCTCGCCGGTATAGTCCGGATGAATCCCCCCCTGCAGGCAAACCTCGGTCGCCCCACGCCCCCACGCCTCCGCCGCCCGCCGCACGATCTCGCCCATATCCAGGTCATAGGCCGGCCCGCGCAACGCCTCGTGCGACCGCCCCTTGGAAAACGCACAGAACGTGCAGCGATAGGTGCAGACATTGGTGTAGTTGATGTTCCGGTTCACCACATACCGCACCACATCGCCCGACACCGCGCGGCGCAGCGCATCCGCCGCCCCGGTCACATGGCGATAATCCGCATCCCGCGCCGCGAACAGCCGCACGATCTCCGGCGGGTCCAGCCGCACGCCGCCGGCCGCCCGCTCCACCAGCCGCGCCAATCCCACATCCGCCGCCGGCAGCAACACCTCCGGCGCCCGCGGCAAGGTCACCTGCCCCGGCGCCCACTCATCCTCCCGCGCGAACCCCTCGGCATCGGCCATCCGCCGCACCTGGCTCGCCACCGCCGGCGCCAGCCACCGCGCCGGCTCCCTCGCATAGGCGGGATACACCGGCAGCCGCCCCACCAACACCCGCCCCGCCTCCGCCGTCCGCCGCGCCAGCTCGTCCAGTTCCGGCCACGGCGCCTCGGGGTTCACATGGTCCGGCGTCACCGGCGACACCCCGCCCCAGTCGTTCAACCCCGCCGCCACCAGCCGCTGATACGTCCCAGGCGAAAGATTCGGCGGCGCCTGCAAATTCATCTCAGCACCCAGCACGATCCGCGCCACCGCAACCGTCCACAACAGGTCGTCCAGGTCCGGCTCCGGTGCGGCCGCCCGCTTCGTCTTCGGCTTGGCGCGGAAATTCTGGATGATCACTTCCTGGATATGCCCATACCGCGCATGCAGGTCGCGGATCGCCAGCAGCGACTCGATCCGCTCCGCCCGCGTCTCGCCAATGCCGATCAGGATCCCGGTGGTGAACGGCACCGCCGCCTCGCCCGCCAGCCGGATCGTCTCCAACCGCACCGCCGGCAGCTTGTCCGGCGAGCCGTAATGCACCTGGCCGGGCTCGCACAGCCGCGCGGAACTGCTCTCCAGCATGATCCCCTGGCTCGCCGTAACCGCCCGCAACGCCACGATCTCACCCGCATCCATCACCCCGGGATTGGCATGCGGCAGCAGCCCGGTCTCCTTCAGCACCAGCGCACACATCGCCGCCAGGTACTCGATGGTCGTGCCATACCCCAGCCCGGCCAGCCCCTCGCGCGCGGCGGCATAGCGCAGCTCCGGCTTGTCCCCCAGCGTGAACAGCGCCTCGGTGCAGCCCGCCGCCGCCCCCGCCCGCGCAATCGCCAGAACCTCCTCGGGCGACAGATACGCCGCCACCCCCTTCCGCGGCCGCTCGGCAAAAGTGCAGTAATGGCACACGTCGCGGCACAACTTGGTCAGCGGAATGAACACTTTGCGCGAGTAGGACACCACGGTGCCATGCGCGGCATCGCGCAGCGCCGCCGCCTCGGCCATCAGCGCCTCAAGCGGCATCGCCTCCAGCCGCGCAACCAGCGCCCCATCCGTGACACGTGCATCCATCACTCAATCCCCCGGGGCAACCGCTACTCCGCCGCGCTTGCCGCGCCGCCCATCAGGCTCCATCGTGTCGCCACGGCGCGGCGGATGCAATCACGCGCCCATTCGGGGGACACAACCATGCAGTTCGGATTCAACGCACCCACCGCCGGCCCGCTCTCCGCCGCCACCCCCCTCGCCGAAATCTGCGTCGGCGGCGAAGCAATGGGCTACGACTACGCCACCTTCAGCGACCATGTGGTGATCCCCACCGCCATCGCCAGCACCTACCCCTATTCCGCCACCGGCGAATTCCCCGCCGGCGCCCGCGCGCCCCGCCACGAACAGCTCACCGAGGTCGCCTGGGTCGCCGGCAAGACCTCCAATCTGCGCCTCATCACCTCGGTCATGGTCGTCCCCCACCGCCCCGCCATGCTGACCGCCAAGATCCTGTCCACCATCGACGTCCTCTCCGGCGGCCGCCTCACCCTGGGCATCGGCGCCGGCTGGATGGAGGAAGAGTTCATCGCCGTCGGCGCCCCTCCCTTCGCCGAGCGCGGTGCGGTCACCGACGAATACCTGCAAGTCTTCCGCGAGCTCTGGACCCAGCCCGACCCCAAATTCGCCGGCAAATACACCCGCTTCGACAAGATCCTGTTCGAGCCCAAACCCGCCGGCATCCCCATCTGGGTCGGCGGCGAAAGCGGCCCCGCGCTGCGCCGCACCGCCCGCCTCGCCGATGGCTGGTACCCGATCGGCAGCAACCCCGCCTTCCCGCTCGACAGCCTCGCCCTGCTGAAGGCCGGCATCGCCCGCCTGCACAAGGCCGCCGACGCCGTGGGCCGCGACCGCAAGGCCCTGTCCGTCATATACCGCGTCTCCGCCGCCCCCCCCACCCCGGCCCGCGCCAGCGACGGCGGGGCAAAACTCTTCAACGGCCCCGACGCCACCGTCATCGCCGACATCCGCGCCCTGCGCGACCTCGGCATCGCCAGCATCGACTTCGGCTTCCCCGGCACCACCGCCGCCGAAGTTCTCGCCAACATGCAACGCTTCCGTACCGAGGTGCTCGCCAAGGTATAGAAAGACACGTTCTTTTTTGAAAAAAAGAACCAAAAAAACTTTCATCCACTAGAGCCGTTCTTAATGGATGAAAGTATTTTTGCTTCTTTTTCTACAGAAAAAGAAGATTCTTCCTTCCCCTGAGCGCTTGCCTTCCCAAAGGAAACCCACCCCATGAAACTCGGCATGACCCTCGCCGTCGGCGGCCCCGCCCCCCGCCTCGACATCAACCTGGTCCTGGAAGCCGAAGCCCTCGGCTATGACTCGGTCTGGACCGGCGAGGCCTACGGCACCGACGCCGTCACCCCCGCCGCCTGGGTCCTCGCCCGCACCACGAAGATCAAGGCCGGCACGGGCATCATGCAGATGTCCGCCCGCACCCCCACCTGTGCGGCCATGACCGCGATGACCCTGCAAGCCCTCTCCAACAACCGCTTCCTCTGCGGCGTCGGCCCCAGCGGCCCCCAGGTGATCGAGGGCTGGCACGGCCAACCCTTCGGCAAGCCGATCGACCGCACCCGCGAATACGTCGCCATCATCCGCCAGATCCTCGCCCGCGAAAAACCGCTGACCTTCGACGGCGAATACTATCAAATCCCCTATAACGGCCCCGGCAGCTCCGGCCTGGCCAAACCACTGCGCAGCATGACCCACGGCAACCCGGACATGAAGTTCTACACCGCGTCGATCACCCCCGGCGGCCTGCGCGTCTCCGGCGAAGTGGCGGACGGCAACATCCCCATCTTCATGTCGCCGGAAAAAGCCGACCTGATGTGCAAGACCGTGCTCGACGGCATGGCCAAGGCCGGTCGGCCGCGCACGCTGGAGAACTTCGACGTCGCCCCTCACGTGAAGGTCCGCGTCGGAAGCGACGTCCAGGCCCTGCGCGATTCCTGCAAGCCCGAACTCGCGCTTTACATCGGCGGCATGGGCGCGCGCGGCAAGAACTATTACAACGACTACGCCAAGCGCCTCGGCTACGAAGAAGCCGCCGTCAAAATCCAGGACCTCTACCTCGACGGCAAGAAAGACGCCGCCGCCGCCCTGGTGCCGGACGCCATGGTCGACGAACTCGCCCTGATCGGCCCCCCCGAACGCATCAAGGACCGCCTCGCCGCCTGGAAACAGGCCTCCCGAGACCACAAGGTCGGCACCCTGATCCTGACCGGCGCCACCAGCGAATCCCTGCGCGTCGTCGCCGAAGCTGCCCTTTGACGGTGCAAGCCAAGACTATTTTTATTAACAAAAATAGGCAAGTACACCTTGTTCATCAAGTACACATCTGATATCTCGCCTCTCCCTGCGTCAACTCTGCGAGATTCACTCAACTCGATGACTGATGTTCGAAAGGGTACGTCTCTCGGTTATTGCGGCGACTCCGTGCCATCTGTCTCACGTTGTCCTAAGTCCTGGTGGCTGGCAGCAGCCGCTCCAGCCGCCAAGCCGGGCGACGATCCAGCCCACCAGGGCAATGGCAGCCTCGCTCGCGTGGCGAGAGCGCCACCACGCGCATCCACGCGTTGGCTGATGCGAACCGCAACCGCGGTGGCCAAGGTTGAGAGATTGAACAGGCGTTACAATTGGCCGGCCTGTGTCTCCTCGAAGCGCAAACCGCCGCTCCTCGGCATGCGGAACATCCGCTCGATCCGTCATCGCAGCCGATAGGCCCGGACGACCTCACAGGCTTCGGCCTCGGCTTGCGCCACGAGGCTGGTCAACTTGCGCCACTGCAGAACGGACTGGTCATCGGATGGATGTTCCTCGATTGCCTCCACCGGGGCGATCGCGATGCTCAGTGGATCGCCTTCGCAGCGGGCATTGCCAGGATGGCCCAAAGCGACCGTGCCTGCGAAGCCATTCATCTCGTCGCCCCCCCAAAGGCGGCATACGAGAACTCTCGCTGATCGATGGCGATCCATTCGTAATGGCAAATTTTTTGCAGATCGCGCTCAGGTAAGTGTATTGCCTTTTTACTTTTTGGCCTCGATGAGTTTCTTGTAAATGGCCAGGTAGTCGTTGGCCATGCGCAGGTTGGTGAAACGTTCGTCGAAGCGGCGGCGGACGCCGGTACGGTCGATGGTGTCGATGTTTCGAGCGGCTTCAATTGCGCCTTTCATATCGTCAACGATGAAACCGGTGACGCCGTGGTCGATCACTTCGGGAACGGAGCCGCGGCGGAAGGCGATGACGGGAGTGCCGCACGCCATGGCTTCGATCATGACGAGGCCGAAGGGTTCTTCCCAGTCGATGGGGACCAGCAGCGCCTTGGCATCCGACAGAAAACCGATCTTCTGGGCGTCGTTGATCTCGCCGATGTAGTTGACGTGCGGCTGGGTGAAGAGGTGCTTGATCTCGCGGTCGAAGTATTCCTGGTCGGCGCGATCGATCTTGGCGGCGACGCGCAGTTCGGTGCCGGCGGCGCCGGCGATCTCGATGGCGCGATCGACACGCTTTTCCGGCGAGATGCGGCCGAGGAAGGCGAAGTACTTGTCGGCGCCGCTGGGCTGGGGGGTGAGCAGGTCGGCGGGCATGCCGTGATAGACGGTGCCGGCCCAGCCGAGGTTGGGCACCGGGCGGCGCTGATTGTTGGAGATGGAGACGATCGGCACGGTGGGGAACTTGTTATAGACCATGTGGAATTCATGCAGGTCGAGCCGGCCGTGCAGGGTGGTGACGAAGGGCACGCCGAGGCGGGAGAAGACCGAGTTCGGCCAGTAGTCGATGTGGAAGTGCAGCACGTCGAACTCATGCGCGCGCTGGGCAACGTGTTCGATGAGCAGGGCATAAGTGGCAACCCAGTCGGCGATCGGGGACAGGCGCAGGGCCTGGGGCCAGACGGCATCGAGCTTGGCCGAGGTGACGGAATCGCCGGAGGCGAACAGGGTGACGTCGTGGCCCTGGGCGACGAGGGCCTCCGTGATCCAATGCACCACGCGCTCGGTGCCGCCGTAGAGTTTCGGGGGAACGGCTTCGAACAGCGGGGCGATCTGGGCGATGCGCATCGTGGGAACCTTTGTTGGGCGGGCGCGACAGATAGGCGGAGATCGGGGCGAAATCGCGGCGCGGGCGGGGCCGGGGTGCGTCAGGTGGGGGGAAGGAAGGGAAGACTTCTTTTTGTGAACAAAAAGAAGCAAAAAAACTTCATTCCATTGGTCCGGCGCCAGGGATCGAAAGTTTTTTGGTTC
Source organism: Acetobacteraceae bacterium (assembly GCA_020848935.1). Classification (GTDB taxonomy): domain Bacteria; phylum Pseudomonadota; class Alphaproteobacteria; order Acetobacterales; family Acetobacteraceae; genus CAMDGX01. The sequence continues at coordinate 6,856 of JADLHF010000025.1, forward strand.
TTTTTTTCAAAAAAGAACATGCTTGCTTCAAGCCTTCGCCGCGATCAAGTGATGGTAGAGTGCCAGGTAGTCTTCGGCCATGCGCCGGGCGGTCCAGCGCTGTTCGAAGCGTTGGCGGATGGCGGCGCGGTCGAGGCTGGGCAGGCGGGCGATGGCGGCGACGGCCTGGTCCACGGTATCGACGATGAAGCCGGTTTTGCCGTCCTCGATCACTTCGGGGACGGAACCGCGGCGGAAGGCGATGACGGGGCAGCCGCAGGCCATCGCCTCGATCATGACGAGGCCGAAGGGTTCGGGCCAGGCGATGGGGAAGAGCAGCGCCTTGGCACCGGAGAGGAAGGCGGGTTTGTGGCTGTCGTCGATCTCGCCGATGAATTCAATGTCGGGGCCGTCGAGCAGGGGGGCGACGATGTCTTCGTGGAAGAGCCGGTCTTCCTCGCCGATCTTGGCGGCGACCTTGAGCTTCACGCCGCAGGCGCGCGCGATGCGAATGGCATCGACGATGCCCTTCTCCGGCGAGATGCGGCCGAGGAAGGCGAAGTAGTCGGGCGCGGCCGGGACGGGGTTCAGCAGGTGGGCGGGCATGCCGTGCAGGATGGTGGCGGCCCAGGCGAGGTTCGGCGCGGGCGCGCGCTGGCTCTGGCTGATCGAGACCAGGGGGGCGGTGGGGAACAGGCCGTAGGTGGCGGGCACCCAGTCCTGATCCAGCCTGCCATGCAGGGTGGTGACGAAGGGGGTGGGCTGACGGGTGAAGACGGGGAAGGGGTGGAAGTCGATGTGGAAGTGCAGCACGTCGAATTCATGGGCGGCGCGGCGGACCAGCTCGATCATGCGGGCGTAGGGGGCGTTGTTGACCTCGAAATTGGGCACGAAGCGGGCGGCGGCGTCGCGGACGGGGACAAGCTTGGCCGAGGTGCGACTGTCGGCGGTGGCGAAGAGGGTGACGTCGTGGCCGAGAGTTACGAGGGATTCCGTGAGCCAGTGGACGACGCGCTCGGTGCCGCCGTAACGCAGCGGGGGGACGGTTTCGAACAGCGGGGCGATCTGCGCGATGCGCATCGGGCGGTGTTTCCTGTGGCGTGGGTGGGGAATGTGGCACCTTCGCGCCGGAAGCGCCAAGCAGGGGAGAGGGCAGGAAGGAAGATCTTCTTTTTCTGAAGAAAAAGAAGCAAAAAGACTTTTTTCATTCAGGAGGTTTTTTGCATCAGGCTCCGCGGCAAAGGAGTGAAAGTTTTTTGGTTCTTTTTTTAAAAAAACAACGCGCCTCCTTTCCGCTATCGCGCGGCGCGCATGGGGCGCGCATTTTTCCGCCGCATTGCTATGGTGTTCCTCGCATGCCCGTTGCGGAGAGGAATCGCTGCCTGTGACCGTGCCGCCGAACCAGCCGCCGATCATCCGCTATCACGGCCGCCCGCTGGCCTTCCTGCTGCACTATGTGCGGCGGCATCGGCTGGGCCATGGGGTGATCCTGGTCTCGGTGGTGGCGGCGGTGTTCTGCTCAGTGTTCACCCAGTACGGGGTGAAAACGCTGATCGACGTGATCAGCCTGGGGCGCGAGGCGGGGGCCGCGGGGATCTGGGGCGCGTTCACCGTGCTGGCGGTGCTGATCGTGGCGGACAACTTCCTGTGGCGCGTGGGCGGCTGGGTGGCGGCGCATGTGTTCGTGCGGGTGACCGGCGATTTGCGCAGCGACCTGTTCGTGCACCTGGCGGGGCATTCGCCGGCCTATTTCGCCGAACGGATGCCGGGAACGATGGCGAGCCGGGTGACCGCAACCTCGAACGCGGTGTTCCAGACCGAGAACACCGCGGCATGGACGGTGCTGCCGCCGATCCTGGCGGTGATGATCGCCATCGTGCTGATCGGCACGGTGAACCCGGCGATGGCGCTGGCGCTGGCGGCGGTCGCGTTCACCATGGCGGCGATCATCTTCCGGCTGGCGAAGGCCGGCACGCCGATCCACCGCAACTTTGCCGAGAAGGCCGCCGGAGTGGATGGCGAGCTGGTGGACGTGATCTCCAACATGTCGGTGGTGCGGGTGTTCGGCGCGCTGCTGCGCGAGCACCGGCGGATCGATGAGCGGATCGATATCGAAATGGCCGCGCGGCGGGCGAGCCTGTTGTACCTGGAGAAGCTGCGGCTGCTGCATGCCGCGCAGACGGCGGTGATCACGGCGGGGCTGCTGGCCTGGGCCGTGGTGATGTGGCTGAACGGGGAGGCGACGCCAGGGGATATCGTGCTGATCTCCTCGCTGGGGTTCACGATTTTGCATGGCACGCGGGACTTGGCGGTGTCGCTGGTGGATTTGACGCAGCATATCGCGCGGTTGGACGAGGCGATCGGCACGCTGCTGCTGCCGCATGAGATGCCGGATGCGCCGGATGCGGTGCCGTTGCTGCCGGGGCCGGGGCGTGTGGAGTTCCGCGGCGTGCAGTTCGCCTATCCCGGGCGGGGGCGGATTTTGCAGGGGCTGGACCTGGTGATCGAACCCGGTCAGCGGGTGGGCCTGGTGGGGGCGTCGGGGGCGGGGAAATCGACGGTGATCGCGCTGCTGCAACGCTTCTATGACGTGGAGGAGGGAGCGGTGCTGGTCGATGGGCAGGATATCCGCGCGGTCACGCTGGAGAGCCTGAACAGACGCATCGCAATTGTTCCGCAGGATGTGGCGCTGTTCAACCGCACGGTGATGGAGAATCTGCGCTATGCGCGGCCCGATGCCAGCGAGGAGGAGGTGGCGCAGGCGGTCTCCAGCGCGCGATGTCGGGATTTCATCGAGGCGATGCCGCAGGGGTTCTATACGCCGGTGGGCAACCGGGGCACACGGCTGTCGGGCGGGCAGCGGCAGCGGCTGGCGATCGCGCGGGCGTTGCTGAAGGACGCACCGATCCTGTTGCTGGACGAGGCGACGAGTGCTCTGGACACGGAATCGGAGAAGCTGATCCAGGCGGCGCTGGATCGGCTGATGCGGGGGCGGACCGTGATTGCCATCGCGCATCGGCTATCGACGCTGAAGAACTTCGACCGGATCGTGGTGATGGAAGCCGGGCGGGTGGTGGATGACGGTTCGCCGGAGGAACTGGCCGAGCGGCCGGGGCCGTATCGCGATCTGTTGCAGTCGCAGACCATGGAGCGGACGGAGCACGCTTAGGGCGGGGCACGCTTAGGGCGGGGCACGCCTCGGGCGGGGGCCGGGCGGTCATGGCCCCGGCGGTGGCGCCCGGGCCGATCCGGATTCGGTTCGAGCTTTGGCCCGGCTCGGCTTCAAGCCATTTGGCGCGCCGGCTTTGGGTGCCCAACCTTTCATCCGCGCGGCAGCCACGTCGCGGTTGTCAGGCCGGGGATGCGTGCGCCGCGTTGTCCGGCGTTGCCGAGGCGGCTCGCTTGGGCACGGTGGCGCCGCCGTCGTCCTCCCACCGGGAGATGCAGGCGACGCTTGGCGCCGCCCGCTTCACGCTGGGGCGCTTTGGCTGGTTTGCGCTGGGGTACAGATGGCGGAGGTCGGCTTCCGAGGTCATCATTTCTC
>JADLHF010000026.1 GCA_020848935.1 Acetobacteraceae bacterium
AATTAAAATCCACCGCCAACCCAGCGGCAGCGGTGCGTGCGCGTCACCGCGCACGCGCCCAATCATGGACGAACCTTAACGCACGTATTCCCTTGACTGCCGATTCGACACGAAGAATATCCTTCAAGGTGTTTGAATCGCAAAGATCGCTAAAACCGGCGTTAACCCTTTCTTAGCAGAATCCGCAGTAACTTCCCTAACGGTTGGTGAAGCACCCGTTCACCGACCGGCCGTGCGGAAAGAAAACATTAAGGGAATCATCGACATGCTCAAGATCGCGTCCGGCCATGCCGCCCGTCGCCCGCATGCCGCCGCCCCGCTCCCCATCCATCTCGATCGCCTCGGCTATTTCGCGTCACGCTGCGGCGCCCTGCCGCGCGGCTGCCTCGTCACCCGCCTCGCCGACGGCATCGATCCGCCGTTCCTGATGATTGAACACATGACCGCGGACCCGCATGCGCCCGCCGCCACCTGGCTGGTCTCGGAGGCCTCCGCCACCGCCCTGCGGCTGGAGGCGATGGTCGGCGAACTGCGCCTGGAACTGCTGGCCGAGGGCCCGCCGGACCGCATCCTCGCCCGCCTCCGGCAGCTCGCCCTGGCCACGGCGCCGCTTGCCGCCGCGCACGGCTGAGCCGTCCGATGCCATCCGGCCCAAACGACGGCAATCCGGGCGGGGGCAATCCGGGCGGCACCAATCCGGGCGGCGGCAAGCAGGACGACCGCAGCCACGGCGAAGCACCCAGCCTGCACGGCCTCGCCGCCTGCCTCGCCCTGCTGGAGATCGAGGCGCGGGCGCTCGGCCAGAAACTGGCCGCCGGCCTGATCGCCGCCGCCGCCGAGGCATTGCGCGACCCCGCCGCCCCGTCCCGCCCCGTCGCCAAACCGGCGCCGCGCCCTACCGCGCCGGCAGATCCTCGGCGCGGCTGACCAGGTCTTCCTCGGCGGCCAGATGGAGCGCGATCACCGCCTCCATCACATGCAGCAGGCGGCGCAGCTCGCGCCGCTCGGCATCGCTGGCCGGCGCCGCGCCCAGCCCGCCCACCAGCGCGCCATACCGGCCCGCCAGTTCCGCGATCGCCTCGTGCATCCGCGTCATCGCCGCCAGCGGCTCCGCCCCGCCCAGCCGGCGCGCCAGCTCGGGAAATGTCGTCGCCTCCTCCGCCTGCTGGTGCGGCAGCAGCAGCCCGCCCAGCTCGCCATCGATCGCGCGCAACACCTCCAGATCCGCCACCACCCCGGCCTGCAACCCATCGGCGGTGCGCCGCATCCGCGCCAGCAGGGCCCGCAGCCGCACATGCTCGTCCAGCACCCGCGCCACCCCGGCCCGCGCCGGCAACGCCGCCACCCGCGGCCCGCCCAGCGCGCGCAGCGCATTCAGGATCACCGCCACGTCGATCGCCTCCTGCACCACCGCGCCGGCCACCGGCGGCAGGTAGCCGGCCGCGGCCACCACCATCGCCACCACCGACAGCCCCATCCCGGCGGTGATCGACTGCAACGCGATCCGCCGCGCATCCCGCGCCACCGCCACGGCCGTCGCCACCCGGTCCACGCGATCCACCAGCAGCACGACATCGGCCGCCTCCGCCGCCGCCGCCGCCCCGCGGGCGCCCATCGCCACCCCGATATCGGCCAGCGCCAGCGCCGGCGCGTCGTTGATCCCGTCGCCGACCATCATCACCGGCGGCGCGCTGGCCCGCTCGGCGCGCACGACATCCAGCTTGGCCTCGGGCGAGCAGTCGGCATGCACCCCGTCCAGCCCCAGCGCGGCGCCGACCGCCTCCGCCGTGGCGGCCCGGTCGCCGGTCACCATCACCAGCCGCCCCACCCCGGCGGCCCGCAATGCCTCCAGCGCCCGCGGCGCCTCGGGCCGGATGCGATCGGCCAGCAGCAGCACCCCGGCCACCCGCCCGTCGATCGCCACCCAGGCCGCCGCCGGCGCCGCGGCGGCCAGCCGTGCGGCAACCCCGTCGCCCGGCGGCGGCAGCCCCAGCCCCGTCAGCATCGCCGCCCCGCCGACAACCACCGCCCGCCCCGCCACCACGCCCGACACGCCGCTGCCCGGCACTTCCTCCGCCTGCTCCGGCAGCACCAGCGCCAGCCCCGCCGCCCGCGCCGCTGCCACCACGGCCCCGGCCACCGCATGCTGCGAGGCCTGGTCCAGCGAGGCCGCCAGCCCCAGCACCTCGTCGGCGCTGAACCCGTCCAGCACCTCGACCGACTCCAGCTCGGGCGTGCCGGAGGTCAGCGTGCCGGTCTTGTCGAACAGCACCGTGGCCACCCGCGCCAGCCGCTCCAGCGCCCCCCCGCCCTTGACGATCACGCCATTGCGCGCCGCCCGCGACACCCCACACACCAGCGCCACCGGGGCGGCCAGGATCAGCGGGCACGGCGTGGCCACCACCATCACCGCCAGCGCCCGGTGCGCATCGCCCGTCCACCACCACGCCAGCCCCGCCACCGTCAGGCTCGCCGGCAGGAAGAACAGCGCCCAGCGGTCGGCCAGCCGCACCATCGGCGCCCGCTGCCCCTCGGCGGCGCGCACCAGCCGGACGATGGCGGAATAGGTGCTGTCCTCGGCCGTGGCGCTGGCCCGCAGGCGGAACGGCGCCCCGGCATTGACCCCGCCGCTGCGCGCCGCCATGCCCGCGGCGCGGCCCACCGGCACCGGCTCCCCGGTCAGCGCGGATTCGTCCAGCACCGCCGCCTCGCCCACCACCGTGCCATCCACCGGCACGATCTCGCCGGGCTTGACCAGCAGCAGGTCGCCGGGCCGCACCGCCTCCACCGCCACGTCGCGCAGCGCCTCGCCTTCCACCAGGTGGGCGATGCCCGGCACCCGGGCCAGCAGCGCCGAAAGCTCGCCATGCGCCCGGCCCTCGGCGTATTCCTCCAGCGCCCCGCCGCCGGCGACCATCAGCGCGATCAGCGCGGCGGTGAAGCTCTCGTCCAGCGCCGCCGCGCCCAGGATGGCCAGCAGGGCGATGATATCCACCCCGGCCGACCCGCCGCGAATGGTGCCCCAGGTGTCGCGCGCCACCTGCACCGCCACCGGCAGGGCGGCCAGCAGCCACAGCGCGCGGGCCACCCCCGGCGCCGCCATCGCCCAGGCCACCGCCCCGGCCGCCATCGCGCCGAGGACGAACAGCAGCAACAGGCGCCGGCGCGGCATCGCCGGGTCAGCTCCGCCCGTAGGTATCCTCAAGCCGGACAATGTCGTCCTCGCCCAGATAGCTGCCGGACTGCACCTCGATCAGCGTCAGCGGGATGCGGCCGGGATTGTCCAGCCGGTGCACGCAGCCCAGCGGCAGGTAAAGACTCTCGTTCTCCCGCACCATCAGCACCTCGGCGTCGCGGGTCACCAGCGCGGTGCCGTCCACCACCACCCAGTGCTCGGCGCGGTGGAAATGCTTCTGCAGCGACAGCTTCTGGCCCGGGTTGACCACGATGCGCTTGACCTGGAACCGCGCGCCCTGGATCAGGCTTTCGTAGAAGCCCCAGGGGCGGTAGACGCGGTTATGGGTGGTGGCTTCCGGCCGCTTCATCGCGCGCAGCCGGTCCACCACCTGCTTCACGTCCTGCGCCCGGTTGCGGTGCATGGCCAGCACCGCATCCTCGGTGGCCACGATCACCGCATCCTCCAGCCCCAGCACCGCCACCACCGCGCCGTCGGTGCGGGCATAGGTGTTGGTGGCACCCTCGAACACCACCGCCCCGCCGCCGCTGGCCGAGGCGACGTTGCCGGCCGCATCCTTGCCGCCCAGCTCCCACAGCGCGTTCCAGCTGCCGACATCGGACCAGCCGATATCGGCCGGCACCACCGCGGCGCGGCTGGTGCGCTCGGCCACCGCATAGTCGATGCTGATCGACGGGCAGGCGGCGAAGGCCTCCGGGTCCAGCCGCACGAAATCCAGGTCCGTCACGCTGGCCGCCACGGCCGCGCGTACGGCGGCAACCACCTCGGGCACGAAGGCCTCCATCTCGGCGATCACGGTGGCCGCGGTGGCCACGAACATGCCGGAATTCCACAGATGCCGGCCGGACGCGACGAAGTCCGCCGCCCGCGCGGCATCCGGCTTCTCCAGGAACTGGCCCACTTCATAGGCGCCATCGATGCCCGCCAGCGCCGGCCCGCGCTCGATATAGCCGAAGCCGGTCTCCGGCGCCGTCGGCTTCATGCCGAAGGTGGCGACATGGCCCGCCCGCGCCGCCGCCGCCGCCGGGGCAAGGGCGGCGTGCAGCGCCTCGACATCGGTGATGGCGGCATCGGCGGCCATCATCCACAGCACCGCGCCGGGATCGCTGGCGGCCACCACCAGCGCGGCCGCCAGCAGCGCCGGCGCCGAATTGCGCCCGACCGGTTCCAGCAGGATGCGCGCGCCCGCGACGCCCAGGGCGCGTAACTGCTCGGCGACGACAAAGCGGTGTTCCTGGTTGCACACCACGATCGGCGCGGCGAAGCCCGGCCGCTGGGCGCGCGCCGCGGTGTCCTGGATCAGGCTGCGCTGGGAGACCAGCGGCCAGAACTGCTTGGGGAAGCTCTCGCGCGACACCGGCCACAGCCGCGTGCCGGAACCGCCGGACAGGATCACGGGGACAATCTGACTGGCGGCGGTCATCTCGGCTTCCTCGCGATTCCCATGCGGCGTTCTAGGGGCGACGGACGGCGGAAGTCCAGCCGCGGGGGCTTGATCCGCGGCCGGGCGGGCGCACATCCATGGGCGATGCACGTCACCAGGGAATGAACCGATGAACGTCGAAATCGAATATTGCGGCATGTGAGGCTACGAGGCGCGCGCCCGTGCGGCGAGCACCCTGATTGCCGCCCATCAGCCGGATGCCACCGTCACCCTGCGAAAATCCGGCGGCGGGGTGTTCGAGATCACCGTCGATGGCGTGCTGCGCTGGTCCAAGCGCCGGACCGGCACCTTCCCGGGGGATCGCGAGATCCTGGCCGCGATCGGCTGAGCCGGCTTGCCGCGCCGCGACGGGGCGCCGCATGATGCGCGCCCCCATTGCCGGAGCCGCGCATGTCCAGCCTGCCGAACGACCCCCAGACCGCGATCCGCGACATCACCGCGCGCATCGAGCCGGCGCTGATCGAAATCCGACGGGATATCCACGCCCACCCGGAGCTGGCCTTCGAGGAGGTGCGCACCGCCGGCGTGGTGGCGCGCGAACTGGCCCGCATCGGGATCGCCCACACCACCGGCATCGCCAAGACCGGGGTGGTCGGGCTGATCCAGGGCGGGCGGCCCGGCCCGGTGCTGGTGATCCGCGCCGACATGGACGCGCTGCCGATCCATGAGCAGACCGGACTGCCCTTCGCCAGCACCATCGCCAACAGGATGCATGCCTGCGGCCACGACATCCATACCACCACCCTACTGGGCGTTGCCGAGGTGTTGCACGCCCTGGCGCCGCAACTGGCCGGGACGGTCAAGCTGGTGTTCCAGCCGGCCGAGGAAGCGATCGGCGGCATGAAGGTGATGATCGAGGAGGGCATCCTGGAGGCACCGAAGGTGGACATGGCGCTGGGCTTCCACAACCAGCCGAACACGCCGGTCGGCAGCTTCACCTATACCCGCGGGCCCGGCCTGGCGGCCGCCGACACCTTCGAGGTCACCGTGCATGGCATCTCCGGCCACGCCGCCCAGCCCCACGCCGCCATCGACCCGATCATTGCCGCCGCCCACCTGCTGACCCAGCTTCAGACGGTGGTCTCGCGCGAGGTGGACCCGCTGCATCCCGCCGTGGTGACCGTGGGCATGATCAACGGCGGCCTGGCGCCCAACATCATCCCCGACAGCGTGACCTTCCGCGGCACCGTGCGCACCCTGCACGATGCCGCCCGCGACGCCGCCGAGGCCGCCATCAAGCGGCTGTGCGCCGGCATGCTGGACGGCATGCGGGTGCGTTGCGAGGTGACCTACCGCCGCGGGGTGCCGCCGCTGGTCAACGACGACCGCGTGCTGGACCCCGCCATCGCCGCCGTGCGCAAGCAATTGGGTGACGTGGCCGGCGAACGCGGACCCGTGATGGGTGCCGAGGACTTCGCCCTGATGTCGCAGCTTGTCCCCAGCTTCCAGCTCGGCATCGGCTCCGGCGCCCCGGGCCGCCAGGACCGGCTGCACAACTCCGGCTACGCCCCCGACGAAGCCTGCATCGGCCTGGGTGTCCAAGCCCTCTCGCGCGCGGCGCTGGAACTGCTGTCCTGATGGGGTGAGGGCGTTCTTGGCTCGGGCAGGGAAGGAAGCCAGGGGCTTTGCCCCTGGACCCCAGCAGGGGGCCGAGCCCCCTGCACCCTCGATTCATGGGGGCTGGGGGCTCGGCCCCCGGCGGGTCCCCGTGGCGCGGCTTCGCGCCGCGACGGCAGAGCCCTGGCCTTATCTCAGCTCTTGGAAAAACGCCTTTATCTCCCCCGCCAGCAGGTCCGGCTGTTCCATGGCGGCGAAGTGGCCGCCGCGGGGCATTTCGGTCCAGCGGCGGACATCGTAGACGCGCTCGGCGAACTCGCGGGGTGGGCGGAAGATTTCCTTGGGGAAGGCGGCGTAGCCGAACGGGGTGGCGACGCGCTGGCCGGGCGCGAGGGCGGGGGAGGCGCGCAGGCGTTCCTTGTACAGGCGAAGGCTGGAGGTGATGTTTGCGGTGAACCAGTAGATCGCGATGTTGGTCAGGAGCTGGTCGCGGGTGAAGCAGTTCAGCGGATCGCCGTTGCAGTCGCTCCAGACGCGGAATTTTTCCGATATCCAGCCGGCCAGGCCGACCGGGGAGTCGGTGAGCGCGTAGCCCAGGGTTTGCGGGCGGGTGGCCTGGATGTGGCCGTAGGCGCCTTCGGCATCGGCCCAGTGGGCGATCTCGGCGAGGTAGGCGCGTTCGGCGGGGCTGGGGGATTCGGGGGCGGGGATCATGCGGATGATCATGTTCTGGTGGATGCCGATCACCGCGTCCGGCGCGGCCAGGGCGACCGAGGTGGTGACGGCCGCCCCCCAGTCGCCGCCCTGGGCGCCGTAGCGCGTGTAGCCGAGGCCGGCCATCAGCCTGGCCCAGAGCGCGCCGATGGCGTGCGGCGACATGCCGGGGGCGGCGGGGCGGCCAGAGAAGCCGTAGCCGGGCAGGGAGGGGATCACCAGGTCGAAGCACGGCGCCCCGGCGGTGAGCAGGGGGGCGATGGCCTCGAACTCGATGAAGCTGCCGGGCCAGCCATGGGTGAGCAGCAGGGGCAGCGGGTTCGGCCCGGTGGCGCGCAGGTGGACGAAGTGGATGTCCTGGCCGTCGATGGTGGCGATGAACTGGGGCAGGGTGTTCAGCCGGGCCTCCTGGGCGCGCCAGTCGAAGCCGTGGCGCCAGTACTGCGCGAGGTCGCGCAGCCAGGGAAGCGAGGTGCCCCAGCCCCAGTCGGCGTCGTTGATCTCGTCGGGCCAGCGGGTGCGGTCCAGCCGCGCGTGCAGGTCGGCGATGTCGGCGTCCGGCACGGCGATGCGGAACGGGCGCAGGTTCATGGCGGGGGCCTCGCTGGTGGTCGGTCTGGGCGCCATGGTAGCCTTTCGGGCAAGGAGCATGATGGATTTTCCGCTGACCCTGATCGACCTGGCCGGCACGGTGGCGCTGCTGCTGTGGGGGGTGCGTATGGTGCAGACCGGCGTGCAGCGCGCGTTCGGGCCGGATCTGCGGCGGTTCTTGGAGGGGGCGCTGCGCGGGCGGCTGGCGGCGTTCGCGGCCGGGCTGGGGGTGACGGCGATCCTGCAATCCAGCACGGCGACCGGGCTGATGGTGGCGGGGTTTGCCGCGTTGGGCCTGGTGGGGCTGGTGCCGGCGCTGGCGGTGCTGCTGGGGGCGGGGGTGGGCACCACGCTGATTGTCCAGGTGCTGTCGTTCCAGGTGGCGGGGCTGGCGCCGGCGCTGTTCCTGGTGGGGTTCGTGATGTTCCGCCGGGGGGGCAGCGACCGGGTTCGCGACCTGGGGCGGGTGGTGATCGGGCTGGGGCTGATGCTGCTGTCGTTGCAGCTTCTGCACGGGCTCACCAGCCCGTTCGAGGATGCGCCGAGCCTGCGGCTGTTCCTGGGCGCGGTGGCGAGCGAGCCGGTGCTGGCGGTGCTGTTGGCGGCCATCGTCACCTGGGCGGCGCATTCGTCGATTGCCATCGTGCTGCTGGTGATGTCGCTGGCCACCAAGGGGGTGGTGCCGCCAATGGCCGCGATGGCGCTGGTGATCGGTGCCAACCTGGGCACCGCGGTCAACCCGATACTGGAGGGCAATGCCGGGGATGATCCGGCGGGGCGGCGGCTGTCGATCGGCAATTTCATCCTGCGGGTGCTGGCCGCGATCGCCACATTGGCCGTGCTGGCGCCGCTGGCGGGCGAACTGGTGCGGTGGATCGATGATCCCGGGCGGCTGGTGGCGCTGTTCCATACCGGCTTCAACCTGGCCATAGCCGCCCTGGCGCTGCCGCTGCTGGGTCCCTATGCCGGGCTGCTGCGGCGGGTGTTTCCCGACCGGGTGGACGCGGTGGACCCCGCCCGCCCGGTGTATCTGCGCGAGGCGGCGCGCGAGGTGCCGGCGGTGGCGATCGGGGCGGCGGCGCGGGAGGCGCTGCGGCTGGCGGATGTGCTGG
>JADLHF010000027.1 GCA_020848935.1 Acetobacteraceae bacterium
AACCGGCCGCTCAAGTCCCTGACCGACATGATCAAGGGCAAGAAGGGGCGCTTCCGCGAGAACCTGCTGGGCAAGCGCGTGGACTACTCGGCCCGTTCCGTGATAGTCGTCGGCCCGGAGCTGCGCCTGCACCAGTGCGGCCTGCCGAAGAAGATGGCGCTGGAGCTGTTCAAGCCGTTCATCTACTCCAAGTTGGAGAAGTACGGCCACGCCACCACCATCAAGGCCGCCAAGCGGATGGTGGAGAAGGAGCGGCCGGAGGTGTGGGACATCCTCGAGGAGGTGATCCGCGAGCATCCGGTGATGCTGAACCGCGCGCCGACGCTGCATCGGCTCGGCATCCAGGCCTTCGAGCCGGTGCTGATCGAGGGCAAGGCGATCCAGCTTCACCCGCTGGTCTGCACCGCCTTCAACGCCGATTTCGACGGCGACCAGATGGCCGTGCACGTGCCGCTGAGCCTGGAGGCGCAGCTGGAGGCCCGCGTGCTGATGATGTCCACCAACAACATCCTCAGCCCGGCCAACGGCAAGCCGATCATCGTGCCCAGCCAGGACATCGTGCTGGGCATCTACTACCTCAGCCTGGAGACGCCGGAGTTCCGCGTCTCCGAGGACGCGAAGTCGCCGGCGTTCGCCACCATCGGCGAGATCGAGCACGCGCTGCACGCCGGCGTGATCAAGCTGCACGACAAGATCCGCACCCGCTTCGAAACCGTGGACACCGAAGGCAACCCGGTGCGCCAGACCGTGTACACCACGGCCGGGCGCATGATGATCGCCCAGGTGCTGCCCAAGAGCGCGCTGATCCCGTTCAGCCTGATCAACCGCCAGCTGACCAAGAAGAACGTGTCCGACGTGATCGATGCGGTCTATCGCCATTGCGGCCAGAAGGAGTGCGTGATCTTCGCCGACCGGCTGATGGGGCTGGGCTTCAGCCAGGCCGCGAAGGCCGGCATTTCGTTCGGCAAGGATGACATGATCGTCCCCGCGAGCAAGAAGGCGATGATCGCCAAGACCCAGGGCGAGGTGAAGGAGTTCGAGCAGCAGTACCAGGACGGCCTGATCACCGCCGGCGAGCGCTACAACAAGGTGGTGGACGCCTGGTCGAAATGCACCGACGAGGTTGCCGGCGCGATGATGACGGAGATCAAGCGCCAGGAGATCGGCTATCCCACCAACTCGGTGTGGATGATGTCCGACAGCGGCGCGCGCGGCTCGCCGGCGCAGATGCGCCAGTTGGCCGGCATGCGCGGGCTGATGGCCAAGCCCTCCGGCGAGATCATCGAGCAGCCGATCATCGCCAACTTCAAGGAGGGGCTGTCCGTTCTTGAGTACTTCAACTCCACCCACGGCGCACGCAAGGGCCTGGCCGACACCGCGCTGAAGACCGCGAACTCGGGCTACCTCACCCGCCGCCTGGTGGATGTGGCGCAGGACTGCATCATCGTGGAGGTGGATTGCGGCACCGAGCGCGGCCTGACGGTGAAGCCGGTGATGGATGGCGGCGAGGTGGTGGCCAGCCTGTCCGAGCGCACCCTGGGCCGCACCACCGCCGAGGATGTGGTGGATCCCATCACCAACGAGATCCTGCTGGCCAGGAACACGCTGATCGAGGAGGAGGATGCCGAGCGCATCGAGCTTGCCGGCGTCGAGCAGGTCAAGATCCGCTCGGTGCTGACCTGCGAGGCCAAGATCGGCGTGTGCGCCCATTGCTACGGGCGCGACCTGGCCCGCGGCACCCCGGTGAACATCGGCGAGGCGGTGGGCGTGATTGCCGCCCAGTCGATCGGCGAGCCCGGCACCCAGCTGACCATGCGCACCTTCCACATCGGCGGTGCCGCCCAGCGCGGCGCCGAGCAGAGCAGCGTGGAGGCCAGCCATGACGGCGTGGTGAACATCCGCAACCGCATCGTGGTCATCAACTCGTCCAACGTGCCGGTGGTGATGAGCCGCAACTGCGAAATGGTGCTGAACGACGACAAGGGCCGCGAGCGCGCCCGCTTCCGCGTGCCGTACGGCTCGCGCCTGCTGGTGGACGAGGGGGCCACGGTCACCCGCACCCAGAAGCTGGCGGAATGGGACCCGTACACCCTGCCGATCCTGACCGAGCGCAACGGCAAGCTGGAGTATCTCGACCTGCTGGAGGGCGTGACCCTCGTTGAGCGGATGGACGAGGTGACGGGCCTGACGTCGAAGGTGGTGGTGGACTACAAGCAGAACGTCCGTGGCGTCGATCTGCGGCCCCGCCTGCAGCTGAAGGACGACAAGGGCGAGGTCATCAAGCTGCCGAACGGTGCCGATGCCCGCTACTTCCTCAGCCCGGACTCGATCCTGTCGGTGGAGAACGGCGCGCAGGTGGCCGCCGGCGACGTGCTGGCGCGCATCCCGCGCGAGGGCAGCAAGACGCGCGACATCACCGGCGGCCTGCCGCGCGTGGCCGAGCTGTTCGAGGCGCGACGGCCGAAGGACCACGCCATCATCGCCGAGATCGACGGGCGGGTGGAGTTCGGCAAGGACTACAAGGCCAAGCGCCGGGTGATCGTGAAGAACGACGAGACCCTGGAGGAGAGCGAATACCTGATCCCCAAGGGCAAGCACGTCTCGGTGCAGGAGGGCGACTTCGTGCGCCGTGGCGACCCGCTGGTGGATGGCCCGCGCGTGCCGCACGACATCCTCAAGGTGCTCGGCGTCGAGGCGCTGTCGGACTACCTGGTCAACGAGATCCAGGACGTCTACCGGCTCCAGGGCGTGAAGATCAACGACAAGCATATCGAGGTGATCGTTCGCCAGATGCTGCAGAAGGTCGAGATCATCGAGCCCGGCGACACCACCTACCTGACCGGCGAGCAGACCGACCGCATGGAGTTCGACCACGAGAACAACAAGCGGATCGCCGAGGGCGAGCGGCCGGCCACCGCGATGCCGGTGCTCCAGGGCATCACCAAGGCGTCGCTGCAGACCCAGAGCTTCATCAGCGCGGCCTCCTTCCAGGAGACCACGCGGGTGCTCACCGAGGCGGCCACGGCCGGCAAGGTGGATACGCTGATGGGCCTGAAGGAGAACGTGATCGTCGGCCGGCTGATCCCCGCCGGAACCGGTGCCGTGATGAACCGGCTGCGCGCGATCGCCGCCGGGCGGGACCAGCAGAAGGGGCTGCGCCAGGATACGCCGCAGATCACATCGGGCCAGGCGGCGGAATAGTCGCCGCAACCCGAACGAGGCGGGCGGGGGACACCTCGCCCGCCTTTTTTGTGGCCGCACCGGAAGGAAGAGTCCTCTTTTTCTTCACGATAGGAAGACTCTACCCCGCCCTTTGCGCTGCAACGCACCCCCGCCCCGCGACGCCTGCATGGCGCCGGTGCCGATTTCGGCGCCGCGTGCTTGACTCGGTGGGGCTCTACCCGTAGGTATCGCGCCCTCAGCCGGCCCGGCCAAAGGTTCGGTCGGCTCGCGTTAGCAGGCACCGGTTGGATGTGGCGCCGCCGTCGGTTTTCCGGGGGCTCAGGCCGCAGACAGGGTTGACCCCCGCAGGGTGGTACTCTCGTGTTGCGGGGGGCCGCCTGTTGCGGGGCTTGCGTGTGGCGTGATGTGCGTTGGAATTTTGGGAGTTTCGGACAGGCTGTCCGGCGCTTCGCTGTCAGGATCGGAAAGAGGGTCTATGCCGACCATCAACCAGTTGATCGCCTCGGGGCGGGTGCCCGCCCGGGCACGCAACAAGGTGCCTGCGCTGGAAGGCTGCCCGCAGAAGCGCGGCGTCTGCACGCGCGTCTATACCACCACGCCGAAGAAGCCGAACTCCGCGCTGCGCAAGGTGGCGAAGGTTCGCCTGACCAACGGGTTCGAGGTGGTGAGCTATATCCCCGGCGAAGGCCACAACCTGCAGGAGCACAGCGTCGTGCTGATCCGCGGCGGGCGCGTGAAGGATCTTCCCGGCGTGCGCTACCACATCCTGCGCGGCGTGCTGGACACCCAGGGCATTGCCAAGCGTCGTCAGCGCCGGTCGCTGTACGGCGCGAAGCGGCCGAAGTAAGGAGAGGGCGAGATGAGTCGTCGCCGCCGCGCGGTCAAGCGCGAGATCCTGCCGGACGCGAAGTTCGGCGATGTCGTCATCACGCGCTTCATGAATGCGCTGATGTATGACGGCAAGAAATCCTCCGCCGAGACCATCGTCTATGGCGCGCTTGAGGTGATGAAGCGCCGTGGCGGTAACGCTGCCGACCCGGTGCGGATGTTCCATGAGGCGCTGGACAACGTGAAGCCGGCCGTGGAGGTGCGCTCCCGCCGGGTTGGCGGCGCCACCTACCAGGTGCCGGTCGAAGTGCGCACCGAGCGCCGTCAGGCGCTGGCGATCCGCTGGATCATCGACTCGGCGCGCAAGCGCGGCGAGCACACGATGGAAGAGCGGCTTTCGAACGAGCTGTTCGACGCGGTGAACAATCGCGGCTCGGCAGTGAAGAAGCGCGAGGACACGCATCGCATGGCCGAGGCGAACAAGGCGTTCAGCCACTACCGCTGGTAACAGCGGGCGCCGGCGAGCCCGGCAACCAGGACCAGATCCCCCCACCCCGGAACAGAACGCGGGCACGGAGAATACCACGATGGGTAAGGCTAAATTCGAGCGGAACAAGCCGCACGTCAACATCGGCACCATCGGTCACGTCGACCATGGCAAGACATCGCTGACCGCCGCGATCACCAAGGTCCTGGCCAAGGCCGGCGGCGCCACCTTCACGGCCTATGACCAGATCGACAAGGCGCCGGAAGAGCGGGCGCGCGGCATCACCATCTCCACCGCCCACGTGGAGTATGAGACGAAGAACCGCCATTACGCCCATGTCGATTGCCCCGGCCACGCCGACTACGTGAAGAACATGATCACCGGCGCGGCGCAGATGGATGGTGCCATCCTGGTGGTGTCCGCCGCCGACGGCCCGATGCCGCAGACCCGCGAGCACATCCTGCTGGCCCGTCAGGGCGGCGTGCCCAAGATCGTCGTCTTCCTCAACAAGGTGGACCTGGTCGACGATACCGAGCTGCTCGAGCTGGTCGAGATGGAAATCCGCGAGTTGCTTGTGAAGTACGGTTTCCCCGGCGATGACACGCCGATCATTCGCGGCAACTCGCTGGCGGCGTATCAAAACCCCGCCGACGATGCGGCCAACAAGCCGATCGACGAGCTGGTCAAGGCGCTGGACGAATTCGTGCCGATCCCGCAGCGCGAGATCGACAAGCCGTTCCTGATGCCCATCGAAGACGTCTTCAGCATCAAGGGCCGCGGCACGGTCGGCACCGGCCGTATCGAGCGCGGCAAGGCCAAGGTCGGCGACACCGTCGAGATCGTCGGGCTTAAGCCGACCGTGTCCACCGTTGTCACGGGCGTCGAGGCGTTCAACAAGACGCTGGACGAAGGCCAGGCCGGCGAAAACGTCGGCATGCTCCTTCGCGGCGTCGACAAGGATCAGCTCGAACGCGGACAGGTGTTGTGCGCGCCCAAGAGCATCACGCCCCACACCAAGTTCGAGGCCGAAGTTTACGTGCTGACCAAGGAAGAAGGCGGCCGTCACACGCCGTTCTTCACCGGCTATCGTCCGCAGTTTTACTTCC
>JADLHF010000028.1 GCA_020848935.1 Acetobacteraceae bacterium
AGACATTCGAACCTTGCTGTCGACCGCGAAAAAGCAGGGTTGGGACATCCTCAAGGCTCTGACACAAACGCCAGACCAGTTGATAACCCAAATCCGGCTGGCCTGAAGCCGAAAAGCGCTACCTGGGAAGTTACCTTTTTGTGAACAAAAAGAAGCAAAAAAAACGTCATTCATAAGAAAAAAAACACCCTCTCCCCTTGGGGGAGAGGGCCGGGGTGAGGGGCGCCCACCCAACCCGCACGGCGCCCGGCGGCCGACCGGTCCGGTATTTTCCCTGGTATTTTTTCCTTGCAGCGATGGTGTGTGTTAGATAAACTCGGAGAATGTTAGTTCATCCCGAACCCCTGTCGGACCAGCTCGCCCGCCTGCGCGCCGCAACCGCGGTGCAGCCGGTGCGCGTCCGGCCGTCCGACGCCCTGGCCGCGATGATCCTGGCATGCCTCGCGCGCGTCTTCGCCCGGTTGGAACAACTCTTCCTCGCCTTCCAGGCCGGCGAACTGCCCGCCCTGGCGCAGCACCCCGCCCGCGCCCGCGCGCTCCCCGGCGCGAATGCGCCCACATGCTCTCCCGGCGCGAATGCGCCCACATGCTCTCCCGGCGCAAATGGGCACGCGCCCTCCCCCGGCCCGAATGTGGCCACCTCGCGCCCGCCCGCCCTTTCCGCGCCCGCCAAATCCGCCCCCCGCTGCCGGCGCCGAACCCGCGTGCCCCGCACCCCGCCCCGCGCGCGCCAACTCCCGCACCACCCCCCGCACGATCCCGGGCGCCCGAACCCCCGCCGCACCCCGCGCGCCGGCCCGGATTCAAGAAAAACGCCGCCTCCCGCCACGCCCCCTTGCCGACTTAATCATGATGAAGGTAATGTAAAACCATGAAGGTCACCCGCGCCCAGGCCGACGAACACCGCCGCGTCCTGCTGGAACAGGGCGGCCGCCTGCTGCGCCGCCGCGGCATCGCCGGCGTCAGCATCGCCGATATCGCCCGCGCCGCCGGCCTCACCCATGGCGCCTTCTACGGCCATTTCGAAAGCAAGACCGCCCTGGTCGCCGAATCCGTCGCCGCCTCCCTGGCCGCCGCCGCCCGGCGCTGGCGCGACCGCGCCGCCGGGCCGGACGGCCTGGAAGCCATCATCGCCGCCTACCTCACCCCCCGCCACCGCGACGCGCCGGAGGGTGGCTGCGCCCTGGCCGCCCTCGGCCCCGAGCTCGCCCGCGCCGATCCCTCCCTTGCCGCCGCCCTGCACGCCGGCACCGCCGCCCTGCTCGCCGTGCTGGACGACCTGCTCGCGCGCCGCCACCCCGCCCTCCCCGCCCCGCCGCGCCGCGCCCGCGCCCTGGCCATCCTCTCCGCCATGACCGGCGGCCTGGCCATCGCCCGCGCCCTGGCCGCCGACCCCGAAGCCTCCGCCGCCGCCCTGCACGAAGCCGCCCGCCTCAGCCTCGCCGCCGCCGATCTCCCGGATTCCTGAAGGCCCCCGCATGTTCGCAGCCGCCATCGCCCCCTGGTTCGCCCGCCGCGGCATCCACTATGGCTGGGTGATGGTGGCGCTCACCTTCGTCACCGCCGTCTGTTCCGCCGCCGCCATCGGCATGCCCGGGGTGCTGATCCTGGCCCTGACCCAGGAGTTCCACTGGACCCGCGGCGACATCTCCGGCGCCATGGCCCTGATGCTGGTGCTGTTCGGCGCCACCGCCCCCTTCGCCGGCGCGCTGATGCTGCGCTACGGCCTGCGCCGCGTCGTCGTCGCCGCCGCCACCCTGGCGGTCCTGGCCCTGGCCGGCGCCACCATGATGACCCGGCTCTGGCACCTCTGGCTCACCCTCGGCCTGCTCCTCGGTCTCGCCGCCGGCACCACCGCCATGGTGCTGTCGGCCACCGTCGCCAACCGCTGGTTCACCGCGCGGCGCGGCCTGGTGATGGGCATCCTGGCGGCGGCCACCGCCACCGGCCAGCTCATCTTCCTGCCGCTCAACTCCTGGCTGGTGGTGGAGTTCGGCTGGCGCATCGCCGTCCTGCCCGCCATCGCCGGCTGCGCCATCTGCGCGGCTGCCTATGCCCTGCTCGGCCGCGACTGGCCCGCCGACATCGCCATCCCGCCTTACGGCGAAACCGCCATCCAGCACCCGCCCGCCGCATCGGCGAGCAACGCGGTGATGCTCAGCCTGACCCTGCTGCGCGAGGCTGCCGCCCACCGCGCCTTCTGGGTCATCGCCGGCACTTTCTTCATCTGCGGCCTGTCCACCTCCGGCACGGTGCAGCAGCATTTCATCCCGCTCTGCGCCGATTTCGGCATCGCCCAGGTCGCCGCCGCCTCGCTGCTGGCCACCATGGGCATGTTCAACTTCGTCGGCACCGTCGCCTCCGGCTGGCTGTCCGACCGTTTCGACAACCGCAAGCTGCTGGCCTGGTATTACGGCCTGCGCGGCCTGTCGCTGATGTGGCTGCCGTTCAGCGGCTTCGACATGGTCGCGCTGTCGGTCTGGGCGATCTTCTTCGGCCTGGATTTCATCGCCACCGTGCCCCCCACCGTCAAGCTCGCCGCCCAGCATTTCGGCGCCGCCCGCGGCCCGATCATCTTCGGCTGGGCCTTCGCCGCCCACCAGCTCGGCGGTGCCATGGCGGCCCTGGCCACCGGCCTGTCGCGCGACGGGCTGGAAACCTACCTGCCGGCCTTCTTCGCCGCCGGCCTGTCCTGCTTCGTCGCCGTCGCCGCCGTCTTCCTGCTGCGCGACATCCGCCGCGCACCGGCGGTGGTCGCCGCCGAGTAGCAAGGCCTTCTTTTTCTGAAGAAAAAGAAGCAAAAAGACTTCATTCCCTACTTCAAGGCCGATGCACCGCGCCCGGTGTCGAAAGTTTTTTGGTTCTTTTTTTCAAAAAAGAACGCCTTTCTTCTTCCTCTCCAGCCACCCCACCACATCCCGCTCCACCCCCGCCGGCCGCCCCGCCAGCAGCCACAGCCCCAGCAGCACGCCGACATAACTGCCCGCCCCCGCCGCCACGCTCGCCGCCAGCCGCAGCAGCGGCCAGGCCGGCAGCATCGCCTGCACCGCCAGCACCACGCCCGCCATCGCCACCGCCGCCAGCGCCGGGCGCACCAGCCCGCGCGCCAGGGTGAACAGCCGCAGCCCCGCCACCACCTCGAACACCGTGAACGACACCATCAGCGCCACCCCCGTCGCCACCGCCCGCCCCAGCGCCACCTCCGCCAGCCCGTACCACAGCGCCGCCGGCACCATCGTCGCCACCAGCAGCACCGTGCGCACCACCGCCAGGCTCAGCACCACCCGGGGATCGCCGGTCGCGCCGAGCACCGAGCCCAGCGGAATCGTCATCGCCGCCATCGCCGCCGCCAGCGCCAGGATCCGTATCACCGGCACCGCCGGCAGCCATTGCGGCCCCAGCACCAGCACCGCGAAATCGTCCGCCACCAGTGCCAGCCCCACCCCGACCGAAAGCGCCAGCATGCCCACTGCCGAGATCACCCAGCGATACGTCGCCTCCAGCGCCACCGGATCCCGCGCCAGCCGGGCAAAGGCCGGCACCCAGACCCGGGTCATCGGCGATATCACCTCCTGCACCGGCGTTGCCGCGATGTCGGAGCCGACATGGTAGTACCCCATCTCGGTGGTGCTGCGGACCCGCCCGATGATGATCTCGTCGATCCGCGTATTGGCGAATTCCAGCATGTGCACCAGCAGCATCCAGAACGAGAAGCTCCAGGCCTGCCGCACCTCCGCCAGGCTCAGCCGCGGCCGATAGGGATGCATCCGGTACGACTGCACCAGCGCCACCACCCCGCCGGCCAGGATGCCGATCACCAGCGCCCGGTAGTCGCGCAGCACCACGGCGGCGGCCAGCGTCACCACGAAGGCGACCAGCTTGTTGACCACCATGTACTGGAAGTCCTTGGAGAACACCATGTTGCGGCGGAACCAGATGATCCCCGGATTCTCCATCCCCCACATCAGCGAGCGCAGCGACAGCACCTGGATCACCGGCTCGATCGCCGGCGTGCGGAAGAACGCCGCCCCGAACGGTGCCGCCAGGAAGATCGCCGCGCACAGCACCGCGCCGATGATCAGCTGCAGGGTGAACACGGTATCGAAGTGGCTGCGCTGCGGGTCCGGGTGGCGGATGATGTAGATGATCAGCCCGGTCTCGTTGAAGATCTCGATCAGCCCCACCACCAGCATGGCCAGCGCCACCACGCCGAAATCCGCCGGCGTCAGCAGCCGCGCCAGCACCACCGTGCTGACCATGCCGATGGCGCGGATGCCCCACCTCGCCGCCACCACCCATAGCGTGCCCGAGAAGATCGCGCTCAGTTGCATCCGCGTCTCTGCAATTCAGAGAAGGGCAGCGCTTCTTTTTGGAAAAAGAAGCAAAAACTTTCATTCATCAAGAACGGCCCGTCAGCCGGCGGAACAGGGCGTATTGGCCGGCGCTGGTTTCGGCCCAGCCGAAGCCTTCGGCGTAGCGCCTGGTGGCGGCGCGGTCGGGGGAAAGCTTCCGCACCGCGGCGGCGATGCCCTCGGGGGTGTTCTCGTCCACGATCAGCCCGGCGGCGGCCTCGCGCACCACCTCGGGGTTGCCGGGAATGCGGCTGGCCACCACCGGCGTGCCGCAGGCCATCGATTCCAGCAGCACATTGGCCCAGCCCTCGCGCGAGGAGGCCAGCACGCTGGCATCCGCCGCCCCGAAATACGCCGCCAGCTCGCCATGCGGGCGCGGGCCCAACAAGCGCACCTGCCCGCCGGCTTGCGCCGCCAGCGCCGCATGTTCCGGCCCGGCGCCGACGATCCCCAGATCCCAGTCCGGCAGCAGCGCCATCGCCGCGATGGTCATGTCGTGCCGCTTGCGCGGGATCAGCCCGCCCACCGAGATCAGCGTCGGCCGGGTGAAGCCCAGCTTGGCCCGCGCCGCCGCCCGGTCGCCGAAGCCGGGCCAGGGGCCGGGATGGAACTGCGCCGTGTCGATCCCGTTGCGCAGCACCGTGACCTTGTCGGGCGGCGCGCCCAGTTCCACCAGCCGGTCGCGCAGCCCGCCGCTGACCGCGATCAGCGCATCGGCCCCCGCGATGGCGCGCGCGATCTGGCGGCGCGGAATGGCGTGGTCCGGCAGCTCCGTGACATCGGAGCCGCGCGCGGTGATCGCCAGCGGGCGGGCGAATTCGCGCGCCAGGAACAGCGCGGCCACCCCGTCGGGATACAGGTAGTGGGCGTCGATGGCATCGAATTCCAGCCCCTCGGCCACCAGCCGGCGCAGGCAGCGCCGCGCGGCGTGGTACAGGGCATAGGGGGCGGTGTACATGCCCAGCCTGGGCACCGTGATGGCGCGGGGGTGGTGCACCACCAGCCCGCGTCGCTCCTCGCGGCGCGGCACCGCGGCGTGGCGCGACCAGACCCCGAAGCGCGGATGGGTGGAGGGGAACCACCAGCTGGGCGAGATCACCGTGGCCGCCACCGGGGCGTCTTCCAGCAGGTGGCGCAGCCGGTTCTCCACGAAGATGCCGTGGTTCGGCTGCGCGCTGCTCGGAAACAGCGTGGTGAAGGTCAGCAGGCGCAGCATCGCCGCTGCGGCGGGGTTCAGCGGGTTCCGAGCTGCTGCATCAGCCGCGTGGCATCGGCCTTCTCGGCGAAGGCGACATTGTCGGCCAGCAGCGGGCGCAGCACGGTGATGGCTTCCTCCTTCTTGCCGGTCTCGGACAGCGCCATGGCCAGGTGGTACTGCACGGCGGCCTCGCCGGGCAGCTCGCGCGCCGCCTGGCGCAGCAGCGGCAGGGCGCTGACCGCCTCGCCCTGGCTGGTCAGGATCCAGCCGAGGGTGTCGGAAATCTGCCCGGTCGGCGCCAGCAGCCAGGCGCGCTGGGCGGTGGCGCGCGCGCGCGGATCGCCCTTCTGGTGGTACAGCCAGGCCAGGTTGTTCAGCGCCACCGGGTTGGCCGGCTGCTTCTCCAGCACCTCGTCCAGCAGCTTCTCGGCCTCCGGGAAGCGCTTCTGCGCCAACTCGGTGGAGATCAGCGCCATGCGCGCGGCGGTGTCGTCCGGCGTCTTGGCCAGCCAGTCGGTCAGCAGCCGCGCGGCGTCGGCCGGCCGGCCGGCGGCGTTCATCGCCGCCACCGCGCGCAGCACCAGGTCGGAGCGGCCCTGACGGTGCAAATCGTCCACATAGGCCTGCGCCGCCGCGGCGAAACGGTTGGTGGTCATCAGGATGTCGCCGGCCAGGCCCAGCGTGGGCGCCACGTTGCGCGGCTCGCGCTGCAGCTCCGCCAGGAGGTTCAGCGCCTTCTCCGGCCCGCTCTCACGCAGTTCCAGCGCCACCAGCGTCTGCAACAGGGCGGGGTTGCCGGGGCTGGCGGCCAGGCCGTCGCGCAACAGGGCGCGGGCGGTATCGGGGCTGTTGTCGCGCAGCATGATATCGACCAGGGCGCGCCGCGCGCCGGTGTCGCCGGGATTGGCGGCCAGGATCAGGCGGAATCCCTCCTGCGCCGCGCGCAGCAGGCCCAGCGCCACCTGGGCGCGGGCGCGGGCCAGGACCAGCTGCGGCGCGACGGTGCTCTGGTCCTTCACCGCGGCATCGACCAGCTCCAGCGCGCGGCGCGCATCGTTGTTGCGCACATAGAGGTCGGCGAGCAGGGCGGTGATGCCGACATTGGCCGGGGCCGCGCCGTGGGCCGCCTCGGCGACGGTCACGGCGGGCGCCGTGCGGCCGTCGGCCACCAGCAGGCCGACCAGCATGGTCAGCGCCTGTTCATTAGCCGGCTCCTGCTTCAGCACCTCGCCCAGGTACAGCTCGGCCTCGGCCTTGTTGTCCTGTATCAACGCCAGCCGGGCCAGGTTGAAGCGCGCGCGCAGCGAGCCGGGATATTCCTTCAGCGCCTCGATATAGGCGGTGCGGGCGGCATCGAAGTGCAGCTGGCCGGACAGCACCATGCCCTCCATCACCGCGATGTTCTCGCTCTTCAGCCCGGCGTGCTTGATCCGCTCCAGGGCCGCGGCGGCCTGATCGACATTGCCGGCGGCCAGGGCGGCGATCACCAGCGCCTCGTTGGCGTCGACCTTGCGCGGCGACAGCTCGACCGAGCTCTCCAGGTCGCGCGCCGCCCCCGCGGCATCGCCCATGGCCAGCCGTGTGGCGGCCAGGCGGGTGAGGATGTCGGCGTTGTCCGGCGCCAGCTTGGCCGCGGCCTCATAGGTTTCCAGCGCCTTCTGCCGCTGGTTGTCCAGCCCGTAGGCGCGCGCCAGCAGGTCCAGCAGTTCGCCGTCCGGCTTCAGCCCGGCGGCGATCGCCTTGTTGATCCGCTCGATCGCGTCCGCCGGGCGCTGGGAGGTGGCGGCGATGCGGGCCAGCAGCTTGATCCCGTCCGGGTCGCCGGGATTGCGGGCGGCGTATTTCTCCGCGGCGTCGGCGGCCTGTTCGGCCTGGCCGAGGTTGAACTTGACCAGGCCGAGGAAGTACAGCCCGCGCGGGAAGCGCGGCAGCAGGTTGGCGATCTTGGTCAGCGCCGCGTCGGCGACCTGGAACTCGCGCGCGCGCGCGGCCAGCACCGCCTGGAGGTAGATGCCGCCGGCACTGCGCGGCTCCATGCGCAGCACGGCGGCGACATCCTCCTTCGCCTTGGCATCTTCGCCCTGCGCCACCAGCAGGTTGGCGCGCTCCAGCCGGGCGGAGAGCATGGCGGGGACCTGCTGGATGGCCGAATCCAGCGCCGAGAGCGCGTTGCGCCGGTCGCCGCGCAGGTTCAGCAGCTGGGCCTTCATCACCAGCGCATCGGGCGACTTGGCGTTCAGGGTCAGGGCGCGGTCCACCCGCGCCTCGGCGCCGGCGATGTCGCGCCGCGCGACCAGCACCCGGGCGGTGGCGATCAGCGGCTCGGGCAAGGTGGGGGCGGCGCGCTCGGCGGCGATGAAATCGTCATAGGCCGCGTCCGCCTCGCCGAGCTGGAGGTGGGAGGTGCCGCGCATCAGCAGGATGTTGGCCAGCTGTTCCGGCGGGGCGGAGTCGGCGGGGAAGTCGCGCAGCAGATCCTTGAACTTGCCCTGGGCCATGTAGGTCTGGGCCAGCAGCATGGTGATCGGGCGCGGGTCGAAGCCGTTGTCGCGCGCCTCGCGCAGGCTGCGCTCGGCGGAGACCGGGTCGCCCATGCGCAACTGCACCGCGCCCAGGCGGAAATGCGCCTCGGCGTTGTTGGGGGTGGCGCGCACGGCGTTGCGCAGCTCGATCTGGGCGGTGCGCAGGTCGCCGCGGTCCATCGCCAACTTCGCCGCCGCGAAGGGATCGACGGCGTGCATGAAGCGGAACCAGACGAACCCGGCGCCGCCGCCGAGAAGCCCCAGGACGACGAGGGCGAGGATCAGTTTCTTGAACATGCGGGATCAGTCCATGTTGGCGCGGGCCGGGTGGCTGCCGAGAAAGGCGGCCAGCCGGCTCCCGCTCGTTGTCTTGTCGCCTGAGCCGGGCCTGCGGACGGTGCCACCTTCGGTCATCACGCCCTACTGCGCGGGGTCGGCGGCGGCCTGTTCGGCCTCGGCGGCGGCAGCGGCGGCGCTGTCCACGCTCAGCCCGTGCGCCTCCAGCAGCGAATACAGCGTCGGCCGGCTGACGCCCAGCAGCTTGGCGGCCAGCGTCAGGCGGCCGCGGCTGCGCGCGATCGCCTTCTGCAGCACTTCCAGCTCGGCGCGGGTGCGCGCGGCGCGCAGGTCGAGGTCGTCCTCCTCGGGCTCGATCGGGTCGAGTTCCAGGTCGGCGGCCTCCACCAGCCGTCCCTCGCCCATCACCACGGCGCGCTTCATGCGGTTTTCCAGCTCGCGCACGTTGCCCGGCCAGTCATGGGCGCTGATGGCCGCCATCGCGCTGTCGGCGAAACCGCGCAGGTTGCGGCCGAATTCGAGGTTGAAGCGGGCCAGGAAGAAGCGCGCCAGCAGCGCGGCATCGCCCGCCCGCTCGCGCAGCGGCGGGATGCGCACGGTCACCGAGTTCAGCCGGTAGAAGAGGTCGTTGCGGAAGCGCCCGCCGGCGACCTGTTCCTCCAGCTGCATGTTGGTGGCCGAGACGACGCGGACATCGACGGCGATGGTGGTGCGCCCGCCGACCCGCTCGATCACCTGCTCCTGCAGGAAGCGCAGCAGCTTGACCTGGAGCTGGTACGGCAGGTCGCCGATCTCGTCCAGGAACAGGGTGCCCTTGTTGGCCGCCTCGATCCTGCCGATGGTCTGCTTGACCGCGCCGGTGAAGGCGCCGCGCTCGTAGCCGAACAGCTCGGATTCCAGCAGGTTCTCCGGAATGGCGCCGCAGTTGATGGCCACGAAGGGGCCGCGGGCGCGCGGGCCGAGGTCGTGCAGCGCGCGGGCCAGCGCCTCCTTGCCGGTGCCGCTCTCGCCCAGCAGCAGCACCGAGACATTGGCGGTGGCGAGCTTCTCGACCGTGCGGCAGACCTTCAGCATGCCCTCGTTGGCGGTGACCAGCCGCTTGATCGGCGAGAGCGCGCCGGCATCGGCGGCCAGGCGGCGGTTCTCGTCCTCGATGTCGTGCAGGCGCAGGGCGCGCGCGACGATGGTCTGCAACAGGTCGATGTCGGCCGGCTTCTCGCAGAAATCATAGGCGCCGTTGCCGATGGCGCGCATGGCGTGGGCGCGCTCGTCATGCGAGGTGGCGACGATCACCTTCATGTCGGGGTTCTGCCGGCCCAGCGCCTCCAGGGTTGCGAAGCCCTCGCTGACCCCGTCGGGGTCGGGCGGCAGGCCGAGATCCATGATGGCGACCGGCGGCAGCTCCTTCTGCGCCAGCGCCAGGCCGGGGCCGCGGGCATGGGCGATCAGCAGGTCGTAGTCCGGGAAGGCCCAGCGGTACTGGCTGCACAGGCCTTCGTCGTCCTCGATGATCAGCAGTTTCGGTTTGGTCGGTGTCGTGGCCATGGGGTCACTCTATACCGGGGAGACGTTGATGCCGAATTGAAGCCGCGGCCGGTGCGCCGCACCGTCCCGACGATACGCCATCATCCCGCCGGCTCATACCGGCGCCGCCACGGCCTGTGCCGCGGCGGGCAGCACCAGGCGCATGGTGGTGCCCTCGCCGGGGCGGCTGGTCACCACCAGGTCGCCGCCGGCCTCGCGCAGCAGCTCGCGCGCCTGGAACGCGCCGATGCCGGTGCCGCCGCGCTTGGCGGTGCCGAACGGGCGGAACAGCGTGTCGCGCACGAAATCGGCCGCCATGCCCACGCCGCGGTCGATGATGTCCACCAGCACGTGGCGCCCGTCATGGCCCACCACCACGCGCACCGGCTCGCGCTGCGCGCCGGGGCGGGCCAGGGTGGCATCCAGCGCGTTGCTGACCAGGTGGGTGACCACGGCGTCGAAGGCGGCCGCGGCGATGGCCACGCCGACGCCGGTGCGGTCGTATTCCAGCGCCAGCTTCGGCCCGTCGGGGCGGGCAAGGGTTTGCAGCAACTCGCCCAGCCGCTCCACCGGCGCCAGGGTGGCCGGCGGCGGCGCCGGCTCGGGCGCTTCCAGCCGGCGCAGCAGGGCGGTGATCTTCTGCACCGAGGCGCGCACCGTGGTCAGCATGTCGCGCTGGAACTCCGGGTTGCTCATGTGGCGCTCGGCGTTGGACAGCAGCAGCGACAGCTGGGAGGAGACGTTCTTGATGTCGTGGGCGACGAAGGCGAAGCGCTTGCCGTATTCGGCCAGCTGGCGGCCCTGGAGCATCACCTCGGTGGCGCGCTGTTCGGCGACATAGGTGGCGACCTCGCGGCCCAGGATGCGCAGCAGTTCGAACACTTCGCGGTCCAGCCGGAACGGCGCGCGCGGCGGGGCCAGGAGGATGAAGCCGAGAAGTGCGGGCGCGGCAGGGGTGTCGTTCGCCGCAGTGTCGGGGTTGTCCGGCGTGGCTGCGACACTGCCGGGCAGCGGCAGCGGCACCGCCAGCCAGGCATCCGGCGGCACCCCGGCGGGACGCGAGGCGGCATCGAGCGCCACGATCCAGCTGCCGCCGCGCAGTGCCGCGACCAGGGGGGCGGCGGCGGGAACCGGCATGCCGTCGGACGGCAGGCTGGCGGCACCCGCCCAGTGGAACGGCGCGTCGGGCGCCGCCCCGGCCGGGCGGAGGTAGAGAATGCCGCCGGGGCTGTCCACCACGTCGGCCACCGCGCGGATGACGCGGGTCGGCAGCTTGGCGTCGGCGTCGGCGGCCGACAGGGTGGCGATGCAGCGCAGCCATTCGCGGCGGTAGTCGAAGCGGCTGGAGAAGAAATTGTCCACCACCAGCCGGCGCAGCCGCGAGCGCGCGGTGCCCGAGGTCAGCAGCACCGCGGTGGTGATGAGGCCGGCGAACACCAGGCTGATCTCGGCCACCCCGCTCCAGCCGGCGCCGAGATAGCGGAACGCCTCGCCCACCGCCGACAGGCCGAGCAGGAACACGCCGGCCACCACCAGGGTGGCGCTGTGGAACACCGCGTTGCGCGAGACGTGGATGTCGATCTTCCAGTCGCGGTTGCGCGCCGCGGCCATTGCCAGCAGCGGGGCGACGATGACGGTGGCGATGGCGCGCCCGGCCAGCAGATTGGCCGAGGTCTGGCGGAACAGCACCGCGTCGGCCGACAGCACGATGTCGAACACGAACAACCCGCCCAGCGCGATGCAGGGCAGGTTGATGTACCACTTCGCCTCGTCCGGCACGTTCTGGTACAGGTTCTCGATCAGCAGGATGTTGCACACCGCCAGGCCCAGCCGGGCCGCGGTGCCGGCCGACAGCAGCGAGACGCCGGCCTGGCCGCCGGGCTCCAGCAGCAGGATGACGCCGATCACCAGCAGGGCGACGAAACCCATCATGGCGAAGGCCTGGCTGAGCTGGCCGCGGGCGCGCACGGTGCGGCGGTACAAATGCAGGATGAAGACGTACCACCCCGCCGAGCGCGCCAGGTCCAGCACGCCGGACACGCCGGTGAACGGGGTTTGCGGCGACAGCGCCACGCTGCCGGCCCACAGCGCGGTGATCGCCGCCGCCCCGGCCAGCAGCCAGCCGGTGCTGCTGAGGCGCGCGCGCACCAGGATCAGCGCCGAGAGCGCCGCATAGGCGGCGGCGGCGGCGGCATGGGTCAGCATGACGGTCTCGATCATCGGCCCCGTTCCGGCTGCGCCCGGTCGTCCGGCCGCGCCCGATCTTCCGGCCGCGCCCGATCGTCCGGCCGCGTCCTATCGGCGCCGCGCGGCACGATCGCTGTCCGGACGCGGCCGGCCCGATGCGTGTGCCCCCGCGCCGCCGGCGCGGAGAGTGCGACGTGCGCCG
>JADLHF010000029.1 GCA_020848935.1 Acetobacteraceae bacterium
GGTCCAGTCGGCGTCGGCCGGGCGGGGCACCACCTCCACCGTGGCACCGGCGGCTTCGGCGAGTGCGGGCCAGGCCAGGGCGAGGGAGGGGAACTCGCCCTCGATCATCAGGACCCGGCTGCCGCGCGGGATCGGCAGGTTGCGGGCGGCCGTCGCGATGCCGTAGCTGACCGCCCCGGTGATGGCGACGTTGTCGGCGGCGGTGCCGAGCACGGCGGCGGCGGCGGCGCGGGCGCGTTCGGAGATCTCGGTGCCGTGGCTGGCGGACATGTGCCAGGGGTGGCTCTTGGTCAGCACGCCCTGTTGCCCGGCTTCGCGCACGGCGCGCGGCAGCGGCACGTAGGCGGCGGCGTTGAGGTAGGTGACGCCCTCGGGGATTTCGAACAGGGCGCGCTGCGATGCCAGGGGGGCCGGGGCTTTGGTCATGGGGCGTTCCGTCCGAGGGTTTCCGGGTTGACGACGTAGCCGGGGTCGAGCGTGCCGTCGAAATACTCGATGATGTTCAGCACCGCGCGGCGCGACATCTTGGCGTAGCATTCCAGGGGCGCGGCGGCGTTGTGCGGGGCCAGCACCACGTTCGGCAGCTTGAACAGCGGATTGTCCGGGTTCGGCGGTTCCTGGACCAGCACATCGACGCCGGCGGCCTCGATGGTGCCATCGGCCAGGGCGGCGGCCAGGGCGGGTTCGTCCACCAGGCCGCCGCGCGCGGTGTTGATCAGCCAGGCGGTGGGCTTCATCTGCTTGAGGAAGGACGCATCGACCATCTTCCGCGTTTCGTCCGACAGCGGGCAGTGCAGGGTCACGATATCGGCCTGGGGCACCGCGGCCATCAGGTCCGGGGCCGGCGTGTGGCCGTCGGCGGCGATGCGCGGGGTGGGGAAGGCGGGGTCGTGGACCATCACCTTCATGCCGAAGGCGGTGCAGAGTTTTGCCACCCGTGTGCCGATGCGGCCGTAGCCGACCACCAGCACGCTGCGTTCGGAGAGTTCGTGCATGCGCCGGCCGGTCTGGATCATCCAGGTGCCGGCGCGCACCGAGGCGTCGTACTCGATGGTGCGCCGGGCGACGGCGAGCATCAGCATCATGGCGTGTTCGGCCACGGACAGGTCGTTGGCGCCGTTGACCACGCCGACGGTGACGCCGCGGCGGCTGCATTCGGGGATGTCCAGCGTGTCGAACCCGACGCCGAAGCGGCTGACCACCCGCAGCCTGGGCGCGGTGGCCAGCAGGTCGGCCTGGACCTTTTCCAGGCCGACCATGATGGCGTCGGCATCCGCGATGTTGGCCGCCAGCTCCTTTTGCAGCGGCGGGCCGCGGAATTCGGTGGTCAGGACCTTCAGCTCGATGTCCGGGCGGGCGGCCAGCATCGCCATGGCGGTGGGATGCAGGGCGCGGCAGAGGACGACCTTGGGCATGGGTATTCCTTGGTGGCATTTCCGGGAGGCAGGTTTGTGGGGACGATGCTTGCACCATCGCAGCGGCGCCGCTAGTGTCCGGGCCATGCAGATGGTCGCCACCCCTGCCGAACTGGCCGCGCGCAATTCCGCGCACCCGATGGCGCGCCTGCCCCTCCTCCTTCTTC
Organism: Acetobacteraceae bacterium; assembly: GCA_020848935.1. GTDB lineage: Bacteria > Pseudomonadota > Alphaproteobacteria > Acetobacterales > Acetobacteraceae > CAMDGX01. The sequence continues at coordinate 1,583 of JADLHF010000029.1, forward strand.
GACTTATCCGCCCCTGGGCGTGACGCCGCGCGACTGCGGCATCGCTCAGGGGAAGCCCTGAGGCCGGCTGCCTGCGCGGCGGGCCCCATGCTCCCGGTTGATCCGGCGTAAGACGCCCGACGGCGCCGCCGACAGAACGAGGAAGTGCCCATCATGAGCATCGAACATCCCAGCTTCGGCAAGCTGGACGATTCCCGCGTTATCGTTTTCGACACCACGCTGCGCGACGGCGAGCAGTCGCCGGGGTTCTCGATGAACCTCACCGAGAAGCTGCGCATGGCCGAGGCGCTGACCGAGCTGGGCATCGACGTGATGGAGGCCGGGTTCCCGATCGCCTCGCCCGGCGACTATGAGAGCGTGTTCGAGATTGCCAAGCTGATCGGCAACATGGACGGCGGGCCGGTGATCTGCGGGCTGGCGCGCACCGGGCGGGCCGACATCATGCGCGCCGGCGAGGCGGTGGCCCCGGCCAAGCGCCGGCGCATCCACACCTTCATCGCCACCTCCGACCTGCACATGGAGCACAAGCTGCGCATGACGCGCGACGAGGTGCTGGCGGCCACCGCCGGCGCCGTCACCGTGGCCCGCGAATACACCGACGACGTGGAGTGGTCGGCCGAGGACGGCACCCGCACCGACCCGGACTTCCTGTGCCGCTGCGTGGAAGCCGCCATCAAGGCGGGAGCGACCACCATCAACATCCCGGACACCGTCGGCTACGCCCTGCCGGAAGACATGGCGCGCATCTTCACCATGGTGCGCGAGCGGGTGCCGGGCGCGGAGCGGGTGATCTTCTCCACCCACAACCACAACGACCTCGGCCTGGCGGTGGCCAACACGGTGGCCGCGATCCGTGCCGGGGTGCGCCAGGTGGAATGCACGATCAACGGCATCGGCGAGCGGGCCGGCAATGCAGCACTGGAGGAGATCGTGATGGCGCTGCGCACGCGGCCCGACGCGGTGCCGGCCAGGCCCGCGCATATCCGCCACGAGAACATCCTGAAGACCTCGCGCCTGCTGTCCACCATCACCGGCTTCGACGTGCAGCCGAACAAGGCGATCGTCGGGCGCAACGCCTTTGCCCACGAGGCCGGCATCCACCAGGACGGGATGCTGAAGAACGCCGGCACGTACGAAATCATGACGCCGGAATCGGTCGGCTGGAGCAAGTCGTCCCTGGTGATGGGCAAGCATTCCGGGCGCGCCGCGTTCCGCGACAAGCTGCGGACGCTGGGCTATGGCGAGATCGGCGACAACCAGCTGAACGACGCGTTCCGCCGCTTCAAGGACCTCGCCGACCGCAAGAAGGTGGTGTACGACGAGGACATCTCCGCCCTGGTGGACGACACCACGCGCGACCAGGACCGCATCAAGTTCGTGTCCCTGGACCTGCGCGCCGGCAGCAAGGCGCCGCCGAAGGCCGAGCTGGAGCTGGAGATCGACGGCACCGTGACCCTGGCGACCTCGTCCGGCGACGGGCCGGTGGATGCCTGCTTCAACGCCATCGGCAAGCTGTTCCCGCATACCGCCAAGCTGACGCTGTACTCGGTGGGCGCGGTCACCGAGGGCACCGACGCCCAGGCGCGGGTGACCGTGCGGCTGGATGAGAACGGCAAGATGGTGGATGGCCAGGGGGCGGATACCGATACCATCGTCGCCTCGGTCCGGGCCTATGTCCATGCGCTGAACAAGCTGCTGGTGAAGCGCGAGCGGACGGAGCCGGCGGCGCTTTCGGCCTGAAGGAAGACTCTTCTTTTTCTGAAGAAAAAGAAGCAAAAAGACTTTTCATTCATTGGAGAGTGTGGCGACAGTTGTGCCTCCTGCTCCAATGAATGAAAGTTTTTTGGTTCTTTTTTTCAAAAAAGAACCGCTTCCTTAGGCTCAGGACTCATATTTTCAGCCAGAAAATGACGGTAGCTGCGATGGTTATGGCGGCCATGAAGATATCTGCACAGCGGTCGTATCTGGTTGCGACACGCCTCCAGTCCTTGAGCTTTGCGAA
>JADLHF010000030.1 GCA_020848935.1 Acetobacteraceae bacterium
CCCCTGGCCTTCCTTTCTTCTACAGTCGCGACACGGCCGCAAACCCAACGTCCGCCGCCCCGAGCGCCGCGTCGATATCCTCCGCCGTATGCGCCGTGCACAGGAACATGTTGTGCTTCGGGTGGAAATACGCCCCCGCCCGCAGCGCCGCCGAGCAGAACGCGTTGGCCTTGGCCAGGTCGGCATCGTCGTCGAACAGCACCAGCGGCATCTGCACCGGGCCGGACTGGCGAATGCCGATGTTGTGCTTGGAGGAAAGCGCCGCCATGCCCGCGCGAAACCGTTCGCCCATCGCGGTCATGTGCCCGATCCCGTCGTCGCGCTTGAGCGCGATCAGCGTGGCCACCCCCGCGGCATGCGGCACGGCGGCGGTCCAGAACGAGCCGGTGGAGAAGGTGCCCTTCACGGCATCGCGGAAGCGGTCGTTGCCGGTGATGGCGGCGAGCGGATGGCCGTTGGCGATGGATTTCGACCAGGCGGCGAGGTCGGGCCGCACACCGAGCCCCTCCCAGGAGCCGCCGAGATGCAGGCGGAAGCCGGCGCGCACGTCGTCGATGATCAGCGCCGCCCCGGTGGCGTCGCACAACTCGCGGGCACGACGGGCGAACTCGGGGGTCGGCATTTCCTGGTCGATGCCGACATCGTGGCGGAAGGCCGAGACCAGGATGGCGGCGAGGTCGCCCCGGTGGCGATCGACGGCGGCCTCCAGGCTGGCGACGTCGTTGAAGGTGTAGTGGTCGATATGGGCGCGGTCCTCGGCGGTGACGCCGCTCAGCGAGGGCGAGGTCCAGGGCACCGCACCGTGATAGGCCCCCTTGGCCACCAGCACCTTGCGCCGCCCGGTGCCGGCGCGGGCGAAGGTGACGGCCATGGTGGTGGCATCGGTGCCGTTCTTCTGGAACTGCACCCAGTCGGCGTGCGCGATGGTATCGACCAGCAGCTCGGCGAGTTCCACCATCGCCTCGCCCGGCCCGTTCTGGCAGTCGCCCAGCTTGGCCTGGCGGGCGGCGGCTTCCTCCACCTCCGGGTGGTGGTGGCCCAGCAACACCGGGCCCCAGCTGCACATGAAGTCGATGTATTCGTTGCCGTCCACATCGCGGATGCGGCAGCCCTGGGCGGAGTGGAAAAACTGCGGATAGCCCTCGGGCAGGTTGGCGGCGTTCTGGTGGCCCCACATCCCGCCGGGCACCACGCGGGCGGCGCGCGCACGCAATTCCGAATCCTTGGCGTTGTGCAGCATGCTCTTCTCCATTGCCCGATGCTGTGGGCATCCTATGCAACGCGACGGGCAACGGCGAGGGGGCCATGCGCATAGCCGAAGTCGAACCGATCCTGCTGCGCGGCGACGCCGGCTATGGCGCCACGGCCGGCGGCGAGGAAGCCAGCGACAACGGCGACTGGCAGTTGCTGGTCCGCGTGGCCACCGATGCCGGCATCACCGGCTGGGCCGATGCCGAAACCCTGGCGCCGGCCGCCGTGGCGATCATTTCGGGACAGGGCATGTCGATCCCCGGCTTCCAGACCCTAGCCGGGCTGCTGGTGGGCCAGGATGCGCGCGACGTGCAGGCGCTGTGGGACCGGATGTATGTCGGCAGCGCCTATTACGGAAGGCGCGGCATCGCCATGCAGTGCATCTCGGCGATCGACAACGCGCTGTGGTCGATCCGCGCCCAGGCCGCCGGCGTGTCGCTGGCGCGATTGCTGGGCGGGCGGCGGCGCGACTCCATCACCGCCTATGCCTCCACGCTCTTCCGCGACACGCCGGAGGGCATGGCGGCCGCGGTGGACGGCTACGTGGCGCGCGGGTTCCACGCCGTGAAGTTCGGCTGGGGCGTGTTCGGCCAGGATGAAGGCAGGGACAAGGAACTCGTGGCGGCAGCACGCGCGGCGCTGGGACCGGACCGGCACCTGCTGGTCGATCCCGGCTGGTACCCGGCGGGGTGGAAGGACGCGGCGCAACCCTTCTCCGCGGTGTTGCGAACACGGCGCGAGGCCGAGCGGCTGTGCCGGTGGCTGGCCGAGTACGATGTCGGCTGGGTGGAGGATTTCATCCACCCCGAGCGCTTCGACGAATACGCCGCCATCCGCCGCACCAGCCCCACGCCGATCGCCGCCGGCGAGCAGGTGGCCACCATCTGGGATTTCCAGCGCTTCATCGGCGAGGGTTGCGTCGATGTGGTGCAGCCGGACCTGTCGCGCTGCGGCGGCATCAGCGTGGCCGCGCGCGTGGCCGAAATGGCCGAGCAGGCCGGCATCGACCTGGTGCCGCATTCCTGGCTGACCCACCTGCTGACCGGCTATTCGCTGCAACTGATCGCCACCCTGCCCCGCGCGAAATTCGTCGAGTTCAACGTCAGCCAGAGCGCGCTGACCCGCGGCATCGCCAGGGCCAGCTTCGACCTGCAACCCGACGGGACCGTGCCGATCCCCGACACGCCGGGCATCGGGGTGGAGGTCGATACCGACTTCGTCGCCAGGCATCGGGTGAACTGATGGAACGGATCATCACACGCCCCGCCGGCCTCGATCTCGATTCGCCGGGGCGGCGGGATTACTGGGTGGCGCTGGAACATGACTCGATCTGGGGCGACCACCTGATCCCGCTCACGGTGATGGTCGGGCAGCAGTCCAGGCCGGGCCAGGGGCTGGTGGCCTTCGGCGCCAACCACGGCAACGAATATGAAGGCCCGGTGGCGCTGAAACACCTGATCCGCGAGATCGACGCGGAGGAGGTCCAGGGCCGCATCATCCTGGTGCCGGTGCTGAACCCCGGCGCGTTCCGCGCCGGCACGCGCGATGCTTCGCTGGACGACGGCCGCAACCTCAACCGCAGCTTCGTCGATGGTGCAGGTGTTACGCCCGCGCTGGCGGGAATCACCCACCGCATCGCCGCCTTTGTCCGTTCGTCGATCTGGCCGCGCGTGCACGTGGTCATCGACCTGCACGCCGGCGGCAGCGTGGCACGCTTTGCCCGCGGCACCAGCTATCACCTGGTGGACGACCCGGCGCAGGGCCGGCTGATCGAAAGCACCGCGCGCTGGTTCGGCACCCCGATCGTCATCGCCTACCAGAACGAAACCCCCGGCCTGTTGCCGAGCGAAGCCGAGCGTCTGGGGAAAATCACCATTGGCGGCGAATTCGGCTGGGGCGCCGCCGTCTCCGCCGAGGGCGTGCGCTACGCGAAACACGGCGTGGTGGCCGCCGCCATCCATCACGGCCAGCTGCGCGGGCGCATCGAGAAGATCGCCCACCACGCCGCCGGCAGCCAGACCCTGGCCGCCATGATCGATCGCGACTGCTTCACCGTGGCGCCGTTCGACGGGCATTACGAGCCGGTGGAGGAATGCGGCGCGGTGGTAGCCGCCGGCGCGCTGGTCGGCTGGCTGCATGATTTCCAGCGCATCGACCTCGCACCCTGGCCGGTGCGTGCCGGGGTGGACGGCGTGGTGATCGCCCAGGCCTGGGGGGCGGCGGTGCGCCAGGGCCAGCACATCGCCATCGTCGGGCGGGTGCTGCCGTGGCTTGGCGAAGGATAGCCGCGATCAGGCCAGCGACGGGGCGAAGACACCGCGCGCGTAGTCGGGCCATTCGGCGTCCAGCATGGCGCGGATATCGCCTGCCAGGGCCAGCAGGGTGGCCAGGACGGCCGGCCAGTCGTCGCCCGGCAGGCCGATCGACAGGGCGCGATCGCGGCTGATGCACACCGCGTCGGGCCGGCGCGCGGCCAGGAACGCCTTCACCACGCGGTGCAGCCGGCCACCGGGCACGACGAAGGGCAGATAGCCCTCCAGCACCAGCCGGCCGGCCGCATCCGCGCGCAGGACCACCGGCTCGGGGCGCAGCCAGACCAGGGTGACCGCCGCCACGCCGCGCCGACGCCTGGCCGGGCCGGGCGCCATCCCCTGGGCGCGGACCGCCTGTTCCAACCGCGTCGTCAGCTCGGCACTGCGCATCGATCCTCCTGGCATGGCCATCCGGCGGCGCGTGCCATGGCTTGCAGCCGTCACTGATTGCACTAGGCTTCCGAGACTAGACGTCCCCGCCGCATGCGCAATCAACTTTCGGAGCCGATCGGGTGACAGAACCGCTTGAAGCCCAGATCCTGCTGCTGGAAGAGCGCATCGCGCAGGTCGAAAAGGCCGCTTCCGCCGTGCTGGGCCGGGTGCGCGGGGTGCGCAAGCGCATCGCCGCCGGCGATATCACCCAGCTTGGCCCGCTGCTGGACCAGGCCACCCAGTTGCTGGAACCGGTGTCGGACGGGCTCGGCGCAACGCGCGGCGCGCTGGCATACGACCCCGCCACGGCGCTGAGCGATGGTAGCTACCTCGCCGAGTTGAAGGCCGAGGCCGCCGCACAGGGGCTGGTGCTGACCGAGCGCGACGGCCGGTTGACCGCCTTTCCCGTGCTGCTGCGCCTGCTGCCGCAACAGGCGGCGCTGCGCGTCGGCGGCAAGATCGAGCGCCGGCTGCGCCCGTCGCTGGTGGTGCGTGAGCTGCGCCGGCGGCAGGCGGCGACCAGCTTCAACGCCGGTGCGTTCCTCGCCCGGCTGTTCCGTGCCTATGCCTGGGTGGCGCCGCACAGCGACGCGCGGTGGCGGCCGGACGCGCCGGGCGATGGCCCGGTGGTGACGCTGGCCGATATCCACGACGTGCTCAGCCTGGGCGGGGCCGACTACCCGCCGGAGGCATTCGCCGTCGATCTGCTGCGGCTCGACCGGGCGCCGGACACCCGCACCCGCCAGGGCCATCGCTTCGCCCTGCCCGCCTCCACCGGCACCAAGGGGCGCGGACGCATCGGCGTGTACGATGAGGCGGGGGTGGAGCATGTCTATTTCGGCATCCGCTTCACCCGCGATGCCGGCGAAGCAGCCAATGGCCAGGGAGGTGCGGGTGGCGGTTCCGCGCGATGAGTGGCTGACGCTGATGGACCGCGAATACCTGCGCGACTTCGTGCGCGGCGGCGGCGGGGCGGTGCGCGTGGCGGTGGCCGAGGCGGCGCTGTTGCCCGGCATCCGCCAGTACCTGGAACAGCGCGCCACGGCGGCCGGGTTCGACGTGCTCGCGATCGATGCCGCCGATACCAAAATCCATCAATTCCACCTGGTGTTCTTCGCCATCGCGCGGTCCATCGACTGGGCCGCGCTGACCCAGGCGCGGCTGGAGGCGCTGGTCGCCGAGGCCGGCTACACGTGGCCGCTTCCCGGCCAGCGCATGTCGGTCGCCGCCTTGGCGGAGGCCAATGGCGTGGCCGCCCCGCTGCTGCATCGCGCGCTGATGCGCGACATGACCAGCCGGGTCTGGCGCGACAGCCGCCTGGCGCAGGATTTCCGCCGCGCCATGGTGGCACTGCTGGACTCGCGGCTGTCGGACGACAAGGACGGGTTGCGCGATGGCGTCATCGACTGGCTGCACGGCGACCTGCGTACCCTGCGCCCGGTGAAGGAGGCGCAGATCGGCGCGCGCATCACCCTGCAATCGGCGCGCGCCATGCTGATCTCGCTGTGCCACTGGCTGCATGCCTGCCGGCGGCCCGGGCTGGTGGTGGTGCTGGACATCAGCCGCCTGTTGCGCGACCGGCGCGAGGTGAGCGATGGCGTGACCTACACCCCGGCCGCGGTGATGGCCGCCTATGAGGTGATCCGCCAGGTGATCGACGATGCCGAGCATTATCCCGGGCTGTTCCTGGTGGTGCTGGCCGATCCCCGGCTGACCGACGACAGCGTGCCGCGGCGCGGGCTCGGCGCCTATGACGCGCTGCGCCTGCGCCTGTCCAACGACGTGCGGCCGCAGGCGCGCGACAATCCGCTGGCCCCGCTGGTGGTGCTGGCGGCATGAGCGGGGCAGCGGACGCCGACCGGCAGGAGGCGCGCGGGGCGATCGAGGCTTTGCGCGCCGGCGTGCCCAACCGCAGCGCCATCCGCCTGCTGGGCAGCCATGAGGATGGCATCAGCCACCGCTTCGCCGCCGATCTCGGCCGGGCCTGGGAGACGGGGCGCGGCCCGGGGATCATCGTCGCCGGCGACTACGGCACCGGCAAGTCGCACCTGCTGGGCCACATGCGCGAACAGGCGCTGGCGCGCAACTTCGTGGTCAGCTGGGTGACCGTCAGCAAGGAGACCCCGCTGTCCCAGCCCGCCGCCATGCATGCCGCCGCCCTGCGCGGCGCGATGGTCGCCGGGCGGCCGGAGGATGCGGTGGCCGTGGCGCTGGCCGATATCGTCGGGCGCGAAGGCGCGGTGCAGGCGCTGGAGGAATGGGCGACCGGCGCCGGCCTGCTGCCGGTCTTTCCCGCCATCGCCTATCTGCTGGGCCGCGACCTGCCGGCCGAGCTGATGCGGGGCATCGAGGCGTTCCTGGCCGGGGGTCGGCCGCCGACCCAGGGGGTGCGCGCCAGGCTGGCGCAGCTGGGCGCGCGGGGCGTGTTCAACCTCACCGGCCTGAAGGCGGCGCAGCTGGTGGTGGAGCGGCCGCGCTTCCTGGCGGAACTGTTCCGTGCCGCCGGGTTCGCCGGCTGGCTGGTGCTGATCGACGAGGTCGAGCTGATCGGCCGCTATGGCGCGGTGCAGCGGGCGACCTCCTATGCCGAGCTTGGCCGCTGGCTGGGCCTGGCGCCGGCCGAGCCGGTGCCCGGGCTGGTGGTGGCCGCCGCGATCGCCGAGGATTTCACCCGCGCGGTGATCGACACCCGGCTGGACGAGGAGAAGCTGCCGGAGCGGCTGCGCCTGAAGGGCCTGCCACGCTCCGCCGACCTTGCCAGTGCCGCGCTGCGGGCGATCCGGCGCGCGCCGGTGCTGCAACGCCCCGGCGATGCCGAGTTGCAGCGCCACGCCGCGGTGCTGCAGCGCTGCTACGCCGCCGCCTATGGCTGGGCGGCGCCGCCGGCCGCGATGCTGCCGCGCGAATCGCGGCGCACCATGCGCCACCACATCCGCGGCTGGATCATCGACTGGGACATGCGGCGGCTGTACGGCGCCGCCGCCGGGCTGGTCGAAGCCCACGAAGGCTACGGCTATGCCGAGGATGCGGCGCTGAGCGAGCCGGAGGGCGAGGACCCGTTCGCGGATGGCGACGCCGGCCTCTGATCCGCCGTTCGGCCTGGCCTGGCGCCACCCCCTGCCGCCCTGGCAGCAGGAGGGCGTCCGGCGGCTGACCCAGGGCTCGCTGCTGCTGGCCGACGACATGGGGCTGGGCAAGACCATCCAGGCGATCGGCGCGCTGCGCGTGCTCGGCCCCGCCGCGGTGCCGGCGCTGGTGGTGGCGCCGGCCGGGCTGGTGCTGCAATGGCGCGCCCAGTTCTGCGACTGGGCGCCGGAGCTGCGCCTGGCCACGGCACTCGGCACCGCGGCCGAACGGATGCAGGCCTGGCGGCGCGAAGCCGATGTGCACCTGACCAGCTACGACAGCCTGCGGAGCGATATCCTGCTGCGCGATCCATGCGGCCCCGCCCGGCGCGACTGGGCGGTGGTGGTGGCCGACGAGGCACAGCGGATGAAGAACCCCCGCGCCGAGACCGCCATCGCGGTCAAGCGGCTGCGCGCCCGCCGCGCCTGGGCGCTGACCGGCACGCCGCTGGAGAACAGCGCCGACGACATCGCCTCGATCCTGGATTTCGTGGCCCCGGGCGGGGGGCACCGCCGCGAGATGATGGTGGGGCTGCGCCGGCTGCTCGCCGCCGTGCTGCTGCGCCGACGACGTGGCGAAGTGTTGCGCACCCTGCCGCCGAAATCGGGCATCACGATCGATCCCGGCCTGACCCCGGCGCAGCGTGCCGCCTATGACGTGGCGGAGCGGGAGGGGCTCATCTGGCTGCGCTCGCTCGGCACCCGCGTGCGGATCACCGAGGTGCTGGAACTGCTGCTGCGCCTGAAGCAGATCTGCAACGCCGCCCCGCAGAGTGGCGCCTCCGGCAAGCTCGACGATCTGGAGCGGCGCATCGCGGCCGTGGTGGCGGCGGGCGAGAAGGCGCTGGTGTTCAGCCAGTTCGTGCAGGCGCCATTCGGCGTGGCCGCGATCGCCGAGCGCCTGCACCGCTTCGCCCCGCTATGCCTGATCGGCGGCCAGGACCCCGCCGAGCGCGCCGCCATCCTGCGCCGGTTCGGCGAAGACCCGAAATCCCCCGTGCTGGTGCTGTCGCTGCGTGCCGGCGGGGTGGGGTTGAACCTGACCGCGGCCTCGGCGGTGTTCCATTTCGACCGCTGGTGGACCGCCGCCGTCGAGGCCCAGGCCGAAGACCGGGCGCACCGGATGGGACAGCGCCGGGCGGTGCGGGTGGTCACCTATCGGTGCCGCGACACGGTCGAGGAGCGCATCGCCGACATCATCGCCCACAAGCAGGCGCTGTTCGACCTGCACGTGGAGGGCGACGGCGCCGAGGCGCTGGCACGGCTGGAGCTTGCCGACCTGCTGCGGGCCGTTGGCGTGTGATGCGCACGGTCAGGCGTTGCGCGGGTACAGCCAGGGATTGGCGTCCAGCGGCGAGATCGGGCGGCGCACTTTCGTGTAGGGGATTTTCGCCGGATCGGGCGGGTACGGGCCACCGCAGTCAACGTAGGTGATCTTGGCGGCGATCGGCGCGAAGGCGGCGAAGAAGTGGTTCGACGACTTCACCACCACGATCTTCTTCGCCGCCAGATCGATGCCGAGATTGGTGAACACCGCCGGGCTGAAGGTCTGCGCCCGGCCGCTGGCCAGCACCACGTCGAGCGTGCCGATGGAAATCGCCGCCGCGGCCCCCAGCGAGACCGTGCTCTGCTCGAACGGGATCAGCAGGTCGGCGGTGGTGGCGCGCACGGTCACCACCGCGTCGATCGGCTGGCCGGAGGTGGATGCCGCCTTGCCGCCGAAGCGCAGCGGCAGCACCGCGCCGGGGTCGGCGGCGATGCAGAAGGCCACCGCCTGCGGATCCCACAAGGCACCGGCGGCGGCGGGGATATCGGGGTGCTTCAGCAACTCGGCAATCAGGAAGGTGCTGTCGCCGGCCACGCCGCCGCCGGGATTGTCCCAGCGATCGGCCAGCACAACCGGCCGGCCGGGCGTGGCGATGGCGTCGGCCACCGCCGCGGCGGTCTTGAGGTGGGCCGGCACGCCGCTGCCACCCCAGGACAGCAATTCGCGGCCCAACGCCTCGGCCAGCGCCGCGCCCGTCGCGCGGTCGTCGGTGTAGACCAGGACCTTGCTGCCCACGTCATGGACATCGGCGGCCTGGAAGCCGTGGATGACCGAGATCGAGTGGATGCCGCCCTGCCCCTCTTGCGCCACCAGCCGATCGACGAAGCTGCGGCCCGGCTCGCGCCCGGTCATGTAGCCGCCGATGTGGCGCAGGTCGAACACGCAGGCCACCGGGGAAATCGCGCCCGCCGCCTTGGCCAGGCACAGCGCGGCAAGGTCCTCGGCGCGGGCCAGGAAGTCGGTGTGGGGAAACTCCTTGAAGGCAACGAGGAAGTCGCTGTTGGCCACCATCGCGTCGGTCAGGTGGGCGTGCAGGTCCAGCTCCGCCCCGATCACCGCATCCGGTGCGATGGCGCGGGCGCGGGAAAGCAGGTCGCCTTCGCAGTCGTCGTAGCCATGCGCCACCATGCAGCCGTGCAGGCCGAACAGCACCACATCCAGCGGCAGGGCGGCGCGCAACTGGCCGAGGATTTCGTCGCGCAGCTCTTCATAGGTCGTCCGCCCGACAATGCCGGCGGGCTCGGCCCAGGCGGAACTGCCCTCGATCACCGTGTGGCCGTCTTCGCGCCCCAGCCGGCGCGCCACCACGATCGGTGCCGAACACAGCGTGGGGGTCGCGGGGTGCTGGCCCGGCGGGAAATACTGCGGCGCGAAGGCGGCGCGGTCGGTGGGGATCGGGGCGAAGGTGTTGGTCTCGGTGGCCAGGCTGGCGGCGAAGATGCGCACGTCAACTCCTGTGGTCGGGGCGCCCAGTCAACCGCAGCCTCGCTGATCCGTCCAGGCGGCTTGGCGCGCGGTCGGCGGGGGAGCTAGGCTCGGGGCGAAAGGAGCCACCATGCCCCGCATCCTGTTCGCCGGCCTGGCCCACGAGACGCATTGCTTCGTGGATGAAACGACAGGCCTCGATGCCTTCCGCCGTCGCGACGCCGCCGGCATCCTGGCGCGGCGCGGCGACCTGTCGGTGGTCGATGGCTTCCTGGCCGTGGCGGAACGCGAAGGCTGGACGGTGGTGCCGACCATCGACTGGGGCGCCACCCCGTCCGGCACGGTGGAGCACGCGGTGTTCGAGGCGTTCTGGGCCGCGCTGGAACCGCTCGCCACCGCGGCGCTGGCCGAGGGGCTGGACGGCATCTTCCTCGGCCTGCACGGCGCCATGGTCACCACCGCATGCGACGACCCCGAGGGCGAGCTGCTGCGCCGGCTGCGCGCCCTGCCCGGCGCCGCGGCGCTGCCGATCTTCGGCGTGTACGACCCGCACGCCAACCTCACGCCCGAGATGTGCGCCCGCTCGAACGGCCTGGTCAGCTACCGCAACACCCCCCACACCGACGCCAACGAGGCCGCCCAGCGCGCCGCCGGGCTGCTGGCCCGCGCGCTGTCCACCGGCACCCTGCCGCGCACGCGCTGGCGCGGCACGCCGATCATCCTGCCGCCCACCGGCACCGGCACCGCCGACAGCCCGATGCGCGACCTCGCCGCCCACGCGCGGCAGATCGAGGCGGAGAACCCCGCGATCTGGGCCGTCAACGTCATCGGCGGCTACAGCTTCGGCGACAGCACCCATGCCGGCATCGCCTTCTCCGCCATCACCGAGGGCGACGACGCCACCGCCGATGCCGCCCTGGAGCAACTCGGCGACCTCGCCTGGTCGCTGCGCCACAAGGGCATCCCGCCCCAGGGCGACGCCGACGCCATCCTGGCGCGCGGACTGCCCAACCGGCCCGGCCCGGTGCTGCTGGTGGAACCGGCCGACAATATCGGCGGCGGCGCCCCCGGCGACTGCACCGACATCCTGCGCGCCATGCTGAAGCACGACGTCCAGGGCGGCGGCGTCACCCTCAACGATCCCGCTGCCGTCCAGGCGCTGGCCGCCATCCCCGCCGGCGGCCGCATCACCCTGCCCCTGGGCGGTCGCGGCAGCCGGCTCGACCTCGGCCCGGTGACGCTGGAGGTGGCGAAAATCTCCCAGTCCGACGGCCGCTTCACCCTGGAGGATGTCCACTCCCACATGGCCGGCAGCCAGGGCATCCACATCGCCATGGGCCCCTGCGTCGTGGTGCGCCACCGCGGCATCACCATCCTGCTGACCACGAAGAAGACCGCGCCGATGGACCTCGGCCAGTGGCGCAGCCAGGGCATCAACCCCGAGGAGCTGCGCGTCATCGGGGTGAAGGCTGCCGTCGCCCATCGCCAAGCCTACGACCCCATCCTGTCGGAAACCCACACCGTGACCACGCGGGGGCCGTGCTCGTCGGATTCGCGCAGCTTTCCCTATAGACGGCTCCGGCGGCCGGTATTTCCGCTGGATCTCGCGTAAGGAAAGGAAGACTCTTCTTTTTGTGAACAAAAAGAAGCAAAAAAACTTTACTCGATGGTTGTGGCAAGAATGAAGACTCTCTGGCCGAGCCAGAAGTGGATTGGCGATTCTCGATGTTGATCCACGCGAATGAATGAAGTTTTTTTGCTTCTTTTTGTTCACAAAAAGAAGAGCTTTCTTACCTCGCCTCCTCATCCGCCACCGGCGCATATGGTGCCAGCATCGCCGCCACCCCCGCCTCGGCCAGGGCTTCGTCGGTATCCGGTGCCGCGCCGCTGACCCCCACCCCGCCGACCGTCTCGCCGCCATGGCCGACCGGCACACCGCCGACAAGCCCGGTCAGGCGGGGATCGGCGAACCCGGCCAGGTCGAAGCCGGTCTTCGGGTTGCGGGCGGCGCTGTCGATGGCGCGGGTGCTTTGGGCGAGGCGGGCGGCGGTATAGGCCTTGGCGATCGCCGGCGCGATATCGGCCGGGCCGGCATCGTCCATCCGCAGCAGGGCGAGCAGCTCGCCATAGGCATCGGTGATGGCCACCACCACGGCGGCATCGCGCCGCTCGGCGGCTGCGCGCACGGCGGCAATGCCGCGGCGGGCATCGTCCGCACCGATCGTCTTGACCTCGCGCATGGCTTGCCGTCTCCCTGTCGGTTTCCGGGCAGTCATAGGAGACGTCATGGCCGAACCCAAGCCATTCCGCCTCGCCGGCCTGATCGGCTGGCCGGTGGCGCAGTCGCGCTCGCCGCTGCTGCATGGGCACTGGCTGGCGGAGCACGGGATTGCCGGCGCCTATGTGCCGCTGCCGGTGGCGCCGGGGAAGCTGGAGGACGCGCTGCGCGGCCTGGTGGCGCTGGGATTTGCCGGCGCCAATGTGACCGTGCCGCACAAGGAGGCGGCGGCACGGCTGGTCGATCGCGTCGATCCCGCCGGACGGCGCATGGGGGCGATCAACCTGATCGTGGTCGAACCGGATGGTTCGCTCTCCGGCTACAACAAGGACGGCTACGGCTTCATCGAGAGCCTGCGCGAGGCCCAGCCCGGCTGGCGCGGCGATGCCGGGCCGGCGGTGGTGCTGGGCGCCGGCGGCGGCGCGCGCAGCGTGGTGGCCAGCCTGCTGGACGAGGGCGCGCCGGTGGTGCGGCTGCTGAACCGCACGCGCGCGCGTGCCGAGCAGCTGAAGAGTGAGTTCGGCGGCGCGATCGCGGTGATCGACTGGGCCGACCGCCACCAGGCCCTGGCCGGTGCGGCGCTGCTGGTCAACACCACCACCCAGGGCATGACCGGGCAACCGGCGCTGGACATCGCATTGGACCGGCTGCCCACCACCGCGCTGGTGTGCGACATCGTCTACAACCCGCTGGTCCCGCCGCTGCTGGCCGCCGCGCGCGCCCGTGGCAACCCGATCGTCGGCGGGCTGGGCATGCTGCTGCACCAGGCGCGGCCGGCTTTCGAGGCATGGTTCGGCGTGCTGCCCGCGGTGACGGCGGCGCTGCGGGCGAGGATCGAGGCGACGATCCAGCCATCATGACCCGGCCCGACCCCGCCGATTGGTCGGCGCTCTGGCGCCCGCCGCATCTGGCGCCGGTGGCGATGCTGTCGCTGGGCATCGGGCTGTATGCCTTCAACACCTTCCTGGTCGCCGCCGCCCTGCCCAGCGCAGTGCTGGAGATCGGCGGCGCGGCGCTCTACGCCTGGGCCTCCACGCTGTTCCTGGTCAGCGCCATTGTCGGCGGTGCCGGCGGGGCGGCGCTGAAGGCGCGGCTGGGCGCGCGCGGCGGATTGCTGCTGGGGGGTGCGGCCTTCCTGGCCGGCACTCTGGCCTGTGGCCTGGCGCCCGCGATGCCGGTGCTGCTTCTGGGTCGCGCGCTCCAGGGTGCCGGCGAGGGCGTGGTGGCGGCGATCAGCTACGCCCTGATCCCCGCGCTGTTCCCGCAGCGCCTGGTGGTGCGGGTCTTCGCCGTGGAGGCGGTGGTCTGGGCGCTGGCGGGCTTCGCCGGGCCGGTGGTGGGCGGATTGCTGACCCAGGCGGTGTCATGGCGTGCCGCCTTCCTGGTCAACGCGCCGGTGGCGCTGGTGTTCCTGGCGCTGGTGCTGGCGGTGGTGAAGCCGGCGCTGGCGGGCGGCGTCGCGGTGCCGGCGCCGCTGTTGCGGCTGGCGGCGTTGGGCGGCGGCATCCTGCTGGTGGCATCCTCCTCCCTGGCGGGCAATGTGCTGGCGGCGGCAGGGTTGGTGACGGCAGGCGGTGCCGCGCTTGCGTTGGTGGTGGTGCTCGACCGCCGGCGGGCGGATTCACTGCTCCCGCGCGACGCCTTCCGCCCCGGCGTGGCGTTGGGCGCGGGGCTGCTGGTGGTGCTGCTGATGCCGGTGGCGCATTCCTTCGTGCTGGTGCACCTCACCTTCGCCCTGCAACAGGGCTGGGGCTTCAGCCCGACCGCTGCTGGGGCGATGTTCGCGCTGGGGCCGATGGCCTGGAGTGGGGCGATGCTGGTGGTGGCCAATATCCGCCACCCCGGCATGGCGGCCTTCGGCATCCGCTACGGGCCGGTGCTGCTGGGCATCGGCATTGCCGGTCAGCTCGCCGCCGTGCTGGCCGGCGCACCCTGGGCGATGCTGCCGTTCCTCGCCGCCACCGGTGCCGCCTTCGGCATCGGCTGGGCCTTCCTGTCGGTGGCCGTGATGCAGGCGGCGGGACCGGGCGAGCGCGACCGCGCCGCCGGGCTGGTGCCCACGGCGCAGTCCGCCGGCTACGCCATCGGCGCCGCGCTGGCCGGGCTGGCGGCCAGCGCGGCCGGCCTGGATGGCAGCACGGCGACCGGCACCGCGCGCGGATACGCCGTCGTCGTGGCCTGCGGACTGGCCCCGGCAGCACTGGCCATCTGGGTGGCGCTGCGCCGGCGCGAATGGCCAGGGGCGGGGCGCGCCGATTGACAGCGCCGGCGCGCACCACCTAGCGTTTCCGCAAGTACCAAGAACGAGAAAAGGAAAACGCCATGGCTGACAAATCGCCGGCCGGACCGGGCGCGCTCGCCCGCCGCACTGTGCTGGCCGGGGCCACCAGCCTGGCGCTTTCCGCCCCCTCGCTGTCGCGCGCCCAGCGCCGCGACCCCCGCGTGCTGCGCTTCATCCCCAATACCGGGCTCACCGTGCTGGACCCGTTCTGGACCGCCTCCCTGGTCACCGGCAACCACGGCTACCACGTGTGGGACACGCTGTACGGCACCCGCGGCGACTACACCCCCGGCCCGCAAATGGCCGAGGGCCACACCGTCAACGCCGAGTATACCGACTGGCGCATCCGCCTGCGCCCGGATCTGTGGTTCCATGACGGCACCCCGGTGCTGGCGCGCGACTGCGTGGCCAGCCTCAGGCGCTGGGCCAAGCGCGACTCCTTCGGCGCGGTGATGTGGCCGGCGCTGGATGAACTGGTCGCCGAGGACGACCGCACCCTGCGCTTCCGCTTCAAGCGGCGCTTCCCCCGCCTGCTGGAGGCGCTCGGCCGCACCTCCGGCCTGCCCGCCTTCATCATGCCCGAACGCTTCGGCGCCGTCGACGCCTTCACCGCGATCAAGGAGGTGGTGGGCAGCGGCCCGTTCACCTTCGTGGCCGACGCCTTCGTGCCCGGCGCCACCGTGGCTTATGCGAAATTCGACAAATACGTGCCGCGCCAGGATGCGCCCAACCGCACCACCGGGGCCAAGATCGCGCATTTCGATCGCGTCGAATGGACCACGATGACCGACAACGGCACCGCCGTCGCCGCCATGCAATCCGGCGAGATGGACTGGTGGGAAAGCACGCCGGCCGACCTGCGCGACCTGGTGCGCGGCAGCCGCAACCTCAAGCTGGAAGTGAAGGACGAGTTCGGCTGGATGGGCATCCTGCGTTTCAACCTGCTCCAGCCACCATTCGACAACGTCAAGCTGCGCCGCGCCTTCCTGGCCGCCGCCAACCAGCACGACTTCCTGCGCGCCGCCGCCGGCGAGGGCGAGCATGCCTGGCAGACCTGCCGCGCCTATTTCCCGTGCGGCGCCCCCAGCGTGACGCAGACCGCCGGCACCGCGGCCATGCCGATGCCCGACGACCTTGCCGCCGCCAGGAAGGCGATCGCCGAGGCCGGCTACAATGGCGAGAAGGTCGTCCTGCTGGTGCCCACCGACATCCACCACCACAACGCCTTCGGCCAGGTCAGCGCCGACCTGATCCGCCGGCTGGGCATGAACCTCGATTTCCAGGCGATGGACTGGGGCACCATGATCCAGCGCATCACCAACCGCGGCCCGGTGGAAAAGGGCGGCTGGAACCTGTACCATACCGCAGGCTCGAACGTCTCGATGGCGTCCCCGGCCCTCAACTTCTTCATCCGCGGCGACAAAGGCTGGACCGGCTGGTACGAAAACGCCGAGGTCGAAAAACTGCGCGCGGCCTGGCGGGAGACCGCCCCCGACGAGCCCCAGCAACCCATTTTCGATGCCATCCAGCAAACGCTGTTCAACGACCCGCCCTTCGTGCCGCTGGGGCAATACTCAACCTTCACCACGTTCAACCGCGAAATCTCCGGGGTGCTGCCGGGGATCGGGTCGTATCCTTGGAATATCAAGCGGGGGTAGGAAGGCAAGGCCAGGGGCTTTGCCCCTGGACCCCACCAGAGGCAGGGCCTCTGGACTCCCGGGCCTTTCGCCTCAGAAGTCCCGGGCGAAGCCGGCGATCCAGCCGCCGTCCACCGCGACGATCTGCGCGGTGACGAAGGCGCTGTCGGGGTCGGCCAGGAACAGCGCGGCGTGGGCGATCTCGCCGGTTTCGGCGGGGCGGCCCATCGGGATGTGCGACATCAGGCGGGCGTGCAGGTCCTTCTCCTCGCTCGTCGCGTCATTGATCCAGCCGCGCCAGCCATCGGTGGCCGTCGATCCCGGCGCGATGGCGTTCACCGTGATCCCGTGCGGGGCGAGTTCGATCGCCATGCCCTTGGTCAGGTTGGCGACCCCGGCCTTGGCGGCGACATAGGCGCTTTGCAGCCGCATCGGCACCAGGCCGAGCACGGAGGAGATGTTGATGATGCGGCCATATTTCGCCGGGATCATCGCCGCCGAGGCCGCGCGGGACACCAGGAACACCCCGGTCAGGTCCACGTCGATCAGCCGCTTCCACTGTTCCAGCCGGACCTTGTCGATGGTCACGCGGTCGGCCGGCGCGGTGCCGATGCCGGCGTTGTTGACGCAGATGTCGAGCTTTCCGTAGCGCGCGATGATGGCATCGATCGCCGCCTGCACGTCGTCCTCGTCGGTGACGTCGAGCTTCAGGGCCATGTGGCGCGGATCGTTCGCCGCCTCGCTCGGCGCGGCCATGTCGGAATAGACCACCGAGGCACCCTCGGCGGCGAAGCGGTCGGCGATTGCGCGGCCGATCCCCTTGGCCGAGCCGGTCACCAGGGCCACGCGGCCCGTCAGATCGACGCGCATGCGCCCCTCCCCCTGTGTGGCCGCGCGACGCCTTGCCCGCGCGCGTGGTCGTGGCATACCCTGGCACCTATTATAATCTCTGGCCCGACGGTGCAACGCCGGGCCTTGGCCGGGAGGCACGCCGCATGGCCGCTGACATGAAGCCCGCCGGGCTGAACCGCCCGCCGCTGCCCGAGGGGCTCACCGCCGAGGCGATGGTACGGCTCTATGAGCAGATGGCGCTGCTGCGGAAGTTCGAACTCGCCGCCCAGATCGCCTGCCGGCGCGGCGAGACGCCTGGATTTCTCCATCTGTATATCGGCGAGGAAGCAACGGCGGTCGGCGTCTGCGCCCATCTGCGCAAGACCGACTGGATCACCTCCACCCATCGTGGCCACGGCCACGCGCTGGCCAAGGGCATGGACCCGAACGTGCTGATGGCGGAACTGTATGGCAAGTCCGGCGGCAGCGTCGGCGGGCGTGGCGGCACCATGCACCTCTACCAGCGCTCGATCGGCCTGTTCGGCACCAACGGCGTGGTCGCCTCCGGCGCGCCGCAAGCCGTGGGGGCGGCAATCGCGGCGCGGCACTTGGGCACCGACGGCGTGGCGGTGGCCTTCTTCGGCGACGGCGCCACCAGCCACGGCGCGTTCCACGAGGCGCTGAACTTCGCCGGCGTGCAGCGGGCACCGGTGATCCTGGTGTGCGAGAACAACCTTTACGCCACCGCAACACCGCTCAGCTCCATCACCCTCAATCCCGACATCGCCTCGCGCGCGGCCGCCTATGGCATTCCCGGCGTGGCGGTCGATGGCAACGACGTTGTCGCGGTCTGGACCGTGATCCGCGAAGCCGCCGCGCGCGCGCGCCGCGGCGAGGGGCCGACGCTGGTGGAATCCCGCACCTACCGCACCGTCGGCCACCACGAGGGCGACACCGTAACCGGCACCTACCGCACCCAGGAGGAGGTGGATTCCTGGCTGAAGCGCGACCCCGTCGCCACCTTCCGCACCCGCCTGGTCGAGGAATTCGGCATCGCCACCGACCAGACCCTGGCGGCGATCGAGAAGCGCATCGATGGCGAGGTGGCCGCCTCGGTGGAATTCGCCCGCGCCTCCGCCGAGCCGGACCCCGCGACGGTCATGCGCCACACCTATGCCGACCCGATCAACCCGCCGGAGGCACTGGCGCCGCCGAAGCCGCGCAAGACCGTCGAGACCGGTTGGCTGGACGCGGTGCGCGACGGCATCGCCGAGGAGATGCGCGCCAACCCCAACATCATCTATTACGGCGAAGGCACCGGCGAGCGCGGCGGCACCTTCGGCCACACCAAGGGGCTGTACCAGGAATTCGGCGCCGCCCGCATGATGGATACCCCGATCAGCGAACTCGGCTTCACCGGCGCCTCGCTCGGCGCCAGCGCCACCGGCGTGCGCTGCGTCGCCGACCTGATGTTCGCCGATTTCATGTTCGAGGCCGCCGGCCAGATCGCGCTGCAGGCCGCCAAGCTGCGCTACATGTCCAACGGCCAGATGAACGCGCCGATGGTCATCCGCGTCGGCGCCGGCACCATCCGTTCGACCGGGCCGCACCACTCCGGCACCTATCATTCCATGTGGGCGCACCTGCCCGGCCTGCTGGTGGCGGTGCCCTCCACGCCGGCCGATGCCAAGGGTCTGTGGAAGACGGCCCTGCGCGCCGGCGACCCGGTGATCATGATGGAGCCCAAGGGGCTGTTCGCCAGCCGCGGCCCTGTGCCCGAGGGCGACGACCATTTCGTTCCCTTCGGCGTCGCCCGCATCGCGCGCACGGGGCGGGACATCACCATCGCGGCTGCCGGCCAGATGGTGCATCGCGCGCTGGAAGCCGCCGAGGCCTTGGCTGCCGACGGCATCGAGGCCGAGGTGATCGACCTGCGCACGATCCAGCCGCTGGATGTCGATACCGTGGCCGAGAGTGTTC
>JADLHF010000031.1 GCA_020848935.1 Acetobacteraceae bacterium
CGCTACCACGCGCCCCGCGTATCGACCACGATCTTGTCCTTCACCACGTCATGATCGACGGTCAGGAACGAGGCGTGATCGACCAGCAGCAGCAGGATGTTGGCGCGCTCGGTCGCCTGGTCGAAATCCCACAGTTTCAGCCCGAGCTCGGTCAGGTGCTTCGGCAGGCTGTTGACGTGCGGTTCCACCACCAGCAGCTCGCCCACGGCATCGCGCGCCAGCTGCTCGACGATCTCGACCGCGGGGCTTTCGCGCAGGTCATCGACGTCAGCCTTGTACGACAGCCCGAGGCAGGCGATCACCGGCTGCTTCAGTTTCGCCGCGTGCGCCTTGACCTTCTCCACCACGAAATGCGGCTTGTCGTTGTTGATCTCGCGCGCGGTGCGGATCAGGCGCGAGCGCTCGGGGTCGGCGGCGACGATGAACCAGGGATCGACCGCGATGCAGTGCCCGCCCACGCCCGGGCCGGGACGCAGGATGTTGACCCTGGGGTGCATGTTGGAAAGCCGGATCAGCTCCCAGACATTGATCCGCGCCCGGTCGCAGATCACGCTGAGCTCGTTGGCAAACGCGATGTTGACGTCGCGGAACGCGTTCTCGGTCAGTTTCGCCATCTCGGCGGTGCGCGCATTGGTCAGGTGGATCTGGCCCTTCACGAACACGCGGTAGAGCGCGGCCGCCGCCTGCGCGCATTTGCGGGTGAGCCCGCCGATGATCCGGTCGTTCTCCACCACTTCGCGCAGGATCTGGCCGGGCAGCACGCGTTCGGGACAGTGGGCGATCCGGATGTCGGAGAGTTCGCCGGACTGGTGCGGGAAGGAAAGGTCGCCGCGCACTTCCCCCAGCCAGCGCGACAGCCGTTCGGTGGTGCCGATCGGCGAGGTCGATTCCAGGATCACCAGGTTGTTCTTCGCAAGGTGCGGCGCGATCGCGCGGCCCGCCGCCTCGATATGGGAGGTGTCGGGCACGTGCCCGTCCTTGAAGGGCGTCGGCACCGCCAGGATGAAGGCATCGGCCGGTTCGGGCACCAGGCTTGCGCGCAGCTTGGCACCCTGCACCACCTTGCGCAGCAGCACGTCGAGCTCGGGTTCAACGATGTGCGGCTGGCCGCGATTGATGCTTTCGACCGCGGCCGGATTGATATCGATGCCGAGCACATCGACGCCGTTGTCGGCGAACACGGCGGAGGTCGGCAGGCCGATATAGCCCATGCCCATCACCGTGATGCGGCTGAAGCGGCTCATGCGGGTCATGTCTCCTGCAGCAGGCGGGCGACGATGCGCTGTGCCGCGGTGCCGTCGCCGAACGGGTTCCTCGCCTTTGCCATGGCGGCATAGGCGGCCGGGTTGTCCAGGAGCTCGCTGGCGGCGCCAACCAGCGCCTCCTCTCCCGTGCCGACCAGGCGGGCGGTGCCGGCGGTGATCGCCTCGGGCCGTTCGGTGGTGTCGCGGGTGACCAGCACCGGCTTGCCGAGGCCCGGCGCCTCCTCCTGGATGCCGCCCGAATCGGTGACGATCAGGTTGCTCCGGCGCATCAGATAGACGAACGGCAGATAGTCCTGCGGGGCGATCAGGTGCACCGCGGGGCTGCCATCCAGCACGGCCTGTGCGGTTTCCTGGACCTTGGGGTTGAGGTGGACGGGATAGACGATCTGCACGTCGCCACGCCTGCCCAGGCGGGCAAGCGCCCGGCAGACGCGGGCCAGCCCGCCGTCGAAATTCTCGCGCCGGTGGCCGGTGACCAGGATCAGCCGGCGCACCGGGTCGAGCCAGGAGAATTCCGCGGCAAACCGGGCCGACAGGGCGGGATCGGCATCGAGCTTCGCCGCCACCCACTGCAGCGCATCGATCACCGTGTTGCCGGTGACCAGCAGCCGCTCCTCGGGCACGCCCTCGCGGCGGAGGTTGCCGGCGGCCGCCTCGGTCGGCGGGAAATGCATCGAGGCGATCTGGCCGGTGAGTTTGCGGTTCATCTCCTCCGGCCAGGGGGAATAGATGTTGCCGGTGCGCAGGCCCGCCTCGACATGGGCGACGCGGATTTTCCGGTAGAAGGCGGCAAGGCTCGCGGCAAAGGCGGTGGTGGTGTCGCCCTGCACGATCACCCAGTCGGGGCGCACCTGGTCCAGCACCGCCCCCAGGCCCTCCAGCACCGCGGTCGTGACATGCGTCAGGTCCTGGCCCGGCTTCATGATGTCGAGGTCATGGTCGGGGGCGAGGTCAAAAATCTTCAGCACCTGGTCCAGCATCTGGCGGTGCTGGCCGGTGACGCACAGCGTATGGCTCGCCCCCGCCGCGCCGGCGAACGCAAGTACCACCGGGGCCAGCTTGATCGCCTCGGGCCGGGTGCCGAAGATCGTGAGGAAGCGCAAACGAGTCACCATCGCCTGGACCATGCGACAGACCCTGGCATGGCGTGCAGGGAATAACCCAGCCAGGAGACCATCAGCCAGTGCCTTAAGCGAAACACGTTAAGGTTCTGGTGGCGGGGCGGATTCCGTTGCCTTGCCAGTACCATAGCGGCAACTTTTCGGTCGGGTGATTCCCCCTTGCCCTACTACCTTCTTACCGGCGGCTGCGGCTTCATCGGCTCGCACCTGGCGGCCGCCCTCCTCTCCCGCGGCGACCGGGTGCGGGTGCTGGACGATCTTTCCACCGGCAGCCGCGCCAACCTCGCCCCCGATGCCGAGCTGATTGTCGGCGACGTTGCCGACCCCGCGACCGTGCAGCAGGCCATGGCGGGCATGGATGGATGTTTCCACCTGGCCGCCATCGCTTCGGTCGAACGCGGCGTGCATGAGTGGCTTCTGACCCACCAGGTGAACCTTTCCGGCACGATCGCGGTGTTCGACGCCGCCCGCGCCGCAGGCGGCATCCCTGTGGTCTATGCCTCCTCGGCCGCGGTCTATGGCGAACAGGACACGCTGCCGATCGCCGAGGAGGCGCCGAAGAACCCCCTCTCCGCCTATGGCGCCGACAAGCTGGGCTGCGAACAGCAGGCGCGCGTCGCCGGCCATGTGCATGGCGTGCCGACCATGGGCCTGCGCTTCTTCAACGTCTTCGGACCCCGCCAGGACCCGAAATCCCCCTATTCGGGCGTGATCTCGATCTTCTGCGACCGGCTGGGCACGGGCGGCGCGGTAAAAGTCTTCGGCGATGGCGGGCAGACCCGCGACTTCATCTATGTCGCCGATATCGTCGCCGGCCTCCTGGCCGCGATGGACCGGGCCGATGTCACCGCCCCGGTGCTGAATCTGTGCACCGGCGAGGGAACCTCGGTCCTGGAGCTCGCCCGCCTGATCGCCACGCTCTGCAACGCGCCGCACGCGCCGGAGCACCTGCCGCCGCGCAGCGGGGAGATCCGCGATTCCGTCGGCTCACCTGACCGGGCGCGGGCGATGCTTGGGCTTGGCGCGCCGACCCCGCTGCGCGAGGGCCTGGCGGCAACGCTTGCGTGGCTGCGCGCCGGCCGGCCGGGGTTGGCGCCGGCCGGGCAGAGCTGAGGTCGGAGGCCGAGGGAAACGAACCCGGCGATCAGGCCAGGATCAGGCGCACCAGGCTGCCGATGCCAAGCCAGAGCACGGCGCAAACGACGAGAATCGCCGCCACCGCCGCCGGCCAGGCCAGGCGGTCGGTGCCGGGTGCCGGTGCGAACGGGAACCTATCGGCGGCATCGGGCGCGAAGGGGGCGTGCGTCAGCACCGCGGCGGTGACGCGGCCCGTGCGAACGGCTCGTCCTGGCGGCATCCCTGGCATTACGCGCACCACCTCCTGCTAGTCACAACCCATACTGGCAAATCGTGAACATTTTTCCAATCACACTATCGCAAGTTGTGGCCTTTTCAGGGCGGCCCGCAACCTGTTTTCGCAGGACACCGCTGCCCTTGCATTGATCCGCAAGGTATGGATGCGAGGTTACAGCAGCGCCGGCGAGCGCAGTGTGACCAGGAGCAACTTCATGTGCGGCGTGGCCGGCCTGTTCCATCCAACCGACCCCACGGTGCCCGACCAGGCGGCCGTGCGGCGGATGGCCGACGCCATCGCCCATCGCGGCCCGGATGGCGAGGGGTTCCATGTGGAACCCCATGTCGCGTTCGGCCACCGGCGGCTGGCGATCGTCGATCTCGCCGGCGGCGTCCAGCCGATGGCAACCGCCGACGGCACGGCGGTCATCACCTTCAACGGCGAGATCTATAACCACCTGGAATTGCGGGCGGAACTGGAGAAGCAGGGTCACCGCTTCCGCACCCGCAGCGACACCGAAGCCATCCTGGTCGGCTGGCAGCACTGGGGCCCCGGCGTGGTCGAGCGCCTGCGCGGCATGTTCGCCTTCGCGCTTTGGGACCGCGCCAGGGGGGAACTGCTGATCGCGCGGGATCCCCTGGGCGAGAAGCCGATGCACCTGGCCTGGCTGCCGGATGGGCGGCTCGCCTTCGCCTCGGAGCTCGCCGCCCTGCTGACGCTGCCGTCGCTGTCGCGCGCGATCGACCCGGCGGCACTCGAGGACGTGCTGGCGCTGGGCTACATCCCCGACCCGGCCACCATCTACGCCAGCATCAGAAGGCTTCGCCCTGGGCACCTGCTGCTGCTGCGCAAGGGCGAGGCCACGATCCCCTCGCCCCGCCGCTACTGGTCGCCGCCGACCCGGGCCGCGGCCGCGCCGGCCGAGGCCGC
>JADLHF010000032.1 GCA_020848935.1 Acetobacteraceae bacterium
CAAGCGTATCGACCGTCTTCCTGGCATGCCCGCACTTCCTACACACGCCTTCCAAGACACTGAGCACCTTCCTGGCGTTGTCTTCACTGGCGGCGGCGAGGTTGGACATCACGGCGTGTCTTGCCTTAACCACGACTGCTGCGACGGCCTGGGCATGGTCGGCAAAGTTCGATATCGCGGTGCGATATCCGTAGGAGGAACACGCCGCCACCCGCAGGAGCATCACGCCCGATGCGATGGGCAGCGCAGCCCGTCTGATTGTCCGTGCGCCCATGCGGCCCCTCCCCTCATTGCGACGCGTGACCCGTTCCGCCGCGGCTGGGGGTGAGGATGCATGCTGGCCCGGTGGCGGGCTGTGATGCAGGTCACAGCCCGGCCGGATTTCGCCTTATAGCAATCCTTGAAAGCAACGACTCATGAATCCAAGCAAGAGCAGGGCTTTGCCCTGCACCCACCAAAGGCCGAGGGCCTTTGGAATCCCATTACTTTTCAATAGATGAGGTCCAGGGGCTCGGCACGTCGCGCGAAGGCGCGCGCCGGACCAGGCGGGTCTGGGCAGAACCCAGGCTTTCCTGACCTTTTCGGTCACTCATTTCGAGGATTGGTATTATTCGAGCAGCGCCGCCAGGGCGGCCGGCGCCAGCAACACGATCTGGCCGGAATCGGCGCCGATGATGCCGACCCCGCGCCATTGGCGTAGCTGCTTGTTCACGGACTCGCGCGTCGCCGCGACCATGGTGCCGATGTCGCCCTGCGATAGCCGCATCGGCAGCAACAGCCCGGTTCCGTGCGGTCGGCCGTACTCGCGCGCGAGGCGCAGAAGCAAATGCGCGAGGCGGAGTTCAAGGGGCTCCGTCGCGAGGCTCTCGCTGTTGCGCGATGTGTCGCGGATCCGCTCGCACAGCAGGCGCAGCATCGCCTCGGCGAAATCGGAGTGGTTGCGAATCGCCGCCAGGCACGCTCGCGACGGGATGCGCACGAGGCGCGACGGCACCGCCGCAACAACATCGGCGGAGCGCGGGCCGTGGTCGATCACGCCGACTTCGCCAACGATCCCCGGGGGTTCGACCAGCCGGAAGGAATGCTCACGCCCCTCGGCCGAGGTCACGGAAACGCGCAGCCGGCCGTCGAGCAGCACGCAAAGGCTGTCGGCCGGGTCGCCGCGGCGCATGACCGAGCCCCCCGCGGGGATCTTCTCTTCGTGGGCGCCGTGCAGCAGGGCGGCAATGGCGGCCTCCCCGACTTCGGCGAAGGGCTTGAGTTGGGTGATCGCGGCAAAGGTATCGCGAAGCACAAGCCCGCCCTCCCTATGGCCACTGGCCCAGCATCCGCACGGCGAACGCTTGCCCAGCCACTGCACGCAGCGACCCGGCATCCCGACCACCGGGAAGACCCGGAAACGCGCCTTCGGGCCGATCGCAAACGCCTTGAGACCGGCTTGCCCGCCACCTTCATCGCATCGCGGTCTGGACTATAGGCGACGAGGCCGGCGGCGCGCCACTTGTTGTGGGGGGTGGTGGTGGCGGCCACACTACCTTTGCCCTGCGAGCGCCGAAAGCCGCATCGGTCGATGCCGGGCTCGCCTACGACCAGGCTTCGGGCGACCTGGTCCGGGCCAACCACGCCAGCCTGCGGGCCGGCAAGATCGCGTTCCGGCGGCTCTGCGAACAGGTGCAATGCGCCTTGCTGATTCCGATGCGCGTGCGCCCAAACGCCGACCGATTTTCACCTGCAGGGTGCGCACCGGTTTCGTTCCGCCGCCGGCGATGGTTGGCCCCTTCGGCCATGACTTCCGTCAGGCGGTGGAGATGATCCGCGAGGCCCGCGCGTCGCTCGACGATGCCGGCGTCTCGCTGGGCAGCGATCCCCGTCGCGTCGCCACGTCGGGATCGGCGCAGGACGCGGCACAGATGGCGGGCGGGGACGGCGCGGCCGCCGGTGCCGCGACGAAACCGACCCCCGAGCCCGTGCTACATTCCAATGCCGAAGGGATGGGTGAAGAGCAGCTTCCAGCCCTGTTCGTTGACGATCTCGTTGATGGTGCCGCCGATCGTGTCCTTCACGTCCTCGGGCAGAAACTGATTGATGACGCTACCTATCAGGACTCCACCCTCAAACGCCACGGTCACCAGGACGAATTTCGCTGCTGCCGCTTTTCCGACCAGCAGGGCTCGCTGCGCGGTCGTGTACTGGAAGACCTGGATGGCACCGCTCTTGGTGAATTCAGCCGGCACGGCCCCAAAGCCGCGCAGGGCCCATTTGAGCGGTGTATAGGACTCGTACCGTGCGGCAATCGCCCCTCCAACCAACACGCCGGCGCCGAATTTCGCGGCCTTGCCTCCGAATGACGCGTTTGTCTGTTTGAAATCCCGCCAGGTCCCCTCACCAATCCGAGCAATAAATTCACGCAGCGTGGATTTGTTCGATGGGACGTCCTTGCTTGTATAGACCGCAACGAGTGCTCTTCCCGTCACCGGCTGGCACTTGATCGAGTCATACTGTCCAGGATCGTAGCAGATCGCTACACCGCCTGAAGTCCCCGCATAGCTCATGGCTCGCATTCCTCCTGACGTGCAGTCGAGTGTTCTTACGCTCAGAGTCAGTTTCGAATCAATTTTTTTCAACATGCGGGTCTGCGCAACAGCAGGATAGCGCAAGCTGCGTAGAGGAAGGCTTCTGCCGAGGCGATCGCCGCCTCGACGTCCTTTGCCAATCGG
Organism: Acetobacteraceae bacterium; assembly: GCA_020848935.1. Taxonomy (GTDB): domain Bacteria; phylum Pseudomonadota; class Alphaproteobacteria; order Acetobacterales; family Acetobacteraceae; genus CAMDGX01. The sequence continues at coordinate 2,718 of JADLHF010000032.1, forward strand.
CGGTGGTGGTTGATCCAGGCGAAGGACCGCGCGACCACCCAACGGCGGGCATGGACCACGAAGCCAACCTGGCATGCGGGCGGCTTGACAGCTTGTTCCAGTTAGTGATTACATGCTCACTAATCACGGCTGTCAAGGAGACCGGGAGCCGATGTGCAGTTCCAGACCTCGGAAATGGGCGACAGGCAGGCTACGCCAAAGTGGCTTGGCGACCTTCTCGGCAAGTGCACACTCTGCCACGCTAGCCAGCGGATCGGGCAAGACGGTTGGAGGCGCAGATGGCGGCATGGACCGCAGGGCAAATGCCGCACCGCGCGAGGCAGCACTGGTCGCGGGGCGGATACCCCCGGCCGATGCGCCGGGCCCGGCAATCGGTCCGGGCAGGATGGACATCCGATGACGATACGGGTCAGGAAAAGTGCCGAGGACCGCAAGGCCGAGATCGTCGATGCCGCCCTGCGGCTTGCCGACGACATTGGCCCGGACCGGCTGTCGACGGACGCATTGGCCAAGGCGGTCGGCATCTCACAACCCGGGATCTTCCGGCACTTCCCGACGAAGGCGAAGATCTGGGAGGCGGTGGCCGAACGCATCGGGGAGCGATTGCACAGTATTTCCGCAAGGAGCGGCAAGAGGCAGGACGATCCCATCGACCAGCTGCGCATGTTGGTGATCGGCCACCTCTCCTTCATACAAAAGGTGCCTGCCATGACGGCCATTCTGTTTTCGCGCGAGCTGCATGCGAAGAACGATACTTTGCGGGCCTTCTTCGCCCGAATGATCGCCAGCCGCCAGGCGCACATCGCGCGACTGATCGCCGCGGAGATCGCGGCCGGCCGGTTCGACAGGACGCTGAACGCCGGCGACGCCGCCCATCTCATCCTGGCCCTTATTCAAGGGCTGGCCATGCGCTGGTCGCTCGACGCCCGCGGCTTTGATCTCGTGGAGGAAGGGCGCCGGCTGCTGGAGCTCCAACTCGGAGGGTTCACGACCATGCCGCGGCAAACCGGCCAACAACGCAACACCGGCAGGAACCCCTGAACGTGAAAATGCCGTCAGGAAAACTGATCATTCTATTGGCATTGGCGCTCGTCGCTGGGGGCGGCTATGCGGCGTGGATCAAGCTGAAGCCACCCGAGATACCGACCGGCTTTGCCAGATCCAATGGCCGCCTGGAAGCCGAGCGCATCGACATCGCGACGAAGTTCCCAGGCCGGGTGAAGGAAGTCCTGGTCGCCGAGGGCGACAGCGTAACCGCCGGCCAGGTGCTCGTGACGATGGATGCGGCCGAACTTGAGGCGCAGTTGAGCGAGGCGCAGGCCGCGATCCATCAAAGCGAGCAGCAATTTCAGCAGGCCCTCGCGCTTCTGGCCCAGAGGCAAAGCGAGCTGATCCTGGCCGACCAGCAGCTGGAGCGGTCCAAGGCGCTTGGCGCGCAGGGCTACACGCCGCTGGAGAAAGTGGATGAGCGGCAGGCCGCGCAACTCACCGCCCAAGCGGCGGTCAACTCGGCGAATGCGGGCATCGGCCAGTCCAAGGCTGCCATCGCGGCGGCGGTTGCCCGGGCAGAACGAATCAAGGAGAACCTGAAGGACTACGTTCTGACCGCGCCACGCGGAGGCCGTGTGCAATATCGCCTGGCGCAGCCCGGCGAGGTTCTGGGCGCGGGCGGAAAGATTCTGACGCTTCTCGATCTTACCGACGTCTATATGACGATCTTCCTGCCGGCCGGGGAGGCTGGGCAGATCGAACTTGGCTCCGAAGCGCGCATCATCCCCGACGCGGCGCCACAATACGTCGTTCCCGCGACCGTTTCGTTCGTGGCGTCGGAGGCACAGTTCACGCCCAAATACGTCGAGACCAAGAGCGAGCGCGAGAAACTCATGTTCCGGATCAAGGTCAAGATTCCGGAAGAGATCCTGAAGCGTTACGCACAGCGCGTGAAGGCGGGGATCACCGGCGTGGCCTATGTCAGGCTGGTGCGCGATGCGCCATGGCCGGCGTACCTCCAGGTCAATTTGCCGCCAACGGAGCCCGCGCCGAAATGAGTGACGACGCGCCTTGCGTCGCGCGCCTGGCGGCCGTCACTCACCGATACGGGGCCACCAATGCGCTCGACACCATATCCGTGGATATTCCCGCTGGGCGCATGGTCGGACTGATCGGTCCTGACGGCGTCGGCAAGTCGACACTGCTGGCCCTGGTGGCCGGAGTACGCAGGATCCAGGCCGGCACCGTGCACGTTCTTGGCGGCGACATGGCCGCACGCCGGCACCGCGCCGAGGTGTGTGCCCGCATCGCCTACATGCCGCAGGGGCTCGGTCGCAACCTCTACCCGGCATTGTCGGTCCGGGAGAACGTGGATTTCTTCGGGCGCCTGTTCGGGCAGTCGGCCGCCGAACGGGCATGGCGGATCGCCGACCTGCTGCGCAGCACCGGGCTCGACCCGTTTGCCGACCGGCCAGCCGGCAAGCTGTCGGGCGGCATGAAGCAGAAGCTGTCGCTGTGCTGCTCGCTGATCCATGATCCCGATCTCCTGATCCTGGACGAGCCGACCACCGGCGTCGACCCGCTGTCGCGCAAGCAGTTCTGGGAATTGATCGAACGGATCCACGCGCGCCGACCAGCCATGAGCGTGATGGTCGCCACGGCCTACATGGAGGAAGCCGAGCGGTTCGATCACTTGGTCGCCATGGATGAAGGACGCGTGCTGGCCATGGGAACGGCGGGCGGCCTCAGGCGGCGCGCGGGTCGCGAAAGCCTCGAAGAGGCGTTCATCGCACTGCTTCCCGAAGCCAAGCGCGCCGGCCATCAAACCGTCATCCTCCCGCCCAGGGTGGCGGCGCAGGGCGGGCCGGCCATCGAGGCCGATGGCCTGACCAAGCGATTTGGCGATTTCACGGCGGTCGACCGCGTGACGGCGCGCATCGAGCGCGGCGAAATCTTCGGGTTTCTCGGCTCCAATGGTTGCGGCAAGACCACGACCATGAAGATGCTGACCGGCTTGCTGCCGCCAACCGAAGGCACGGCCAAGCTGTTCGGACGCGCCGTCGATCCCAATGACATCGAGACCCGCCGGCGCGTTGGCTACATGTCGCAGTCGTTCTCCCTCTATGCGGAGCTGAGCGTGCGGCAGAACCTGGAACTGCATGCGCGCCTCTTCGATCTGCCGGCAACGCAGAGCGGGCCGCGCGTTCGGGAGTTGATCGACCGGTTCGATCTGGCCGACGTCACGGAAAGCCTGCCAGACAGTCTGCCGCTCGGCATCCGGCAGCGATTGCAGCTCGCGGTTGCGGTGCTGCACAAGCCGGAAATGCTGATCCTTGATGAGCCGACGTCCGGTGTCGATCCGATCGCACGGGACCGGTTCTGGGAATTGCTCATCGAGTTGTCGCGCCAGGATGGCGTGACGATCTTCATTTCGACCCATTTCGTGAACGAGGCCGAGCGCTGCGATCGCATATCGCTGATGCACGCGGGCAGGATCCTCGCCATGGACACGCCGGACGAGTTGCGAAAGGCGCGGGGCGCGGAGTCACTCGAGGACGCCTTCATCGGCTATCTCGAGGACGCCGTGGCGGCCGATGCACCGGTGCCCGGCGTCGGCGCCGTCGACGCGCCGCAAGCCGCGCCGCACGGCGCATCCGGCATGTCCAATCGATGGTTCGATCCGCGCCGCGTGTGGGCCTTCGCACGCCGCGAAGCCGTGGAACTCATTCGCGACCCGATCCGCATCGCCTTCGCCATGCTCGGTCCGATCATTCTCGCGATCGCAATGGCCAATGGCATTTCCTTCGACGTGGAGAAGCTTGCCTACGCCGCGCTAGATCGCGATTCATCGCAGGAAAGCCAGGCGTTCCTCGACAACTTCGCGGGTTCCCGATATTTCGAGCAGCGCGCTGCCATTGCCTCGCAGGAGGAGCTCGACGAGCGCCTGAAGCGAGGCGAGATCAAGTTCGCCCTCGTGATCCCTCCGAAGTTCGGCCAGGACCTGTTGTCGGCCCGCCGGCCGGAAGTCGGCGTCTGGTTCGACGGTGCCAATACGTTCCAGGCTGAAACATCGCGCGGGTACGTGCAGGGTGTCCTGGCGAACTACCTCACCGATTTCTCGATGCGCGAGACAGGCAACGCCCCGCCGCTCTATCCCGCCGAAATCCAGACGCGGTTTCGCTACAACCAGGCGTTCCTGAGCGTCTACGCCATTTCGCCGGGCGTGCTCATGCTGCTGATGTACATGTTCTCGACCATGCTCACGGCGCTCGGCGTCGTCAGGGAGAAGGAACTCGGATCGATCACGAACCTCTACGCTGCGCCAGCGACGAAGCTGGAGTTCCTGGTCGGCAAGCAACTGCCCTATATCGGCGTTGCGATGGTCAGCTTTCTCAGCCTGTTCATCCTGATGACGGTCTTCTTCCGCGTGCCGGTCAGCGGCAGCATTGCCACATTGGTGGTCGGCGCCCTGCTGTTTGCCACCGCCGCCACATCGCTGGGCCTGGTCATATCCGCGTTTGTTTCATCGCAACTGGCCGCGATATTCGCGTCGGCGATCATTGTCATGATTCCCAGCCTCAATTTCTCTGGAATGCTCTATCCGGTTTCAACGCTGGAAGGCGGCGCGCGTGTCGTCGGGCACATATTCCCCGCACTCTATTTCCAGAAAATCACCTCGGGCGTGTTCAACAAGGGCTTGGGCTTTGCCGATCTCTACCAGAACTACGCGTGGCTGGGGGTGTTCTGCCTCGCGTTCTGGGCGCTGGCAGCCCTGCTGCTGAGAAAGCAGGAGGTCTGATGCGCCGCCGCCTCAAGAACATCTACCGGCTTGGCATGAAGGAGTTGAGCAGCCTTCGGCGCGACCCCGTCTTGCTGTTCCTGCTCTTCTTCACATTCACGGTTGCCATCTACACCGTGGCGACCGGTGTCCAGACCGAGGTGCGCAATGCATCGATCGCCATTGCCGACGAGGACCGGTCCGACCTGTCCCGACAGATCCGGGCGGCCTTCCTGAAGCCCTACTTCAAACAACCGGTCTTGCTCGGGCTGGAGCAGATCGATCCAACGATGGATGCCGGGATTTATGCCTTCGTCATCAATATCCCGCCCAACTTCCAGGCCGACGTGCTGGCCGGGCGCCGGCCGACGCTGCAGGTCAATGTCGACGCCACCGCGATGACGCTGGCCGGCAACGGCGCCGCCTATATCCAGAATATCATCAATCGACAGCTCGCGAACTTCGCCAGCCGCACCGATGGCGCCACACGCCTGCCCGTGACCCTGGCGATGCGCACGAAGTTCAATCCGAACCTCGATTCGGCCTGGTTCATGGCGGTGATGCAGGTCGTCTCCAACATCACCATGCTGTCGCTCATTCTGTCCGGCGCCGCTGTCATCAGGGAGCGCGAGCGCGGCACGATCGAGCATCTCCTGGTGATGCCGGTGACGCCGGGAGAGATCATGATCGCCAAGATCTGGGCGAACAGCCTGGCGATCATTCTCGCAGTGACGCTGTCGCTCTATGGCGTCATCCAGGGCGTCCTCGGTGTGGCCATCACCGGCTCGGTTCCGCTGTTCCTGCTGGGAACGGCGTTCTTTCTCTACGCGATGACCGCACTGGGCATCGTGCTGTCGACAGTGACGCGCTCGATGCCGCAGTTCGGCTTGTTGGCGATACCGTTCTTCGTCGTCATGAACATGCTGTCGGGCGGAACATCGCCGACCGAGGGAATGCCTGAATTCCTGCAGGTCTTGATGCAGGCCGCGCCGTCGACGCACTTCACGCGCTTTGCCCAGGCCGTGATCTTCCGCGGCGCGGGCATCGAC
>JADLHF010000033.1 GCA_020848935.1 Acetobacteraceae bacterium
CGTCGCCGCCCCCACCACGATCTCCACCCTGCACTCCCCCGGCCACCCCGTCTCCACCACCCGGTTCACCAGCCAAACCCCATCCCGCTCCGCCACGCGCGTCGCCGCAGCCTCCACCGCCGCCCGCCCGGCGGAAAAATGCACCTGGAACGAGTTGCCATGCGGCACCCCCGGCCGCACCCGCAGCCCCTTCGTCCCCGCCACCGCCGCCGCGATCGCGCAGGCATGGCGGTAGTATTCCTCCATGACAGGCAGATGCAGCCGCACCCCCTCCAACCCCGTCAGCACATAGGGAAAGATCGTCGGCATATCCCCGCCAAACCGGTTCCGCCACGGCCGGCACGCCGCCAACAGCGCCGGCGCGCCCGCCAGCACGCACCCGCCCATGCCCCCCAACCCCTTGTAGAAACTCACATAGACACTGTCCGCCAGCGCCGAAATCTCCTGCAAGCTCCGCCCGTAATGCGGCGCCACCTCCCACAGCCGCGCCCCGTCCAGGTGAAAGGGAATCTTCCGCGCCCGGCACCAGGTCGAAACCCCCACCAGATCGTCCCACGACGGCGCCATGAACCCCGCCCGCCGCAACGGCACCTCCACCGTCACGCACCCGAATTCCTCCGCCGCCCGCTCCAAATCAGCCGCCGTGAAATGCCGTATGTCACTCCCCAACCGAACCGAAACCAGCCCCGCCAGCCGGTCCAAGGCATCGTGCTCGTCCATCGCGAAATGGCTCGCCGGATGCACCGCCACCAGCCGCCGCCCCGTCGCCTCGGCATGCGCCAGCAACGCCGCCTGCTGCGCCGTGATCCCCTTGGCAAAGAACATCCCCGCCGGCTTGCCCAACAGCGTGGCCGTCTCCTGCTCCAACTGCTTCATCGCCGGCCCGTCGCTATAGACATCCAGTTCCAGGTCCAGCACCGGCGAGCCCGCCAGCCGCTCCACCCACCCCCGCGCCGTCGCCCGCCCATGCCCGCCCAGGAACCGCGTGCACCGCGCCCGCAACGCCGCATCGGGAAACCCGCCCGAAACGCCCGTGCTCGTCCCCAATGCGTCAGCCATGCCACGCCCCCGTCAAAGCCCGCCGCCATTCAAAGACAGCCAAGGCAGGAAGGCCAGGGGCTCTGCCCCTGGATCCCGCTGGGGGCAGCGGCCCCCAGACCCCATGGAATGGGGGTTCCAGGGGGCTTTGCCCCCTGGCCTTCCTTTCTGCCAATCTTGCCTCCCCCAACCGAGGCCCCACCCGATGCCCGAGTCTCTCGATCAAGCCCTCGCCGCCCTCCCGCTCAGCTTCCCCGGCGCCGGCGGCGCGGTCGCCGTTGTCAAGGACGGCCAGATTCTCGCCCGCCACGCCTGGGGCTTCGCCGACCTCGAACGCCGCATCCCCTTCACCCCGGCCACGATGTTCCTGGTCTGCTCCATCACCAAGCAGTTCACCTGCGCCACCACCCTGCTCACCACCAATCTCGACCGCGCGCCCGATATCCTGGAATCCCAGCTCGCCGTCCGCCTCCCCCGCCTGGCCCGGCGCCCCACCGCCACCCACCTGGCCCACAACCAGTCCGGCCTGCGCGACTACTGGGCCCTCACCGCCCTCTCCGGCTCCCCGGTCGAGGCCCCGTTCACCGAGGCCCAGGCCCGCCGCCTCACCGACCGCGCCGAGACCACCCACTTCACCCCGGGCACCCGCTATTCCTACTGCAACCAGAACTTCCGCATCCTCGGCGACCTGATCTCCGAACGCGCCGGCCGGCCGCTGGCCGAACTCATGCGCTCCCACGTCTTCGACCGCGCCGGCATGCCCACCGCCCGCCTGAACCCCGACACCTCCCAGGTCCCCGGCTTCACGAGGGGCTACGAAGGCAGCCAGCAGGCCGGCTTCCGCCCCGCCGAGAACCGCATCACCTGGACCGGCGACGCCGGCCTCAGCGCCAGCCTGGACGATTTGATCGCCTGGGAACGCCATATCGACGCCACCCGCGACAACCCGGAATCGATCCACGCCCGCCTCTCCGCCCCCGTCGCCTTCGCCGATGGCAGCCCCGCCGGATACGGCTGGGGCCTGGCCCGCGGCACCCTGCTGGGCCGCGACATCCTCAGCCACGGCGGCGGCCTGCGCGGCTGGCGCAGCTTTCGCGCCTACGCCCCCGCCGCCCGCCTCTCCGTGGTGGTGCTGTTCAACCACATGGCCGACCCCCGCGCCGCCGCCACCCGCCTCGTCGCCGCCGCCCTGGGCGAAGACCTCCCCACCCCTGCCACCGGCCCCCAGATCCCCTGGGCCGGCCGCTACCTCGACCCCGAAACCGGCCTCGCCGCCCACATCGAGGCCCAGCCCAACGGCCACGCCACCCTGCACTTCGCCGGCCACCCCGAACCCACCACCCCCGCCGCCGATGGCAGCCACGAAGCCGGCCCCCTGCGCCTGCGCCCCGCACCCGGCGGCCTGCGCATGACCCGCGCCACCGACAACATCGACACCGTGCTGGAACCCGCCACCGGCACCCCCGCCCCCGCCCCCGCCCCCGCCCCCGACGGCGACGGCGCCGGCCGCTACCGCAACGAGGAACTCGGCGCCGACATCACCATCGCCGATGCCGGCGGCACGCTCTATGCCGCCTGCGCCGGCGAACTCGGCGAGGGTGCGATGGTCCCGCTGGTGCCCTACGCCGCCGACACCTGGCTGATGCCCTGCCCCCGCGCGCTGGATTTCTCCGCCCCCGGCGACTGGACCCTGACCTTCCGCCGCAGCGAAAGCCGGGTCACCGGCCTGCAACTCGGCTGCTGGCTGGCGCGCGGCATCGAGTACACCCGCGCCTGAGCCGACCTACGCCACCGGCCGCACCGCCAGCACGTCGCACGGCAGCGTGGCCAGCAGCGCCTCGGCCACGCTGCCCAACAGCAGGTTGGCGGCCCCGGTCAGCCCCGTGGTCCCCGCCACCACCAGCTCCGCGTCCCGCGCCGCCGCCGCCGCCGCAACCACCGCCACCGCGCCGCCGGTCTCCATCACCGTGGCGATGCTGCCCGGCGGCGCCATCCCCTCGGCGGCCAGCCGCGCCAGGCTGGCCACCAGCATGTCGTCCACCCGCGCGCGCTGCTCCTGCACCGCCGCCGGCGGCGCGCCGACAAACCCGGCATGCACCAGCGTCAACTCAACCTGCGCCATCCCGGCCCCCGGCATCAGCCGCAGCGCCCGATCCAGCGCCAGGCGCGACGGCAGCGACAGATCCACCGCCACCACGATCCGGCGATACGCATGCCGCGCCCGCCGCCGCACCAGCAGCACCGGGCACGGCGCATGGCGCACCGCATGATGCAACGCCGACCCGCGGAACAGCCGCACCAGCAGGTCGCCATGCTGCGCCGCCAGCACCACCAGCACGCTGCGCGCCTCCGCCGCCGCCGCCACGATCGCCGGCCCCGGCTCGCCGCCACGCACCAGCGGCGTCACGCTGAGCCCGGCCGGCAGTTCGGCGGCCGCGATCTCGGCGCGCAGGCTCGCCAACGCCGCGGCCTTGGCCGCATCCAGGCCCGGCGCGGTCCTCAGCTCGCGGCTCACCACATGCAGGATATCCAGCGGCAGCCCCGCGGCCTCGGCAATCAGCGCCGCACGGTCCATCGCCCGGTCGGCATGCGCCAACAGGTCGGTGGCGAGAAGTATCCCAGACGTCATGGCGCGCTCCCGGCCGTTACCCGCCCTGGATACCATGCCGCGGCGGGCGCGGGGGTTGATCTTGCGCAATGCCCGCCCCACCCCCCGCCAACGCCACCACCCGCCGCGCATTGCCCGCCCAGGTATAGTCCCGCCGCACCAGCTCCGCCCGCGCCGCCGCCCCCAGCCGCGCCCGCAGCCCCGCATCGCCGGCCAGCCGCCGGATCGCCGCCCACATCCCCGCATCGCTGTCGAACGCCGCCGCGGGATCGAACAGCAGCGCCGTGCGCCCATGCTCCAGGATCTCGCGGATATTCGGCTGGTCCGGCGCCACGATCGCCCGCCCCGCCGCCATGTAGTCGAAGATCTTCAGCGGCGAGGCATAGGCCACCACCTTCGGCTGCAACGCGATGTCGAACCCCGCCACATGCCCCGGCACCGCGTGATGCTCCACCAGCCCGGCGAAATGCACTCGCTCCCCCAGCGCCAGCGCCGCCGCCTGCGCCTCAAGCTCCGCGCGCGCCGGCCCGTCGCCGATCACCGTCAGCGCAATCCCCTGCCCGCCATCCGCCGCCATCGCCCCCAGCACCGCATCCAGCCCATGCCACGTCCGCACGAAGCCCACGAAGCCCAGCACCACCGGCCCCCCCTCCGGCCGCGGCGCCGCGGCGAAGCGGTCCAGCACCACCCCGTTCTGGATCACCTCGATCCGCTCCCGCTTCACCCCACTGGTCGCGATCACATCCCGCAGCACCCCGGTCACCGCCAGCACATGGTTGGCACCGCGCCAGGTCCGTCGCTCCAGCGCATGCGCCAGCCACCGCAGTTGCAGCCCGGAAAACTTCGCCCGCTCCTCGGCCAGCGGCGAATTCACCTCCAGCAGGAACGGAACGCCCAACCGCCGCGCCAGCCAGGTGCCGGCCAGGTAGTACAGATTATACCGCTCATAGATCGCGTCCGGCCGGAACCCCCGCGCCGCGCGCCGCAATGCCAAGTAGGCCGGAACATTATAGGCCAGCTCAGCCAACTCCCCCAGCGCCCCCGGCAACAGCCGCCGCAGCCGCGCCACCAGCCGGCTCTCGCCGCCGAAATCGGTCGCGGCATAGAAGGCCGGGCCCACCACCATCACCTCGTGCCCCGCCGCGCGCAGGGCCGAAATCATCTCGTCAACATGCACGCTCTGCCCGTCACGGGACTGGATGCGGTGGCTGTAGAGAATACGCATCGTCCGCCTCGCACTCCACGGCTGCCGCCGGCAAAGAATGAAGTTTACAGAGAAAAGTAGAAAGTATGTTCTTTTTTGAAAAAAAGAACCAAAAAACTATTGTTCCCGCAGAAAGTCGATCCTTACTCCAATGAACAGAAGTCTTTTTGCTTCTTTTTCTTCAGAAAAAGAAGACCTTCCTTCCTAAACCCCCAGCGACTCCCACAGGATCATCCCCACCTCCGCCATCGCGTCGTTCACCAGCGCATTGCGCTGCGCCAGCAGCCGCGAGTTGCCCGGCGGCAGCGCGGTGCGATCGAAGGTGAACAGCCCGAACGCGATCGCATCCCCCTCGCCCCGCAGCATCACCCCGGCATCGTTGCGCACGCCGCGGAACGTGCCGGTCTTGTTGCCCACCGCACCCGTCGGCAGGTAGCGCGGCACCCGGTCGCGCAACTGCTGCGCCCGCAGAATGGTCATCATGTCGGCGCACCCCGCCGCACTCCCAGCGGTGCCCGCCAGGATCATCGCCGACAGCGCCGCCATGTCCGCCGCCGAGGAGGTGGTGTTGCGGTCCGACGCCGCGAAGGTCAGCGCGCCATAGTCCATCCCCCCGTCCTGCATCGCCGCCGTCATGGCGGCATAGTCCGGCAGCGGGTCCAACTTCAGCCCGTAGCCATGGGCAAAGGATTCCGGCAGCGACAGCGCCACATGGATATCCGCCAGCCCCAGCCCCCGCATCGTGGCGTTGATGTTGGCCGAGCCCACCAGCTCCTGAAGCATGTGGGTGGCGGTGTTGTCGCTGATGATGATCATCAGCATCGCCAGGTCCCGCAGCGTCGGCGCCAGCCCGCTGTCCAGCTTCTGCAACACGCCCGAGCCGATCACCCGCTGCCCATCGCCCAGCGTCAGCCGGTCGGACAGCGCGAACTTCCCCGCGTCCACCTGGCGGTACAGCTCCACCATGATCGCGATCTTGTAGACGCTGGCAGTGGGAAACAGCGCCCCCGGATTGATCGCCACGCTTTGCCCGCTGGCCAGGTGGGTGGCCGAGAATCCCACCTCGATTCCCAGCGGCGCGAACACGGCTTCGATGCGGGCCTGGACAGTCATCGGCGCTCCCCTTTGCAACAGCCCCGCCATGCTCGCCGATTCCACGCCACCGCGCCAGTTGGTACACCGCGCCCGCCCTGCCACACTGCGCGCAGCAACAGGAGAAACTCACATGGGCGTTCTGGACGGCAAGGTCGCAGTCATCACCGGCGCCACCAGCGGCATCGGCGAAAGCACCGCGGAACTGTTCGTGGCCGAGGGCGCCACCGTCATCCTCGCCGGCCGCCGCGCCGAACAGGGCCAGGCCATCGCCGCCCGCCTGGGCCAGAACGCCCATTTCGTGCGCGCCGACATGGCCCGGGAAGCCGACATCACCGACCTCATCCAGGGCACCGCCGCCCGCTTCGGCCGCATCGACGTGCTGTTCAACAATGCCGGCCACGGCCTGCCGCCGTTCCGCATCGCGGACGCCGACATCGCCACCTGGGACTTCATGATGACCGTGCATGTCCGCGCCGTGGTCATCGCCATGAAATGCGTCGCGCCGATCATGCAGGCGCAGAAATCCGGCAGCATCATCACCACCGCTTCGGTCGCCGGATACCGCGCCGGCGGCTCCTCGCACGCCTATTCCACCGCCAAGGCCGCCGTGCTGCACCTCACCCACTCGGTGGCCGCCGAACTGGGCGAGGACAATATCCGGGTGAACTCGATCTCCCCCGGCGCCATCGTCACCGGCATCTTCGGCAAAGGCATCGGCCTGGACCCGAACGTCGCCGACCGCGAACTCGCCACGCTGCAAGCGCGCTTCGCCAAGGCCCAGCCCATCCCCCGCCCCGGCCTGCCCGACGACATCGCCCGCGCCGCCCTGTTCCTGGCCTCGGATGCCTCCAGCTTCATCAACGGCACCGATATCGTGGTGGACGGCGGCGCCATCGCCGGCACCCGCTTCAGCCAGGGCATCGCCGGCCGCCGCGACATGACCGCCGCGATCGAGAAGGCGGCCAAGGGTGCGGGAATGTAGGGAGGAAGGTCTTCTTTTTCTGAAGAAAAAGAAGCAAAAAGATGTAACTGCCCAGGTACCCTGGGTTCAGAATTTGATTGACGGACAACGACGCGGCGTGAGTCAAGGTTGGGATGCCGTTGCAGCCGCTCCCTCTGTCGATATCTGAGCTTGTTGCGACGGTCTCGTC
>JADLHF010000034.1 GCA_020848935.1 Acetobacteraceae bacterium
CATAAAGGTTGACCCATGAAGTATGGGTCAACGCGGGCTGGCATGAGTCTTTGCTTTGCGCGCGGCCACCGGCCAGCCCCGCGCGCGATACCAACCCGCGAAACGGCCGGAAGAGTCGGCCATTTCGCGGGTTGGTATTACTTGATTGCCTGGATCAGATCGCCGTAGAGGTCCTCGACATCCTCGATCCCGGTGGACAGGCGCAGCAGGTCGGTGGGGCAGGGGGAGCCGGGGCCTTCGATGCTGGCGCGGTGTTCGACGAGGCTTTCGACGCCGCCGAGCGAGGTGGCGCGTTTCCAGAGTTTCACCCCGGCGGCGGCGTGGATGGCCGCCACTTCGCCCGCGCGCAGGCGGATCGACAGCATGCCGCCGAAGCCGCCCTGCATCTGGCGGCGGGCCAGGTCGTGGCCGGGGTGGGTTGGCAGGCCGGGGTAGAGCACGTGGGCGATGGCGGCGTGGTTGGACAGGCGGGTGGCCAGTTCCAGGGCCGAGGCGCTGGCGGCGCGCACGCGCAGGTCCAGGGTGCGCATGCCGCGGATCAGCAGGAAGGCTTCGAACGGGCCGAGGATCTGGCCGAGGGTGGCGCGGACGCGCTTGATGCGGGCCCAGAAGTCATCGGCTTTGGCGGTGGCGAGCGCGCCGGCGATCACGTCGGAATGGCCGTTGAGGTATTTGGTGGCCGAGTGCATGACGATATCGGCGCCGAATTCCAGCGGGCGGGTCAGGATCGGCGAGGCGCCGGTGGAATCGACCGCCACGCGGGCGCCGGCGGCGTGGGCGATGTCGGCCACGGCGCGGATATCGGTGATGGTCCACAGCGGATTTGAGGGGGTTTCCAGCCAGACCAGCTTGGTCTGGCCCGGCTTCACGGCGGCGCGCACGGCGTCGAGATCGGTGGTGTCCACGATCTCCACCCGCAGGCCCCAGTCGGCGGCGTCCTTCACCAGCCAGTTGCGCAGCGCCCAGTACATCACCGAGGAGGCCACCACGTGGTCGCCGGGCTTCAGCGCCAGGAACACGGCGGTGGCGGCCGACATGCCGGAGCCGAGGACCATGGCGGCCGCGGCCCCTTCGAGAGTGGCGATGATCGCCTCGGCCTCGCGGATGGTGGCGTTGTCGGGCCGGCCATAGATGTTGCCGCTGCGGTATTCGTTGTCGGGGTCGCGGATATAGGTGGTGGCGATGTGGATCGGCGGCACCACGGCGCGGCTGGGCTCGTCGATATGGCCGAGCGCCTGGGCGACCAGGGTGCGGCGGGACCAGTTGGGAGCGTCGGTCATGCGGAGAGGGACTTTCCGGGGCAGTGGCGGGCCATCAGTTGGCCGTGTTCGTCAGGAATTAGCGGCGGTTTCCAGGCGGCGCAACGCGGTGCGGGTGGTGCGGGGAGGCGGAACCGCCTCGCGTTCCGCCCCACTTCAAGGGTGAAGTTTTTTTGCTTCTTTTTGTTCACAAAACGAAGAGTCTCCCTTCTGCCTCAGGCGCCGACGAGGCCGCGGGCGAATTCGGCGGGGTCGAAGGCGCGCAGGTCGGCGGCCTGTTCGCCGACGCCGACGGCGTGGACGGGCATGCCGTAGGCTTCGGCCAGGGCCACGACGATGCCGCCGCGGGCGGAGCCGTCGAGCTTGGTGACGACGAGGCCGGTGATGGCGACCATGTCGCGGAAGACGCCGACCTGTTGGATGGCGTTCTGGCCGGTGGTGGCGTCGAGCACCAGCAGGATGGAGTGGGGGGCTTCGGGGGCCTGTTTTTTCAGGACGCGGATGATCTTGGCCAGCTCTTCCATCAGGGCGGCCTTGTTGTGCAGGCGGCCGGCGGTGTCGATCAGCAGGACGTCGATGGCTTCGGCGCGGGCGCGGGTCAGCGCGTCGAAGGCCAGGCCGGCGGCGTCGGCGTTGGGGGGGGCGGCGATGACGGGGGCGCCGGTTCGTTGTCCCCAGACCTGAAGCTGCTCGACGGCGGCGGCGCGGAAGGTGTCGCCGGCGACGAGCATGGGTTTGAGGCCCTGGTCGCGGTATTGCTGGGCGAGCTTGCCGATGGTGGTGGTCTTGCCGGTGCCGTTGACGCCGACGACGAGGACGACGTGGGGCTTGAGGGCGGGGTTGATGGCCAGGGGCTGGGCGACGGGGGCGAGGATGGCGGCGATTTCCTCGGCGAGGGCGGATTTGATTTCGTCGTCGGTGACTTCGCGGCCGAAGCGGGTGCGGCGGAAATTGGCGATGATGCGGGCGGCGACGTCGGTGCCGAGGTCGGCGGCGATCAGCACGTCTTCGAGTTCTTCCAGTGCCGCGTCGTCGAGCGTGCGGCGGGTGAAGGCGGCGGTGATGCCCTGGCTGATTTTCTGGGTGCTGCGGGTCAGGCCCTGCTTGAGGCGGGAGAGGAAGCCGAGGGCCATCAGGCGGGTTCCGCGATCAGGTGGGTGGGCGTGGCGGCGGTGACGCGGGCGCGCAGGATCTGGCCGGGGGTGGCGGCGATCTTCCCCCCTGAAAACAGAACCGGGGCGAAGTGTTCGGTGTGGCCGGTGCTGTCGGATTCCGCCAGGACGGCGACGGTGGTGCCGATTTGGGCGGCGAGGAAGGCGGCGTGGGCGGTGGCGCCGGCTTCGCGCAGCCGGCCCGCGCGTTCGCGGCGCAGGGGGATGGGGATGGCGGGCATGCGGGCGGCGGGGGTGCCGGGGCGCTCGCTGTAGGGAAAGACGTGGACGAAGGGGATGTCGGCCTCGGCGATGAAGGCGAGGGTTTCGGCGAACAGGGCGTCGGTTTCGGTGGGGAAGCCGGCGATCACGTCCGCGCCGATGCCGATGCCGGGGCGGAGCGCGCGGGCGCGGGCGATGATGTCGAGCGCCTGTTGGCGGAGGTGGCGGCGCTTCATGCGCTTGAGGATGAGGTCGCTGCCGGCCTGGATCGAGAGATGGAGGTGGGGCATCAGGCGGGGTTCGGACTCGATGAGGCGCCAGAGGTCGTCGTCGATGGCGGCGGGGTCGATGGAGGAGAGGCGCAGGCGGGGGAGCTCGGGCACGGCGGCGAGGAGGCGGCGGGCCATCTGGCCGAGGGTCGGGCGGCCGGGCAGGTCGGGGCCGTAGCTGGCGATGTCCACGCCGGTCAGGACAACTTCGAGAAAGCCGGTTGCCACAAGGGTGCGGACCTGTTCGGCGATGGCGCCGATGGGCACGGAGCGGTTGGGGCCGCGGGCGAAGGGGATGATGCAGAAGGTGCAGCGGTGGTCGCAGCCCTGCTGGACCTGGACGAAGGCGCGGGAGCGGCCGGCGAATTCGGTGACGAGATGGGGGGCGGTTTCGCGGGCGGCCATGATGTCGGAGACGGCGGAGGCGGCCTCGGGCAGCCAGGAGTCCGGCTTGAGCTTGTCGTCGTTGCCGAGGACGCGGGTGACGCCGGGCAGGGCGGACCAGTTCTGCGGGTTGAGCTGGGCGGCGCAGCCGGTGACGACGATTTTTGCTTCGGGGTTTTCGCGGTGGGCGCGGCGGATGGCCTGGCGGGCCTGGCGCTCGGCTTCGGCGGTGACGGCGCAGGTGTTGACGATGATGGTGTCGGCCAAGGGGTTGATGTGCGCGGCGGCGTGGGTGCGCATCACCTCGGATTCGTAGGTGTTGAGGCGGCAGCCGAAGGTGAGGATGTCGAGCGTCATGACGGGTGGGCCGCGAGGTCGATGGTGCCGCAAAAGCTGGTGGCGACCGGGCCGGTCATCAGGACGTGGCCGTCCTGGCGCCATTCCAGGTCGAGGATGCCGCCGTCCACTTCGATGGTGGCGCGGCGGGCGGTGAGGCCTCGGCGGGCAGCGTTGACGATGGTGGCGCAGGCGCCGGAGCCGCAGGCCAGGGTGAGGCCGGCGGCGCGTTCCCAGACGCGCAGGCGGATGCGGGTGGGGGACTGTATCTCCGCGAAGCCGATATTGGCCTTTTCGGGGAAGAGCGGGTTGTGCTCCAGCGCGGGGCCGAGGGTTTCGACCGGGAGGGCCATGACGTCGGGGACGAAGAAGGTGGCGTGGGGGTTGCCCATGGAGCAGGCGGCGGGGTCGGACAGCGGGCCGAGGGCGAGGGGGAGGTGGAGGGTGTCCATCTCGGCCGCCAGCGGGATGTCGGACCAGGCGAGGCGGGCGGGACCCATGTCCACTGTGACGCGGCCGTCGGGGAGGAGGATGGAGGGGAGCAGGCCGGCGATGGTCTGGATGATGGTTTCGGGGCGGCCGGTTTCGGCGGACAGCAGGCTGGCCACGCAGCGGGTGGCGTTGCCGCAGGCG
The DNA here is from genome assembly GCA_020848935.1 of Acetobacteraceae bacterium. Classification (GTDB taxonomy): domain Bacteria; phylum Pseudomonadota; class Alphaproteobacteria; order Acetobacterales; family Acetobacteraceae; genus CAMDGX01. The sequence continues at coordinate 4,255 of JADLHF010000034.1, forward strand.
CCGGCTTCGGTGCCGTCGGGGTTGCGGATGCGCATGAAGGCGTCGGCGGGGGAGCCGGGGGGCGGGGGCTCGATGACGATGAACTGGTCGCAGCCGATGCCGGTGCGGCGGTGGGCGATGGCGGCGGCGCGGGCGGGGGTGAGGCCGAGCGGGGCCGGCCGCTCGTCGAACACGACGAAATCGTTGCCGGCGCCGTGCATCTTGCGGAACGGGGTTTCCATGGGTGGGGGTTATATGGGGTGGGGCGGCGGGGGCAAAGGGCTGCTGATTTTGGCGCGCGCGCTGGGGAGGCTGGTAGAGCGCCGGCCCCTCAGCTTATTTCGCTGGCGCCCCCCTCCGGCTCCCCCCGCGAAGGGCGGGGGGAGAGAAGTGGGCGGGAGGCGGATGACGTTTTTTTGCTTCTTTTTGTTCACAAAAAGAAGTGCTTCCTTTGCTTGCCAGAGGCCAGGGTTGCACGCGGCGGGCCGGATCGGTATATGCGCGCCTTCGTCTGTGGGTCCGGGCCTGTGTGGGCATGCCCGGCCGCGACGCCTGCGTTTTGCAGGGACCTGAGACAGGAGTACAAAATGCCCAAGATGAAGACGAAGTCTTCGGTGAAGAAGCGCTTCAAGATCACCGCCACCGGCAAGGTGCTGGCGGGGCCCGGCAACAAGCGGCATGGGTTGATCAACCGGCCGCAGAAGATGAAGCGCCAGGCGCGCGGCAGCCAGGTGCTGACCGACGCCGACGCGCGGACCATCAAGCAATGGGCGCCCTACGGGCTGGGTTGAGGAGCAGATAGATGGCACGCGTCAAACGGGGTACCACCACCCACGCCCGGCACAAGAAGGTTCTCGACGCCTCGAAGGGGTTTGTCGGACGGTCTTCGACCAATTACCGGATTGCGCTGCAGCGGCTGGAGAAGTCGCTGCAGTATGCCTATCGCGACCGGCGGGTGAAGAAGCGGGAGTTCCGCGGGCTGTGGATCCAGCGCATCAACGCCGCGGTGCGCGAGCACGGCATGAACTACTCGCGATTTATCGCGGGGCTGCGGGCGAGCGGCATCGAGATGGACCGCAAGGTTCTGGCCGCCATCGCGTATGACGATCCCGCGAGCTTCAGCGAGATCGTGAAGAAGGTGCAGGCCGCCCTGGCCTGATCGCGTCCCGCGAGGGATTCCGATCGTGACGACAAGGGGCTGCCCGCATCGGGCGGCCCTTTTTCGCGTCTGATGCTGTGGAGCCGAGATGACCGACGATCTGTTGCGCCTGAAGACCGAGACCGATGCCGCGCTGGCGGCTGCCGGGGATTTGCGGGCATGGGATGCGGTGCGCATTGCCGTGCTGGGGCGCAACGGGGCGCTGACGGGGTTGCTGAAGGAACTGGGGCGCGTTCCGGCGGAGGAGAAGCGGGCGCGGGGGGCGGCGCTGAACGCGCTGAAGGAGGCGCTGACAGCGGCGATCGAGGCGCGGCGCGTGGCGCTGGAGGGTGCGGCGCTGGAGGTCAGGCTGGCGGCCGAGCGGATGGACGTGACCTTGCCGCCGCGCCTGGCGCCGGGCGGGCTGATCCATCCGATCAGCCGGACGATGGAGGAGATGGCGGCGATCTTCGGGGCGATGGGGTTCGCGATCGCCGAGGGGCCGGATATCGAGGATGACTGGCGCAATTTCGGCGCGCTGAACATCCCGGCGCATCATCCGGCGCGGCAGGACATGGACACGTTCTACGTGCCCGGCATGGACGTGGAGGGGCGGCAGCGGGTGCTGCGGACGCATACCTCGCCGGTGCAGGTGCGCACGATGCTGAACCAGGAGCCGCCGATCCGGGTGATCGTGCCCGGCCGGACCTATCGCGCCGATCATGACGCGACGCATTCGCCGATGTTCCACCAGGTGGAGGGGCTGGTGATCGACCGGGCGATCACGCTGGGGCACCTGAAGGGGTGTTTGATCGATTTCCTGCGGGCGTTCTTCGGCATCGACACGCTGCCGGTGCGGTTCCGGTCGAGCTATTTTCCGTTCACCGAACCGTCGATGGAGGTGGATATCGGCTGGAACCGGCGGACCGGGGAACTGGGTGGGGGCGGGGATTGGCTGGAGATCCTGGGCAGCGGGATGGTGCATGCCAAGGTGCTGGCCAATTGCGGCATCGATGCGCGGGAGTGGCAGGGGTTTGCGTTCGGCATGGGGATCGAGCGGGTGACGATGCTGAAGCACGGGATTGCCGATCTGAGGCCGTTCTATGAGAGCGATATCCGCTGGCTGCGGCATTACGGGTTCAATCCGCTGGCGCCGGCGACGCTGCATGAAGGGGTTTAGGACGTGAAGACTCTTCTTTTTGTGAACAAAAAGAAGCAAGAAAACGTTATCCGCCGGGACGCATGGCCAAAGCGCAAAGCAAAATGCGTAGATCCTTCGCCTCGCCCGGGATGACCGCAATCCGGGCGTCAATGGATAAAAGTTTTTTGGTTCTTTTTTTCAAAAAAGAACACTCTTTCTTTCTGGGTGAATTGCCATGAAATTCCCGCTGTCCTGGCTGAAGACGCATCTGGAGACCGAGGCGTCGCTGGATGAGATCACCACGGCGCTGACCAATATTGGGCTGGAGCTGGAGGGCGTGGAGAATCGCGGTGCGGCGCTGGCGCCGTTCGTGGTGGCGCATGTGGTGGAGGCGGTGCAGCACCCGAACGCGGATCGGCTGCGGGCGTGCCAGGTGGATACCGGGAGCGGCATCGTCTCGGTGGTGTGCGGGGCGCCGAATGCGCGGACGGGGATGAAGGGGGTTTTTGCCCCGCCGGGGAGTTTCATTCCGGGGACCGGGATCACGCTGAAGGTCGGCGATATCCGCGGCGTGCAGAGTGCGGGGATGCTGTTGTCGTACAAGGAGATGGGGCTGGGGGAGGACCACGCGGGGATTGTCGAGCTGGATGACTCGGCGCCGGTGGGGGTGGGGTACGCGAGCTGGGCGGGGCTGGACGATCCCATCATCGAGATTGCGGTGACGCCGAACCGGGGGGATGCGCTGTCGGTGCGCGGGGTGGCGCGGGACCTGGCGGCGGCGGGGCTGGGGGTTCTGGTGCCGTTCGCGCCGGAGAAGGTGGAGGGCCATGGCGCCTCGGCGGTGGACTGGGCGATCGAGTTGCCGCTGGCGTGCCCCTGGGTGCTGGGGCGGACCATCCGCGGGGTGCAGAACGGGCCGAGCCCGAAATGGTTGCAGGAGCGGCTGGTGGCGGTGGGGCTGCGGCCGATCAACGCGCTGGTGGATGTGACGAATTTCTTCACGCTGGACCTTGGCCGGCCGCTGCATGTGTTCGACGCGGACAAGGTGGCGGGCGGGCGGCTGATTTTCCGCGCCGGGGATGGCGAGACCTTCCTGGCGCTGAATGGCAAGGAATACACCGCCACGCAGGATGATTGCGTGATCGCCGACGCCAATGGGGTGCAGTCGCTGGCCGGGGTGATCGGTGGGGCGGCGACCGGGTGCGACGAGAACACGACGAGCGTGTTCGTGGAATGCGCGCTGTTCAATCCGGTTTCGGTGGCGCTGACCGGGCGGCGGCACCAGGTGATTTCGGATGCGCGGCAGCGTTTCGAGCGCGGGATCGATCCGGCATTGCTGCCCGATGCCGTCGAGGCGGCGACGCGGATGATCCAGCATCTGTGCGGCGGCGAGGCAAGCGAGGTGGTGGCGGCCGGCGCCGAGCCGGCCTGGCAGCGCACGGCGAGCCTGCGGTTCGCCCGGTTGCGGGAGTTTGGCGGGCTGGATGTGCCGGCCGATGCGGCGGTGGCGGCGCTGGAGCGGCTGGGGTTCGGGGTGGTGGCGCGGGGCGATGCGTCGGTGACGGTGTCGGTGCCGTCGTGGCGCAACGATGTGGCCGCGAGCTCGGCGCTGGAGCCGTCGCCCAGCCTGCCGGCGGCACGGGCGGACAAGGCGGCCGAGGGGCGTGCGGTGATGGAGCCGGAATGCGATCTGATTGAGGAAGTGCTGCGGCTGCACGGGCTGGACAGCGTGCCGCCGGTGTCGCTGCCGGTGGCCGGCGCGGTGCCGGTGGCCACGCTGTCGGCGCGCCAGCTGCGCAGTGCGGTGGCGCGGCGCACGCTGGCGGCGCAGGGTTTGGCGGAATGCGTGACGTTCAGCTTCATGGCCTCGGCCACGGCGGCGCTGTTCGGTACCGCGCACGCGGCGCTGCGGCTGGGCAATCCGATTGCGTCCGATCTGGACCAGATGCGGCCGACGCCGCTGGCGACGCTGGCGATGGCGGCCCAGCGCAATGCGGCGCGCGGGTTTGGCGATGTCGGGTTGTTCGAGATCGGGCCGGGGTTTCCCGAGCCGGAGGGGCAGCTTCTGTTGGCCGCCGGCGTGCGGGCGGGGGTTTCGTCGCGGCACTGGCAGGGTGGCGCGGTGGCGGTGGACGCGATGCTGGCCAAGGCGGATGTGTGGACCGTGCTGGCGGGGCTGGGGGTGCCGATGGAGGCGCTGTCGGTGACCGCCGACGCGCCGGGGCACTATCATCCCGGACGGTCCGGCGTGGTGCGGCAGGGGCCGAAGACGGTGCTGGCGCATTTTGGCGCGCTGCATCCGGCGGTGCTGGCCGCACTGGACCTGGACGGGCCGGTGGTGGGGTTCGAGATCAATCTGGATGCCATCCAGGACCCGAAGCGGCGCAAGAAGGCGGCGCCGGACCTGCCGGCGTTCCAGCCGGTGCGGCGGGATTTCGCCTTTGTGGTGGAGGGTGGCGTGGCGGCCGAGGCGGTGCTGAAGGCGGCGCGCGGGGCGGAACGCAGCCTGATTGCCGGGGTTGCGCTGTTCGACCTCTACGAGGGTGACAAGATGGAGGAAGGGCGCAAGTCGCTGGGTGTGGAGGTGACGTTCCAGCCGCGCGAGCGCACGCTGACCGACCAGGAGATCGAGGCGGCGTGCCAGAAGGTGGTGGTGGCGGTGGCCAAGGCGACCGGCGCTACGTTGCGCGGCTGACAATGCCCGGCAAAGAGCCTATGTGACCGCCATGACCGACACCCCGCTTTCGCGCATCCGCAACTTCTCGATCATCGCCCATATCGATCATGGGAAATCGACGCTGGCCGATCGGCTGATCCAGGCCACCGGCGGGCTCTCGGCGCGCGAGATGACCGAGCAGGTGCTGGACAACATGGAGCTGGAGAAGGAGCGCGGCATCACCATCAAGGCGCAGACGGTGCGCCTGGCCTACACGGCGAAGGATGGGCTGGATTACGTGCTCAACCTCATGGACACGCCGGGGCATGTGGACTTCGCCTATGAGGTGAGCCGCAGCCTGGCAGCCTGCGAGGGGTCGCTGCTGGTGGTGGATGCGTCCCAGGGGGTGGAGGCGCAGACGCTGGCCAATGTGTATCAGGCGATCGAGGCGAACCACGAGATTGTGCCGGTGCTGAACAAGATCGACCTGCCGGCGGCCGAGCCCGAACGGGTGAAGCAGCAGATCGAGGATGTGATCGGGCTGGATGCGTCCGACGCCGTCATGGTCTCGGCCAAGTCGGGGCTGAATATCGAGGGCGTGCTGGAGGCGCTGGTGACGCGGCTGCCGCCGCCGGCCGGTGATGCCGCAGCACCGCTGAAGGCGCTGGTGGTGGATAGCTGGTACGACCAGTACCTCGGCGTGATCGTGCTGATCCGGGTGAAGGATGGGCGCATCCGCCGCGGCCAGAAGGTGCGGATGATGGCGCAGGGCTCGACCCATCTGGTGGAGCAGGTGGGCGTGTTCACGCCGCGCATGGTGGCGGTGGACGATCTGGGGCCCGGCGAGATGGGCTACATCACCGCCGCGATCAAGACGGTGGCCGACATTGCCGTGGGCGACACCATCACCGATGACCGCGTGCCGGCGACCCAGGCGCTGCCGGGGTTCAAGCCGAGCGTGCCGGTGGTGTGGTGCGGGTTGTTCCCGGTGGATGCCGATGATTTCGAGAAGCTGCGCGACAGCCTGGCCAAGCTGCGGCTGAACGATGCCAGCTTCCATTATGAGGCCGAGAGCTCGGCGGCTTTGGGGTTCGGCTATCGCTGCGGGTTCCTTGGGTTGTTGCATCTGGAGATCATCCAGGAGCGGCTTTCGCGCGAGTTCGATCTGGATTTGATCGCGACCGCGCCGAGCGTGGTGTATCGCCTGTTCCATAATGACGGGACGATGACCGAGCTGCACAATCCGGCCGACATGCCGGACCCGACCAAGATCGACCGTATCGAGGAACCGTGGATCAAGGCGACGATCATGGTGCCGGACGAGTATCTCGGTTCCATCCTGACGCTGTGCAGCGACCGGCGCGGGCAGCAGCTCGACCTGACCTATGTCGGCAATCGGGCGATGGCGGTGTATCGGCTGCCGCTGAACGAGGTGGTGTTCGATTTCTACGACCGGCTGAAATCGGTCAGCCGTGGCTATGCCAGTTTTGACTACGCGATGGACAGCTATGCCGAGGGCGAGCTGGTGCGGATCTCGATCCTGGTGAACCAGGACCCGGTGGATGCGCTGTCGTTCATTGCCCATCGCAGCCAGGCGGAGCGGCGCGGGCGCAGCATCTGCGAGAAGCTGAAGGACCTGATCCCCAAGCAACTGTTCAAGATCGCCATCCAGGCGGCGATCGGCGGGCGGGTGATTGCGCGCGAGACGATCGGCGCGCTGAGCAAGGACGTGACCGCCAAGTGCTATGGCGGCGATATCAGCCGCAAGCGCAAGCTGCTGGACAAGCAGAAGGAAGGCAAGAAGCGCATGCGGCAGTTCGGCAAGGTGGAGATCCCGCAGAGCGCATTCCTTGCCGCTTTGAAGATGGATGCCTGATGGATGGCGTGGGCGGATAGACGGGCGGGCTGGGCGCTGCTATTCAGCGCGCCGCGCCGGAGGGGTGGCCGAGTGGCTTAAGGCGCACGCTTGGAAAGCGTGTGTGCGTGAAAGCGTACCGAGGGTTCGAATCCCTCTCCCTCCGCCAA
>JADLHF010000035.1 GCA_020848935.1 Acetobacteraceae bacterium
GGGGTTTACATCTTCGACCGCGGCAGCTTCTCGATGTCGGGTTCGATGACGGTCAATGCCACCGGCGGGGTGACGCTGATCTTCACCAGCAGCACGGGCTCGGGCATTGGCGGGGTGGGCACCAGCGGCAGCCAGAATTTCAACATCAAGGCGCCCTCGACCGGGCCGACGGCCGGCATGGCGATCTGGATCGACAAGCGGGCGACCGGCAGCAGCTTCTCGGTGAGCGGCTCGTCGGTGTGGAACGTCACCGGGGCGATCTATGTTCCCAATACCGCGCTGAGCTGGTCGGGCTCCGGCACGTCGCCGTGCACGCAGCTGGTGGCCAGGACGATCGCGATCAGCGGGTCGGGCCAATTGACGCATGAGTGCGCCGGGGTTGGCGTGTCGGACCCGCCGGGCTCGACCGGGTCGACCCTGGCGCGGCTGGTGGAATGACGACGATGCCGTGGTGGCGGCGGCGCAACCGGGGCGGCGTGCGCGATCGGCGCGGCGTGGCGGCGATCGAGTTCGCCATCGCTTCGAGTGCGCTGGCGCTGATGATGATGGGCATCTACGACTACGGCAACACCGCCTGGCACAGCATGCAGGTGCGCAACGCGGTGCGCGCGGGCAGTGCCTGGGCGGCGTATCACGGGTTCGACGCAGGCAAGATCGCGACCACCATCACCACCGCGTCCAACTATCCCGCCATCACCGCCACGCCGGCACCGGCGCAGATTTGCGGGTGCCCGGATCCGGTGGCGGGGATCGTCGCCTCGGCCTGCACCGGCAGCTGCCCCGGCGGCGGCGCCATCGGCAAATACGTGACGGTGTCCGCGCGCGCGGTCTATCACTTCGTGCTGCCGCTGCCGGGGCGTAACGGCGCGGTGACGATGTCTGCCCAAGGCATTGCGCGGCTGGAATAGCGCGATGACCGGCAAGGATGCCAAGCGGCGCGCGCGGCCCCGCGGCGACCGGCGCGGCTCCATCTCGGTGGAGTTCGCCATGGTCATGTTGCCGCTGCTGTTGCTGCTGTTCTCATCGCTGGAATTCGGCCTGGCGATGCGGGTGAAATCGACGCTGCAGTTCGCCACGGTGCAGGCGGCGCGCTGCTCGGTGGTGACGCCGACGGTGTGCAACTCCCAGGCTGCGGTGGCGGCCTATGCGGCGACGCAGATGCAGGGGGTGACGATGGGGAATCCGACCTTCACCTTCACCGCCGAGGAATGCGGCCACCAGGTGGTGGGTTCGATGCCGTTCCCGATCGTGGCGCATTCGGTGTTCCCGGCCAGTTTCAGCCTGTCCGCGGTGGCCTGCTATCCGCTGTAGCGACCGCCCCGCTTCGCGGCGCGGTGGGGGAGCGGTGCGCAATCCGGGCTGATCCAGGCGGGAATTGTGGTCTAGGCTGCGCCCCTTTGGCAGGGGGGCTGGAGATGGGCACGAGCGGGGCGGCGATCGAGCGGCTGTTCACCGGGTGGACCGGGGCGGATACGCCGGGGCTGGTGGTGGCCGCGACGCGCGGCGGGGCGGTGGTGCACCAGGGGGCGTACGGGATGGCCGACCTGGCGCAGGGGGTGGCGCTGGGGCCGCGGACGCGGATGCGCATCGGGTCGCAGACCAAGCAGTTCACCGTGCTGCTGGCGCTGATGCTGGAGCGCGAGGGCAAGCTGGACATGGAGGCCCCGGTGCACCGCTATGCGCCGTGGCTGGCGGCGACGCCCGCGCCGGTGACGCTGCGGCATCTGGCCAGCAACACCTCGGGGCTGCGCGACTTCCTGGAGATGATGACCTGGAGCGGACTGTCCCTGCCCTGCCCGTCCAGCCGGGCGGATGCGCGGGCGATCATCGGGCGGCATGGCGAGGTGAATTTCCCGCCGGGTGAGCAGATGATCTACTGCAATACCGGCTTCTTCCTGTTGAGCGAGATCATCGAGGAGGTGTCGGGGCGCAGCTACGACGAGTTGCTGCGCCAGCGGATCACGGGGCCGCTGGGCATGGACGACACGCTGTTGCAGAAGCGCGATGCGCAGGTGCTGCCACGAGCGGCGATGCACCATACGCGCGGGCCGGACGGGGTGTGGGAGCGGGCGCATTGGGGGCTGGTGCTGGGCGGCGAGGGCGGCATGACCTCGACGCTGGAGGACATGCTGCGCTGGCAGGCGCATCTGGCCAGCCCGACGCCGGAGATGGCGGCGCTGCTGGCGCGGATGGAGGTGGCGGCGCCGTTCAGCAACGGTTCGCCGTCGATGTATGCGCTGGGCTTCACCGTGACCAGCTATCGCGGGCTGCGCAATGTCGGGCATGGCGGCGGGGTGGCGGGCGGGCGGTCGGAATCCGTGCGGTTTCCGGCGCAGGCGGCCGGCGTGGTGATCCTGGGCAATCGCGACGACATCGCGCCGTTCTCGCTGGCGCGGCGGGTGGCCGATGTGGTGCTGGCCGACCAGATGGCGCCGCGGCCCGATCCCGCCGGGCTGCGGGCGCTGGCGGCGGCGGCGGGGATGTACCGCCAGGAGGACGGCGACGAGGTGTTCGAGATCACCGACGAGGGCGGCGAGCCGCGCTTCACCAGCCAGGGCGGCGGCGGCGGGGTGATCGAGCCGCTGGGGGATGGCGGGTTCGCGCCCGAGCGCGCGGTGGTGCATCTGAGCTTCGGGCTGCCGGGCGGCGACGGGGTGATCCCGGCGCGGTGGTGCGGCGCGGCGCGGCGCTATCGCCCGGTGCGGCCGGGGTCCGGCGATGCGACGGCGTTGGCCGGGGCCTATGGCAATGCGGCGCTGGGGATCGATGCCGTGGTGTCGGGCGATGGCGGGATGCTGGTGCTGCGCTCCGACTACGGGGCGTTGCGGCTGGCGCTGTCGTGGATCGAGCGGGACCTGCTGATGGCGCTGCCGGCGGATGCGCCGGTGCGGGGGGAAGGAAAGCCGTGGGCGGCGGTGCTGCGGGTGGAAGATGGCGGGCTGGTGCTGACCAGCGACCGGACGAAGAATTTGCGGTTGGGGCGGGTGAAATAAAGAAAGCAAGTCGTTCTTTTTTGAAAAAAAGAACCAAAAAACTTTTATTCATGAATTTTGGGCACACGGCCTGGGCGCGAAGGGGTGGATGAAGTTTTTTTGCTTCTTTTTGTTCACAAAAAGAAGACCTTGCCTCCTGTTTCTACTGCCAACATAGAACATGCACGATCGCCCGATGCGCGCGGGCGAAGATGTCGCCGTCGCCGGCGGGCGCATCGGTTGGGCTGTCGGCCAGCATGGCGCGCAGCGGGGCGGTGCCGGGGCCGATCGACAGGTCGGGCATGGCGATGCCGTAGGCGGCGGCGGCGCGTTGCGGGTCGATCAGGGCGCGCACGATGCCGACGACATGGCCGCTGGCGGGGTCCAGTATGGGACCGCCGCTGTAGCCTTGGGCGACCTGTCCGCTTTGCATCCACAGCAGGGTGTGCGGGTTCCTTTCCAGCGAAGCGGTGGCGGCGACGCGGTCATTGACCAGGCGCGCCCAGGTGCCGGCGGGGGATTTCGCGCCGGGGTCATGCGGGGCGGCGGCGGGGTAGCCGTAGACCACGAGGCGGGTGGCGGTCTGGCTGTCGCCGCCGACCTGGAGAATGGCGGGGGCCGGGGCGTCGGCGTGCAGGATGGCGATGTCGTTGGCGTCGTCGACGGCGGCCAGGCGAGCCCGGGTGGGCGGCAGGTGGGCCGAGACGAGGCGGATGGCGCGGCAGTGGCTGACGACGTGCGCCGCGGTGACGACGAGGTGCGTGGCGGCGAAGAAGCCGGTGCCGCTGGCCAGTACGGTGGCGTCCGGCGGCGGGCGCAGCGGGTCGTACGGCATCGGCAGCACATGCGGCAGCGGGGCGGCGGTGGGTGGGGTCGGGATGGGCGGGCCGGCGACGGCGGAGACGTGCAGTACCGCGAGGCCGGCGATGGCCAGGCCGAGGGGGATGCCGATCAGGGGTGGGAGGAAGCGTCGCATCGGGGCGATCCGCGAGGGGCGGGGCGACTCTGTGCGGCACGCCGCTACAACCCCGTTTCGATTCGCGCGGATCGGGCGGGCGGCGTCCCGCGGCGGGGCCGGCGGGTGTTGCGGGGCGGCGGGCATGGCTCTGCGCGCGGATATGCGCCGATCATGCGCGACACCGGGCTTTTCGTGCCGCATTATTTCGTGCCGGGGCACGTGACCCCGGTGCTGCGAACAGGAGCTGGCATGCTGGACAGCCTCGGCGCCTTCCTGAGCCATTTCGGCGCCTGGCCGGGCATCGCCGCCGGCCGCGGCGCGAGGGCGGCGCTGCTGCCGGCGGTGCTGGTGGTGCTGATGATGGTGCCGCTGGTGGGGATGGGGCTCGCGCGGGCGCAGGTGGCCGGGGCTGGCGCCGGGGCCGGGGCGGGCGCTGGGGCTGGGGAGCCCGAGATGGTGGCGCTGATGGGCCGGCGGCTGTTCGGGCCGGCCGGCGAGGAACTGGGGCGGCTGGTGGATATGCTGACCGACGCCGATGGCCGGCCGCTGGCGGTGGTGGTGGATGTCGGCGGCTTCATGGGCATCGGCACGCGGCGGGTGGCGCTGGCCTGGTCGGTGCTGCGCTTCGTGCGCGAGCCCGGCGCGGTGCGGCTGGCGATCGATATCGATCCCGACCGGGTGATCGCGGCCCCGGAGTACCGGCCCGGCGAGGCCGCCAGCATCTTCAACCCCACCGCCGGGCGGTGAGCGGCCCGACCGGCCGCGCGGGCCGGGGGCGGCGGCCGGTGGGGCAGTTGGGGCTGGACCTGCTGAACGGCTTCATCGCGGCGTTGCAGACGGCGTTCGGCGCGTTCGTGCCCGCCTATCTCTCCGGGCAGGGCTGGACGCAGGCGCAGATCGGCTTCGTGCTGACCGCGGAGACCATCGCCTCGATGCTGTCCCAGGTGCCGGGCGGCGCCTATGTCGATATCACCCGCCATCGCCGGCTGGTGCTGGGGCTGTCGGTGGCCGGGGCGGCGCTGTCCGCGCTGCTGATCGCCGCCCTGCCCTATCACCTGCCGGTGCTGCTGGCGCTGCTGCTTCATGCGGTGGCCGGCAGCATCATGTCGCCGGCGATCGCGGCGGTGACGGTGGCGATGGTGGGGCGGCGGGAGCTGGGCGAGCGGCTGGGGCGCAACGTGCGCTACGCCTCGATCGGCAGCGGGGCGGCGGCGGCGCTGATGGGGCTGGCGGCCTCGGTGTTGTCCGAGCGCGCCGTGTTCGTGCTGGCGGTGCTGCTGGCGGTGCCGGCGCTGTGGGCGCTGTGGTCGCTGCATCCGCGGCGCCAGCGAAGGCGGCATGGCGGGGCGGTGGCGCCGACGGACGCGACGGAGCCGCAGGGCTCGGTGAAGGCGCTGCTGGCGGACCGGCGGATGCAGGTGTTCTGCGCCTGCGTGACGCTGTTTCACTTCTCCTCGGCGGCGTTGCTGGCGGTGGCGGCGGCCGAGGTGACGCGGCGGGCGGGGCTGCGGGCCGGGCTGCTGATTGCCAGTTTCGTGATCGTGCCGCAGGTGCTGGTGGCGCTGGCCTCGCCGCTGGCGGGGCGGATGGCGGAGCGGATCGGGCGGCGGCCGATCCTGGTGCTGGGCTTTGCCAGCCTGCCGCTGCGCGCCGCGCTGTTCGCGATGATCGACGATCCGTTCCTGCTGGTGCCGGTGCAGTTGCTGGAGGGGGTGGCCTCGGCGGTGTACGGGGTGATGCTGCCGCTGGTGGCCGCCGACCTCACGCGCGAGAACGGGCGCTATACGCTCAGCCTGGGGGTGTTCGGGCTGGCGGGGGCGCTGGGGGCGGCGCTGAGCACGGCGGTGGCCGGGGTGATCGCCACCGCCTGGGGGGTGAAGGCGGCGTTCTGGACCCTGGCGGCGGCGGGGATGGTGGCGGTGCTGCTGGTGCTGATCGCGATGCCGGAGACGCGGGTGCGGCCGCCGCCGAAGCCGGGCTAGGTAGCGGTCAGGTGGGCGGGGATCAGGTGGGCGGGGACCAGGGCAGGATTTCGCAGTTGGCGAAGCCGCGGCCGGTCAGGTGGCGGAAGAAGGTGCCGTGGCCGACGACGGCGATGATGGCCGAGGGGTGGTCGGCGAGGAACCGGGTGAAGCCTGCCACGCGGCCGGCGAAGACCGCGTGCGGTTCCACCGGCAGGCCGCGATGGTCGCGCGGGCCGCTGTGCCACCAGGGATCGTCGAGATGGTCGAAGCGCAGGCCGGGGAACTCGGCGGCAAGCGCGGCCGGCGCGCGGCCGATGTCGCAGAAGCTCTCCAGCTGCTCGCGGTGGTCGGCGGCGACCTGTACCGGCACGCCGCTGCCGCCGAAGATGCCGAGGGTGGTTTGCAGGGCGCGGGTGAGCGGGGAGGAGAGCACCAGGTCCGGGCGCGGCAGGGCGGCGGCCTGGGCGCGGGCGGCGGCGACCTGCTGGTGGCCGAGCTCGGTGAGCCGCGCGTCGATGTGGCCGGGGTCGGTGCCGGTGGCTTCGTGATGCGCGTTGAAGGTGGATTGGCCGTGGCGGATCAGGAAGATGGTGGCGGCCATGCGGGGCTCCGGGCGCGGGGTTCAGGCAATCAGCGCGGTGTGCAGCGCGTGCCAACTGGCTTCGTCGGGCGCGCAGATCAGGCCGCCGCCGCTGTCGGTGGGGTCGTAGGCGCTGGCGTCGAAACGGGCGGAGTAGCCGCCGGCCTCGCGGTGCAGCAGCCAGCCCGGCGCGTGGTCCCAGGGGTGGAGCCGGCCGTAGAGCAGGTAATGGCAGTGGCCGCCGGCGACCAGGCGGTATTCGTGTGCGGCGCAGCGGTACTGCATGGAGGCGGCCACGCGGTCGAGCCGGTGGTGGATGCGGGTGCGCAGCGGATTGTCCAGGTAGCGCCAGCTGGCGCAGCCGCTCATTTCGGCCAGCGGCACCGGGGCGGCGACGCCGAGCGCGGTTTCGCGACCGTCGGCGGCCAGGGTCCAGGCGCCCTCGCCGCGCAGGGCGATGGCGCTGTCGTCGCCGAGCGGGTCGTGGATGACGCTGAGCACCACTTCGCCATGGACCACGGCGGCGGCCATGCAGCCGAACAGCGGCAGGCCGGCGGCGAAGTTGGCGGTGCCGTCCACGGGATCGATGACGAAGGCGAGGTCGGCCCCCTTGAGGCGGCGCAGGATCGACGGGTCGGCCGAGGCTTCCTCCTCGCCGACGATGGCGCAGCCGGGGTAGGCGGCGGCCAGGGCGGCGGCGATCAGGCGTTCGGCGCCCTCGTCGGCATCCGTCACCGGGTCGAGCGGGCCGGTCTTGCTGCGCACATCGCCGGCGGCCAGGCGGCGCCAGCGCGGCATGATCTCGGCAGCGGCGGCCTGGCGCAGGATGGCGGCGATGCGCCGCGCGTCGGCATGGCAGAGGGTCACGGCGCCAGCCGTTCGAAGCGGGCGCGGTCGGCCGGGCGCAGGCGGACGGTGACGTGGATCAGCGCCTCGCCGTCGTCGCGGGAGACCACCTCGCCGTGCTGGTAGAGCCAGGCGAGGCGCTGGCCGTCGCCCTGGGGGAGGTGGTACTCGGCCAGTTCCAGGCCGCTGGCGATGCGGCGGTCGATCTCGGCCTTCAGCGCATCGAGGCCCTCGCAGGTGACGGCGGAGACGGGGAGGCAGTTGGCGCGGGGCGGCACCGCGTCGATGCCGCCGACCAGGTCGGCCTTGTTCAGCACCTCGATGCTGCGGCGGGGCCAGTCCTCGTCGATGGTGCCGTCGCGGACCATGCCGTCGAGCACCGCGATGACGTCGCTGCGCTGGGCGGCGCTGTCGGGGTGGGCGATGTCGCGGACATGCAGGATGACATCGGCCTCGGAGACCTCCTCCAAGGTGGCGCGGAAGGCGGCGACCAGTTCGGTGGGCAGTTCGGAGATGAAGCCGACGGTGTCGGACAGGATGACCTGGCGGCCCGAGGGCAGGCGCAGGCCGCGCATGGTGGGGTCCAGGGTGGCGAAGAGCTGGTCGCGGGCCATCACCTCGGCGCCGGTCAGCGTGTTGAACAGGGTTGATTTTCCGGCGTTGGTGTAGCCGACCAGGGCGACGATGGGGTATGGCACGCGCTTGCGCGCGCTGCGGTGCAGGCCGCGGGTGCGGCGGACCTGTTCCAGCTCGCGCTTGAGGCGGACGATGCGGTCGCCGATGAGGCGGCGGTCGGCCTCGATCTGGGTTTCGCCGGGGCCGCCGAGGAAGCCGAAGCCGCCGCGCTGGCGTTCCAGGTGGGTCCAGGAGCGGACGAGGCGGGAACGCTGGTATTCCAGATGGGCGAGTTCGACCTGGAGCGAGCCCTCGCGGGTGCGGGCGCGTTCGCCGAAGATGTCCAGGATCAGGCCGGTGCGGTCGATGACCTTGCAGCCCCAGGCCTTCTCCAGGTTGCGCTGCTGGACCGGGGAAAGCTGGTCATCGACGACCGCGACATCGACCTGGGCTGCGCGGATGGCCTCGCCCTGCGCCTCGGCCTGGCCGCTGCCCAGCAGGGTGGCCGGCCGCCGGCCGCGCAGCGGCACGATGGCGGTGTGGACGATCACCAGGCCGATGGAGGCGGCCAGCCCGACCGCCTCGGCCAGCCGGGCCTCGGCGGCGCGCGCGGCGGTGTCGGCGCGGTTCTCCCACGGCAGGATGACGGCCGCGCGGGTGATGACGGCGGTTGACTTGGCGGTCCACCCGGTGCCGTCCGGCGCCGGGTGGGATGGGCCGGCCTCGTCGGGCGGCTCAGTCGATACTGGCAGGTGCGGTCTCCCTGGCGGCAAGGCTCAGCGTGTTGGCGCTCGCCACGCTGGTGCTGGCAGCGGGGGCGGGGGCGGGGGTTTCGGCCTTGGTGCCGTCGAACAGCGAGATCGGCGCGCCGGGCATCACGGTCGAGATGGCGTGCTTGTAGACGAGCTGGGTGTGGCCGTCGCGGCGCAGCAGCACCGAGAAATTGTCGAACCAGGTGATGATGCCCTGGAGCTTCACGCCGTTCACGAGGAAGACGGTGACGGGGGTCTTGTTCTTGCGCACGTGGTTCAGGAACACGTCCTGGACGTTCTGCGATCTTTCACTTGCCACGGGTTCGATCCTTCATCTGCGCCCCGCAGGTGCCCTGCCGGTGGCGGTGTTGTTGCTATTCCCATCTGCCTGGCGGCGGTCGTGGCGCGGCCGTCGGTCCGGTCAGGCGGGCATTTCACCGCCGCGTCAGGCCCCCGAGTGCAAGGGCCAGCGCGCCGGCGTCGGCGTAGTGCAGTCCCGGCGGGCAGTCGCTTTTCTGCATCAAGGCCAGGCCGCCATCGTGCGCGGCATCGCCCAGCAGCACTGCGGTGCAGCCGGCGGCGTGGGCAGTCTGCATGTCCAACGCCGTGTCGCCGACATACCACACTGCGGGGCCCGGCTGCACGCCGATCCTGGCCAGCGCATGCCAGATCGGTGCCGGGTGCGGCTTGTCGGCATCACAATCCCCTGCCCCGACCACCGCGCCGAAGCGGGGGTTCCAGCCGAGATGTTGCACTTCGCGCCGCAGGAACGGCCCGGCCTTGTTGGAAACGATCGCCAGCTTCCAGGCGCGCGCAACATCCAGCATCGCCGCCGTGCCGGGCAGGGCGGCGAGATGGCCGAGATGCACGCGCTGCATGGCCGGTGCGAATGCCGCGACGGCGTCCGGCCAGTTGTCGCCGAACAGGGCCGGGAAGGAGTCGCGCATCGAGCCGCGGATGCGCTCGCGGCCCTGCCGCACCGTCCACGGCGGCAGGGCGAATTGGGCGAAAACCTCGTTCAGGGCGGCGACGATGCCGGCCCAGGCATCGACCAGGGTGTTGTCCCAATCGAAGACGATGGCGGTGGGATTGGTCGCGGTGGGGGGCATCGGCGTTCTCCGGCACGGGATCAAAGCTTGGTGAGGCGCGTGGCGGGCGCAAGGGCCGCGCGGGTATATTGGCGGCCAGGCGCGGGTGGCCTTTGTCGGGAGCACGCGGATGGCCATGGGACGGCGGCGGATGGCAGTGGCGATGGCGGCGGCGCTCGGCCTTGCCGCCCCGGCCCGCGCCGATGATGCCGCGCAGCGGCGGGCGCGGTACGAGGCGGAACAGCGGGCGCGCCAGCAGGCGCAGGAGCGCCAGCGGCTGGACGCGCAGCAGCGCGCCGAGTTCCAGCGCCGGCAGGCCGAGCAGCAGCGCCAGCAGGCGCAGGACCGCGCCCGGGCGGAGGCGCAGCAGCGGGACTACCAGCGCCAGCAGGAGCAGCAACGCCAGCAGTCCCAGGCGCGCCAGCAGAGCGAATTCCAGCGTCAGCAGCAGGAACGCGCGCGGCTGGACGCCCAGCGGCGCCAGCAGATCGACACCGAGCGCGCCAACGCCGCGCGCCAGCAGCGCCAGCGCGCCCAGGCCGAGGCGCGGCAACGGGCACAGGCCGAGCGGCAGCGCGGCGACGCGCTGCGCGCCCAGGCCCAGCAGGCCGAGGCGCGGCAATACGACGCGCAGCGGCGCCAACTGCCGCAACTGGCGCAGCAGGAACGCCAGCGCGCCCAGCAACTGCGCGCCGAGGCGCAACAGGCCGATGTCCGGCGGCAACAGGCGGAGCAGCAGGCGCGGTAGAAATAGGAAGAATGTTCTTTTTTGAAAAAAAGAACCAAAAAACTTCTATCCATTAATCGAAGAAAATGAATGAAAATCTTTTTGCTTCTTTTTCTTCAGAAAAAGAAGATTCTTCCTTGCTTCCTTGCCGCGGCACGCGACGACGGCGCATGCTGAAAGGGCGGTTGCGTTCGTCGCGATTCAGGGTCAGGCCTTCGGACGCGTGGCGGCAGCAGCCTCCGCGGTGGCAGGGGGGCGGTCATGGACATTGAACAGTTGAAGCGGTGGATCGGGCGGCAGGAGGTGCTGGAGGATCGGTTGGGCCTGTTTCCGGTGGCCGCGCTGTCGGCGACGCTGGATCGCGACGACCCGGCGCCGGCCGAGGGCGATGTGCTGCCGCCGCTGTGGCACTGGCTGTATTTCCTGCCGCGGGCGCGCCAGTCGGAGATCGGGCCGGACGGGCACCCGAAGCGGGGCGGGTTCCTGCCGCCGGTGCCGCTGCCGCGGCGGATGTGGGCGGGCGGGCGGCTCGCGTTCCATGCGCCGCTGCGGCTGGGCGAGGCGGTGCGGCGGGTTTCGACGATTGCCGATGTGTCGGCGAAGGCGGGGCGGTCGGGCAAGCTGGTGTTCGTGCTGGTGCGCCACGAGGTGTTCGGCGGCGATGGCCTGGCGGTGCGCGAGGAGCACGACATCGTCTATCGCGATGCGGCCGCCCCCGGCGAGGTGGCGCCGGCGGCCAAGCCGGCACCGGACGGCGCGGCGTGGCGGCGCGACCTGGTGGCCGACGATGTGCTGCTGTTCCGCTATTGCGCGCTGACCTTCAATGGCCACCGGATCCACTATGACCGGCGCTACGTGACCGGCGCGGAGGGCTATCCCGGGCTGGTCGTGCATGGCCCGCTGCTGGCCACGCTGCTGCTGGATCTGTTCCGGCGCCACGAGACGCGGGCGGTGACATCATTTGAGTTCCGCGCATTGTCGCCGGTTTTCGACACCACGCCGTTCAGCGTCTGCGGTGCGCCGGATCGCGAAGGGGCGGCGCTGTGGGTGCGGCGCGATGACGGGGCGCTGTGCATGCAGGCACGGATCGGTATCTAAGGTATTGATAGGACGAAATGTCCTGACTGGACCCTGCGCCCGGCGGCGGGCGGCGGGCCAGGCTGGACGGCGGGCAATGGTGGGCATATAGGTGCAGGATCGGCAACGGGATGGGGGTGGGAGATGCCAAGGGTCAGTGAGATCGAGGACGATGGCGGCGATCCCGACCTGGCGGAGATGTTCGCCAAGGAGCGCGAGATGTTCGGCGGCGTGCTGAACACGTCCAAGGCCATGGCGCATTGTCCGCCGATCCTGCGGGCCGCAAAGCAGATGGGGGCGGCGATCGAGCAGTCGGGCCAGCTACCCGCGGCATTGCGGCCGCTGGTCTATCTGCGCGTCGCTGCGATCAACGGCTGCCCGTTCTGAGTTGACATCAATTCCGTCCGTGTGATGGAAAGTGATGACGGCGCGGCAAAGGTTTCCGAACTTTCGGCATGGCGCGACAGCCTTCTGTTCAGCGACGCGGAGCGGGTGGCGCTGGAGTATGCCGAGCGCATCACCTACACCGACCAGGCGGTGGATGACGCGATCTTCGCCCGGCTGAAGCAGCACTTCACCGAGGCGCAGATCGTCGAGTTGAGTGCCGCGATCGCGTTCGAGAACTATCGCAGCAAGCTCAACCCGGCGCTGGGTATCGCGGCGCAGGGATTCTGCCTGATCCCGCCGCGCTGACGCGCGCGATCCCGCACGCCGGACCGGGTCGGCATGGCCCGGTCCGGCGTTCGGTCAGTCGACGATGAACAGCGTGGTGGAGACCTTGGTGCGCGAGCGGTGGGCCATGGCGCCGTCGGCTACCTGGTAGCTCATGCCGGGGGTGAGGACGGCGACGGAGCCGTCGGCCAGTTCGGTTTCCAGCTCGCCGGCCAGGCACAGCAGGATATGGCCCTTCTCGCACCAGTGATCGGCCAGGTAGCCGGCGCTGTACTCGACCATGCGGACGCGGATGGCGCCGAACTGGCGGGTGCGCCAATAGGCCACGCCGGTTTCGCCGGGATGCTCGGTGCGCGCGACGGCCGACCAGTCGGTGGTGCCGAAGGGGATTTCGGTCATGTCCATGGGCGGGTCCCGTGCCTGGAGGGAAGGCGGCGCTAAACGTTGAAGGTCTTGGCGAGGTCGGCCAGGACTTCCTCCTCGGCGTACGAGATCTTCATGCCGATGCCCAGGAAGCCGCCGGCGGCCAGGGCCACGGTATGGGCGCGGTCCATCACCGGACCCTGCAAGGCGCGGCGCGAGGCACGGTCCATGCCGGCGGTGATGACACGGATATAGGCTTTCCACGACTCGACCAGGGAGGCCGGGGGAGCGGATTCCAGCCATTTCTCCAGCATCTGGTAGCCGGCGGCGCCGGGCTTCAGGCCGTTGTTCCCGGCGGCGTGCAGCACGGCGGCGCGCTCGCGCGCATCGACGCTGCCATCGGCCCAGGCGACGGCAACCAGGGGGACCAGGGAGATGGCGGCCAGTGTCTCGGGGGTGATGTCGAGCGCGGCGAGCTGGTCAAGCACGACGGGGTCGGTGATGCCGGATACGGCGGTGAAGGCCTCCTTGCGGGCGCGCAGCTCGGCAGGTTCGGCCAGGCGCTGGCGCAGGATGGCGTCCTGCTTGGCGAAGAACGCTTCCTCCAGGGCCCGGCGGCGGTCGTCGAAGGATTCGTTGCTCATGCTCTGCTCCGGTTCGGGTGCGTCGGCGCGGACGGGGGCCGCGCGGCGTCTGCTTGGAAATAGGGACATAGACGCGCGCGGCGCAGAATCCAATCCGGCATGGCGGGTTAGCGGAATCTTCACCGGCCGTGGGCAGGGTGCGGCCGACCCGAGCGGATGCGCCAAGATGGAACTTTCAACGACTGCCGATGCTGCCATGCCCGATGCCGCCGGTGGCGCGGCCTTCTGCTCGGCGGCGTATTGGGAGCAGCGCTACCGCATGGGCGGGAATTCCGGCGCCGGGTCCAGCGGGCGGCTGGCGGCGTTCAAGGCTGGTTTCCTCAATGCGCTGATCCGCGACAATGGCATTTCCGCGGCGATCGAGTTCGGGTGCGGCGATGGCGGGCAGCTGGCGCTGCTGGAGGTGGCCGACTATGTCGGGCTGGACGTGGCGCCGGCGGCGGTGGCGCGGTGCCGGGCGCGGTTTGCCGGGCAGCACGGGCGAGCGTTCCGCTTGATGGCGGAGCGGGCGGAGGTGCCGGCGGCCGAACTCGCGCTGTCGCTGGACGTGGTCTATCATCTGGTGGAGGACGCGGTGTTCGCCGAGTACATGGCGGCGCTGTTCGCCCATTCCTGGCGCTTCGTGGTGGTCTATGCCAGCGATGTCGATGCGACGTGGCCGAGCCGGCATGTGCGCCATCGCCGGTTCAGCGCGCATGTGGCGGCGCATTTTCCCGACTGGCAACTGGCCGCCGTGGTGCCCAACCTGTATCCGTACGATCCGCGGCGGCCCGAGGAAACCTCGTTCGCCGCGTTCCACGTGTATCGGCTGCCGCATGAGCTGTGCCGGGTGACGGTTCCGGCCGGCTGAGCCGGGCGTTCACCCCTGCCCCGGCGCGCGCCGCGCCCGCGCAGCAGCTTCAGGGACCATGGGAAAACCGCCTCATCGCGGGCATGATCGGCTTGGCGATGCAGGGCGGAGACAAACATGGCACCGATCGATCCGGGGATGGCACGGCATGGCATTTCGGGCGACGCGGTGCGCGCCACCATCGCGCGGCGCGGGGCGGAACTGGTGCAACTGGGCGGGGCGGCGGGGGTGGAGGTGCTGTGGCCGGGGGCCGAGCCGTGGCCGCGCCACGCGCCGAACCTGTTCCCGATCGTGGGCATGCTGGCCGGCGACACGCTGCGCCATGGCGGGCGCAGCTATCGGGTGACGCAGCATGGCTTTGCGCGCGACCGCGATTTCACTTGGCTGGAGGCGACCGCCAGCACCGCGCGGCTGGAACTGCGCGACGACGCGGCGACGCGGGCGCTGTATCCCTTCGCGTTTCGCTTCGAGATTGCCTATGCGGTGCTGGGCACGACGCTGGAAATCACCTTCACGCTGGACAATCCCGGGGCGGAGACCCTGCCGGCCAGTTTCGGCGCGCATCCGGCGTTTCGCTGGCCGCTGCTGCCGGGGATCGCCAAGGAGGATCACGTGCTGACCTTCAGTGCCGATGAGCCCGCGCCGATCCGCCGTGGGCGCGACGGGCTGATCGCGCCGGAGCGCCACGCGAGCCCGGTGCGCGGGCGGCGGCTGGCGCTGTCGGACGCGGTGTTTGCCACCGGGGCGGTGGTGATGGATGCGCCGGCCAGCAGCTGGGTGCGCTATTCGGCGCCGGGGGCGCCAAGCGTGACGGTGGCGTGGGATTCCGGCTTTCCCAACCTGGGCATCTGGTCGCGCCCCGATGCCGGGCTGCTGTGCATCGAGCCGTGGCACGGCATGGCGAGCCCGGTGGGGTTCGACGGCGCGTTCACGGCCAAGCCGGGCGTGATGCTGATCCCGCCGGGGGAACGGCGGCGGGCGGTGCATCGGATTGCGGTGGAAAGATAGGAAGAAAGTAGTTCTTTTTTGAAAAAAAGAACCAAAAAACTTTCATTCCCAGGAGCGTGGGCGCAGGACGGTGCCGCACGATGGAGGGTGAATGAAGTCTTTTTGCTTCTTTTTCTTCAGAAAAAGAAGGCCTTTCTTGCTTGATTTCCAGTATCCCCCATAAACGACCAACGTGCCATCTCAGCAGCCGAGCCTGTTCACATCCACGGTATTGGCGTGGTCGAGCGGACCGTGGCCGGCGCCGTAGCCTGGCGCCGTGGCGATGGCGCGGTGGACGTAGCGCCGGGCGCGGGCGACGGCGTCGGCGAGAGGGAGGCCTTGGGCCAGCCCGGCGGCGATGGCGCTGGCCAGGGTGCAGCCGGTGCCGTGGGTG
This sequence comes from Acetobacteraceae bacterium, assembly GCA_020848935.1. GTDB lineage: Bacteria > Pseudomonadota > Alphaproteobacteria > Acetobacterales > Acetobacteraceae > CAMDGX01. The sequence continues at coordinate 15,490 of JADLHF010000035.1, forward strand.
TGGCGGGTGGCGATCCTGGCGGAGCGGAATTCGCGCACCCCCTCGGCGGTGGCCAGCAGGTCCAGCACATCGGTGCTGTCCAGGTGGCCGCCCTTCAGCAGCACCGCCGGCACGCCGAAGCCGAGCAGGACGGTGGCGGCGCGGTGCATGTCGGCCTCGGTGGTGATTTCCATATCGGCGAGCAGGGCGGCTTCCGGCAGGTTCGGCGTCAGCAGCGCCGCGCGGGGCAGCAGGACGCGGCGCAGATGGGCGACGGCCTGGTCGGCGAGCAGCTTATGGCCGCCCTTGGCCACCATCACGGGATCGACCACCACGGGGACGCCTCCCACCTTTGTGAGGGCCAGGCGGTCGAGCTCCTCGGCCACCAGGTCGATGGTGGCGGCATCGCCGAGCATGCCGGTCTTGACCGCGTCCACGCCGAGGTCATCGACCACGCTGCGGATCTGCAGGCGGATGAACGGCAGCGGGACCGGGTGCACGCCCTGCACCCCCAGCGTGTTCTGCGCCGTGAGCGCGGTGACCGCCGTCATGGCGAAGGCGTTCAGGGCGGTGACGGTCTTGATATCGGCCTGGATGCCCGCGCCGCCGCCGGAATCCGAGCCGGCGATGATCAGGACGCGGCCGTTCACGCCGCCCCCTGCTCCGACAGGGCGGCCGCCTGGCCGATGACGGCGCACAGCTCGTCCACCACGCGTTCCACCAGGGCGGTGTCCTCGGCCTCGGCCATAACGCGGATCACCGGCTCGGTGCCGCTCTTGCGGATCAGCAGCCGTCCGCTGCCGGCCAGCCGCGCCTCGGCCGCCGCCACCGCGGCCTGGACCTGCGCCACGTCCAGCGGCGACTCGCCGGCAAAGCGGACACTGCGCAGCTTCTGCGGCAGCGGCTGGAACACCCGGCAGACCTCGCTGGCCGGCCGGCCCTGTTCCACCAGGACCGCCAGCACCTGCAATGCCGCCAGCAGGCCGTCGCCGGTGGTGGCGTAGTCGGACAGGATCATGTGGCCCGACTGTTCGCCGCCGATGTTGAAGCCGCCGGCGCGCATCCGCTCCATCACGTAGCGGTCGCCGACCTGGGTGCGGTGCAGCGCCAGCCCCTGTTCGGCCAATTGGCGCTCAAGCCCGAGGTTGGACATCACGGTGGCCACGATGCCGCCGCCGGCGAGCTGCCCGCCGGTGTGCCAGGAATGCGCCATCAGCGCCAGGATCTGGTCGCCGTCCACGATGCTGCCGCGCTCGTCCGAAAGGATGAGGCGGTCGGCGTCGCCGTCCAGCGCCAGGCCGAGATCGGCGCCGTGGCGGCGCACCTCGCCGCTGAGGAAATCGGGCACGGTGGAGCCGCATTCGCGGTTGATGTTGAAGCCGTCGGGCGAGACGCCGACGCGGATCACCTCCGCGCCGAGTTCCCACAGCACGGTCGGCGCCACCTTGTAGGCGGCGCCGTTGGCGCAATCGACGACGATCTTCAGCCCGTCCAGCCGCAGCCGGCGGGGAAACGTGTTCTTGGCGAACTCGATGTAGCGCCCGCCGGCATCCTCCATCCGCTTGGCGCGGCCGAGGCGGATGGAGCTGGCCATGCGCGGCGCCATGTTGGTGCCCATCAGCTGTTCGATCTCGGCCTCGGTGGTGTCGGACAGCTTGTAGCCGTCGGGGCCGAACAGCTTGATGCCGTTATCCTCGAAGGTGTTGTGCGAGGCGGAGATCATCACGCCGAGGTCGGCGCGCAGGCTGCGGGTGAGCATGGCGATGGCCGGGGTGGGCAGCGGGCCGACCAGCACCACGTCCATGCCGGCGCCGATGAAGCCGGCGACCAGGGCGGGTTCCAGCATGTAGCCGGACAGGCGGGTGTCCTTGCCGATCACCACGGAGTGGCGGTGGGCGCCGCGGGTGAACAGCAGGCCGGCGGCCTGGCCCAGGCGCAGCACGGTCTCGGCGGTCATCGGTTCGGCGTTGGCGGTGCCGCGGATGCCGTCGGTGCCGAACAGGCGTCGTGTCATGTCCATGGTCGCGCATTCCCATCCCGTTCGTCTGTTCCTGCATGTACCGCAGCGGCGCCGGAAATGGTATTGCCGCGGTTATCGGGGGTGCAAGCCGCGCCAGACCCGGACGGCCTGGACCGTTTCCGGCACGTCGTGCACGCGCAGGATGCTCGCGCCGCGCTCCAGCGCCGCCAGGGCGGCGGCCAGCGAACCCGGTCCGCGCAGCGCCGGCTCGGCCTCGCCGGAAAGGTGGCCGATGAAACGCTTGCGCGAGACGCCGGCCAGCACGTGGCAGCCGAGATTGTGCAGGATCGCCAGCCGGTCGAGCAGTTCGAGGTTGCCGTGGTCGTTCTTGGCGAAGCCGATGCCGGGATCGACGGCGATATCGGCGCGCGCGATGCCGGCGGCCTCGGCGGCGGCCAGGCGTGCCGCCAGTTCGCGCACCACCTCGGCGGCGATGTCGGCGTAGCTGGCGTGTGCCGCCATGGTTTGCGGCGTGCCGCGCATGTGCATCAGCACCACCGGCGCGCGAGCGGCGGCCACCACGCCGGCGGCGGCGGCGTCGTGCGCCAGGGCCGAGATGTCGTTGATGACACGCGCGCCGGCGGCCAGTGCCGCGCGCATGGTGGCGGCATGGCGGGTATCGACCGACACCGCCACCCCGGCGGCGGCCAGCGTGCGGATCACCGGCAGGATGCGGCGCTGTTCCTCGTCCGGCGCCAGCGGCAGGGAGCCCGGGCGGGTGCTCTCGCCGCCGATATCGACCAGGTCGGCGCCGGCCGCATGCATCGCCAGTCCGGCAGCGGTGGCGGCACCGGGATCGGCATGGCGGCCGCCGTCGCTGAAGCTGTCGGGGGTCACGTTCAGGATGCCCATCACCCAGGGGCCGCCACCGGCCAGCCCCGCCCAGGGCGGAGGCGCCGCGCAGACACGCGCGAGGGCAGGCGCGAAGGCGGCCGGAACCGCGCCGGCTGGCACGATCTCCCCGGGGTTGTCGCCCGGCGCAGCGCCGATCAGCCGTGCCAGCGAAAACGCCGCCGGTCCCCCGGCGAGCGGCAGGGCCAGGCGGCGTTGGATCGCCTCGCACGCGGCCGACCCGCGCAGCAGGCCGAGCGGCTCGATCAGGTGCACGGCATCAGCACCGTTCCGTCAGCCTGCCCGCCGCCCGTCAGCCCGGTTGCGGTGCCGTTCCCAGCCCGCCAGGAGACGGTGGCGCCGGACGGCCGGAGGACGGCACCGAGGCGCGGCGCGAATCCGGCGCCGGCTCGTCGACCACCACCTTGATCACCTTCTCGCCGCGCAGGACGGTGCGGATCTCTTCGCCGGACAGCGATTCGTGTTCCAGCAGGGCGTGGGCCAGCGCGTGGAGCTGATCCAGGTTCTCGGTCAGGATACGCTTGGCCGAGACATAGGCGTTGTCGATGACCGCCTTGATTTCGCTGTCGATCTCGCGCGCGGTGGCCTCGGAGACGTTCTTGCTCTGGGTCACCGAGTGGCCGAGGAAGACTTCCTGGCTGTTGTCGCCATAGGCGATCATGCCGAGCTTGTCGCTCATGCCCCATTCCTGGACCATGCGGCGGGTCTGGTCGGTGGCCATCTTGATGTCGCCGGCGGCACCGTTGGAGACCTTGTCGGCGCCGAAGATGATCTCCTCCGCCGCCCGGCCGCCCATTGCCATGGTCAGTTCGGCCAGGCACTTCGCCTTGCTCTTGGAGTAGCGGTCGCCCTCCGGCAGGCTCATCACCATGCCCAGCGCGCGGCCGCGCGGGATGATGGTGGCCTTGTGGACGGGATCGCATTCCTCGAGGTTCATGGCACACAGCGCGTGACCGGCCTCGTGGTAGGCGGTCATTTCCTTCTCGGCGTCCGACATCACCAGCGAGCGCCGCTCGGCGCCCATCATCACCTTGTCCTTGGCATGCTCGAACTCGAACATCGCCACCACGCGCTTGCCGGTGCGCGCGGCCAGCAGGGCGGCCTCGTTGACCAGGTTGGCGAGGTCGGCGCCGGAGAAGCCGGGCGTGCCGCGGGCGATCACCTTGGGATCGACGTCGCTGGCCAGGGGGACCTTGCGCATGTGGACCCGCAGAATCTTCTCGCGGCCGTTCACGTCGGGATTGGGCACGACCACCTGGCGGTCGAAGCGGCCGGGGCGCAGCAGGGCGGGATCGAGCACGTCCGGCCGGTTGGTGGCGGCGATCAGGATGACGCCCTCGTTGCTCTCGAAGCCGTCCATTTCCACAAGCATCTGGTTGAGCGTCTGCTCGCGCTCGTCGTTGCCGCCGCCGAGGCCGGCGCCGCGATGCCGCCCGACGGCGTCGATCTCGTCGATGAAGATGATGCAGGGGGCGTTCTTCTTGCCCTGCTCGAACATGTCGCGCACGCGCGATGCGCCGACGCCGACGAACATCTCGACGAAGTCGGAGCCGGAGATGGTGAAGAACGGCACGTTGGCCTCGCCGGCGATGGCGCGGGCAAGCAGGGTCTTGCCGGTGCCCGGCGGGCCGATCAGCAGCACGCCCTTGGGGATCTTGCCCCCGAGGCGCTGGAACTTCTGCGGGTCCTTCAGGAACTCGACGATTTCCTGGAGTTCGCCCTTCGCTTCGTCGATGCCGGCGACATCGTCGAATGTGACCCGGCCCTGTTTCTCGGTGAGCAGCCGGGCGCGGGACTTGCCGAAGCCCATGGCACGGCCGCCGCCGCCCTGCATCTGGCGCCTGAAGAACACCCAGACGCCGATCAGCAACAGCATCGGGAACCAGCTGAGCACGATGTTGAGCAGCGGGTTGACGTCGCTCTCCTCCGGCTTGGCGATGACCCGCACGCCCTTGTCGGTCAGGCGCGACACCAGGGTTGGGTCTTCGGGGGTGTAGGTCTGGAACGGACGTCCATCGGCCATCAGGCCGCTGACGATGCGGCCCTGGATGGTGACGTCGCGCACCCGCCCGCCATTCACGTCGGCGATGAAGTCGGAATACGCCAGTTGCTGCGCGGGCGACTTGCTGGAGCTCGGCTGAAACAGGTTGAACAGCACCACCAGCAGCAGTGCGATGATGACCCAAAGCGCGAGGTTGCGGCCGAAATTGCTCATTCCATTCCCTGGCCGAGATGGCCTTTCCGTCCCCGCCGCAGGGCGGGCAGCCGTCGCGGCGGGTGCCGCGGCCCATGGCGGGGCGGCGAGCCGCCCCTCCGTTCGCTCATAACATAGGGTGGTTCCATACGCCTTGCACCCCCGCCGTTCCTGTCCGTGTGCACTTGCCGGGCGGGGTAGGTCAAATCGGCAGGAACGGCGCCCCGGCCAGCGGCAGCGCCGGGCGGAACTGCAGGCCGAAATCCGCGCATCGCGGCGCATCGGGATGCCCCAGCGCGGGCACCGCCACCAGCTGCCCATCGCGGCGCAGCGCCGGCAGGGTGCGCAGCACACACGCCGGCCAGTGGGGTGCCAACCGGCGCAGCCGCGCGGCGTCGTCACCCAAGGCGCCCAGCGTCATGCCGCCCGCCATGCCGCCCGCCATGCGCGCGGCCGGCGACAGGCGGAAGCGCCGGTCCCACAGCGCGCCGGGAATGGCGGCGACCGGGCCTTCCATCGCGGCCGGCTCGCGCACCACCAGCCAGTCGCCTTCACGCCCGGCCCGCCCGGCGGGCAGCAGCCGCACCCCGGCCAGGGTGGCGGCGCGCGGGGCGCGGGCCAGGGCTGCGACGGCGGCGGTGGCGGCGGGGTAGCGCCGGCCGGCAATGGTGCAAATCAGCGCCGAGAGCGCCGCCGGTGCCAGTGGGCCACCGGTCAGCACCGCCCAGCCGTCGGGATGCAGCGCCACGCGGGCGGCCAGCACGGCGGCGGTCGCACCTTCGGCTGCGGCGCGGGCCTGGCCGTGGCAGCGCGCCTCGGCCAGCAGGGCCGTCACCTGCGGGCCGTCGCCGGCGGGGTCGTCCAGTTCCAGGCGCAGCCGGGCGCGCAGGGTGGCGGTGTCTTGGTTGGACGGGTCTTCCACCCAGGCGATGCCATGGGCCCGCAGCAGGGCGCGCAGTTGGCCGGGCGGGACCGCCAGCAGCGGCCGCAGCCGGCGCACCGCCTCGCCCTCGGCCAGGGCGGCCATGCCGGCCATGCCGCGCGGCAAGCTGCCGGCGCGCGCGCGCATCCGCAGCGTTTCCGCCTGGTCGCCGGCGTGGTGGCCGAACAGCAGGTGCAGGATGCCGCGCTCGGCGCAGGCGGCCTCCAGCGCCGCGTGCCGGGCGAGCCGCGCCCGCGCCGCCAATCCCGGCCCGCGCGCCAGGCCGTGCAGGGCGAGCAGCCGGGCGGCGATGCCGCATTGCGCCAGCCGGGCGATGGTCGCTGCCGCCTCGGCGGCGGACTCGGCCCGCAGCCCATGATCGACCACCAGGGCAATCGCGGCGCCGCCCTGCGCTGCGGCCCAGTCGCGGGCCAGCAGCGCCAGCGCCATGCTGTCCGCGCCGCCGGAGACCGCAACCGCCAGTATCGGCGCCGGCTCGAACGGGCCGAGCCGGCGCATCGCCGCGGCGAAGCGGGCCGGCAGCCCTGCCCCGCCGGCGTCGGCTTGGCGAATCCGCGTCAGCGGCAGCCGGCCTTCTGGCGTGCCGCGGCCACCTGGTCCCTCAGATCGGCGCGCGTGTTCGGGAACTCGGCCTTCAGCTTGTCCAGCGTGGCACAGGCGGCGCGCTTCTCGTTGATCGCGGTCAGCGCATTGGCCAGGCCCAGCAGCGCCGGCTGGGCGTGGCTGCCGACCTTGTTGCGGTTGTAGGTGTCGTCGAACGCCACCGCGGCGGCCTGGTAGTCGCGCTTGCCGGCCAGGGTCTGGGCCAGCAGGAACTGTGCATCCACCGCCCGCGGCGAGCGCGGGAAGGCGAGCACCTCGCGCGCTGCCGCCTCGGCCGCGGCGTAGTCGCGCCGGGCGAGGGCGGCGTTGCCCTCCTGCATCGCCAGCTCCGGCGTGCGCCGCGCGGCGGCGGGTGGCCGTGACGGTTCCGGCCGTGCCGCCGCCGCCCCGGCCGCGGCGCCACCACCGGCACCGAGCTTGAAATTGAGGTCCTCGAGGTCTTTCTTCAGCTCGTCACCCTGGCGCTGGCGGGCATTGTCCACCTCGTCCAGCCGGCCTTGGAGGCGGCGGACCTGTTCTTCGAGCTGGCTCACCCGGTCCAGCAGCGCGGCGGTCAGCTCACCGCCGCCCGACGCGGATGACCCGGACGGGCGACCGAACGACAGCGCGCTGCCGCTGCTGCTGCCGGTGCTGCTGCGGTTCAGTTGTTCGCGCAGCGCCTGCATGTCGCGACGCAGCTCCAGCACCTGATTCTGCAACTGGATCGCCTCGCGGCTTTCCATCTGCGCCCGTGCCGGCGCCGTGGCGGCCGCCACCGCGACCAGGATTGCCACGACCCGGATTGCCACGACGGGGATTGCCAGTCCGCCCAACCACGCCTTTGCCACCCAGCCTCTCCTTCATCGCCGCGCCGTGGCCCGCAGTATCGCCGATCACCGGCGAAAACGGAACGCCCGCAGCCGGCGGTGCGAACGGTTCAAGCCACGCAAACAGAAAACCGGCAGCCCTGCGGCCGCCGGTTCCCTTGTGCAAGCCA
>JADLHF010000036.1 GCA_020848935.1 Acetobacteraceae bacterium
CGAACCTGTTCAATCGGGTCACCGGCCTGCTGCGCGGCAACCGCGGTGCCGGCCCGGCGCCGGAACCCCGCACCGCAGTGACCCAGCCCACCCACGGCCACGAAGCGGCGCCCGAGATGCCGGTCGAGGCCCCCCGTGCCGCCGCGCCGGGCGAGAAGATCGACCTGGAGATCCCGGCCTTCCTGCGCCGCCAGCACTCCGGCACCCAGCACTAGGTAGGGCACCCAGCACTAGGGCACCCACCACTAGGGCACCCAGCACTAGGGCAAAAGCCGGTCAGGTGGAGACACCTGACCGGCGGACATCCGCTCACGCCACCGCCCGCACAGCGAGGCGGCACCGATGGCGGGGCCGCAACATCCGATTGCCGCATCGCAACGAAGCTGTTGCAATAAATGCCGCTATTTTCGTGTCTTATAGCGAAACATTGAGAAATAAAGCTTGACTCGCTCCGACACCAACGCCTGCCCTACCCTGCGATCGTCAACCATCCACGTGGCGGCACACGACAGAAAGACGGGCACATGGACGGCTTCTCCCACAGTGCGACGATCGTCGGCCAGGGCATTTCCCCGGAAGTGCCGGACGATGGTGCCCACTTGATGCAGCGCACGCTGAAATCCCCGATCGACTGCGTCGGCACCGCGCTGCACAGCGGCGCGCGGGTGGCAATGGCGTTGCGCCCGGCCGCCATCGGCCACGGCATCGTGTTCCGCCGCCGCGACCTCGGCGTCGATATTCCCGCCCGTTTCGATCTGGTGGTCGGTACCAGGCTGTGCACCGAGATCGCCCACCCCACCATCCCCGCCGCCCGTGTCGGCACCGTGGAGCATGTGATGGCCGCCCTGGTCGCCACCGGCATCAGCAATGCGGTGGTGGAAGTGGACGGGCCGGAACTGCCGATCCTGGACGGATCGGCGGCCAACGTGGTGTTCCTGATCGATTGCGCCGGCGTCGTGGCGCAGGATGCCGCCCGGCCCGGCATCGCCGTGCTCCGCCCGGTCCGCGTTGCGGGTGAAGATGGCGCGTGGGCCGAGTTGTTGCCGCCGCCCCACGGCGCGGCCGGGCTGGATGCCCGCGTCTCGATCGAATTCGGCGCCCCGGCGATCGGGGTGCAATCGCTGGCGCTGCGCGTCACCGCCACCAGCGTCCGCCGCGAGCTCGCCGCCGCCCGCACCTTCTGCCTGCTGGCCGAGGTGGAGGCGATGCAGGCTGCCGGCCTGGCCCGCGGCGGCAGCCTGGACAATGCTGTGGTGGTCGATGGCGACCGCGTCCTCAATCCCGCCGGCCTGCGCATGGACGACGAATTCGTCCGCCACAAGCTGCTCGACATGGTCGGCGACCTGGCGCTGGCCGGCGCCGTGCTGCATGCTGCCCTGCGCGCCCACCGTCCGGGCCATGGGCTGAACAATGCCCTGTTGCGCGCCCTGTTCGCCGACCCTGCCAACTGGCGGCAGATCGAAGGCAGCACCCCGATCGTGGCCGCCGGCACGAAGCGCGCCGCACACGGCTGAGTGCCACGGCGCCAGGCGCGGACGGGGTTCGCCCCGGCGCCGAGCGTGCTATAAGCCGGCTCTGCCCTTTCCGGTGACACGATCGATGCTCCGTCCCGCCTTCGCCGCCCTCCTCCTGCTGCTCGCGCTGCCGCTAGGCGGATGCGAGACGATGTCGTCCCTCAACCCCTTCTCCAGCAAGGAGCCGAACCCGGACGAGATCTCCGTGCCGGAGGCCGAGGTGCTGTACAACCGCGGCGTCGATGCCCTGAACTCCAAGCGGTACAACACCGCGGCAACGCAGTTCGACCAGGTCGAACAGAACTACCCGTATTCCGCCTGGGCGGTGAATGCCCAGTTGATGCAAGGCTACGCGGAATACCTGCAAAGCAAGTATGTCTCGGCAATTGCCACGCTCGACCGCTTCATCCAGCTCCACCCTGCCCATCGCGACATCAGCTACGCCTATTACCTGCGCGCCCTGTCGTACTACGAACAGATCGCCGATGTCGAACGCGACCAGAACGCCACGCGCGAAGCCATGGGCGCGCTGCAGGAGGTGGTGAACCGCTTCCCCGACAGCGCCTATGGCCGCGACGCCCGGCTGAAGATCGACCTCGCCCGCGACCATCTGGCCGGCAAGGAGATGGAGATCGGCCGCTACTACCTGCGCCAGAAGCTCTACACCGCGGCCATCAACCGCTTCCAGCGCGTGGTGGACGAATACCAGACCACCAACCACACCGCCGAGGCGCTGCACCGGCTGACCGAGATCTACCTGCTGCTCGGCCTGACCGACCAGGCGAAGAAGACCGCCGCCGTGCTGGGCTACAACTACCCCGGCAGCGAGTGGTATTCCGACAGCTACGCCCAGCTGGTCGCCGCCGGCGACGTCGCCGATGACGGCACCACGCCACGGCCCGAGCGCCCCGGCCTGCTGCGCCGCATGTGGCGCTCGGTGTTCTGACCATCGCGCGGGGGCGTCCATGCTGACCGCGCTCGCCATTCGCGACGTGGTGCTGATCCAGCGCCTCGACCTCTCCTTCGGCCCCGGCCTGACCGTGCTCACCGGGGAGACCGGCGCGGGAAAATCGATCCTCCTCGACAGCCTCGGCCTGGCGCTGGGCGCGCGCTCCGAACAGGGGCTGGTGCGCGCCGAGGCGGAACAGGCCAGTGTCGCCGCCGTCTTCGCCCCGCCCGCCGGCCACCCCGCCATCACCCTGCTGGCCGACCAGGGCATGGAGGCGGAGGACGAGATCGTGCTGCGTCGCATCGTCACCCGCGACGGCCGCTCCCGCGCCTTCGTCAACGACCAGCCGGTCAGCGCCGCCCTGCTGCGCCGCCTCGGCGCGCTGCTGGTCGAGGTCCAGGGCCAGCACGACCAGATGGGCCTGGCCGACCCCGCCGGCCACGCCGCCCTGCTGGATGCCTTCGGCGTGCCCGAGAAGCTGCGCGCCGAGGTCGCCGCCGGCTGGCGCGCCCTGCGCGAGGCCACCACCGCGCTGGCCCATGCCCGCGCCGCCATCGCGGCGGCCGAGCGCGACCGCGACTGGCTCGGCCATGCCGTGGACGAATTGTCGCGACTTGCGCCCCAGGAGGGCGAGGAAGCGGCACTCGCCGAGGAACGCCAATCCCTGCAACAAGGCGAACGCCGCGCCGAGGCGATCGCCGCCGCGCTGGCCGAACTCTCCCCGCAATCCGGCCGCAGCCGCACCCCAGGCCCCGCCGCCGCCCTGCGGGCCGCCGGCCGCGCCCTGCAACGCCTGCTGCCGGCCAATGCCGCGCCCGACGCATCCCACCCTGCCCAACCCGCCTTCGCAGCACTGGAAGCCGCCGAACTGGCCCTCGCCGAAGCCGAGTCGCTGCTCAGCCGGCTGGCGCAGGACAGCGAGGCCGACCCGCGCCGCCTCGAAGCCGCCGAGGAGCGGCTGTTCGCCCTGCGTGCCGCGGCGCGCAAGCACTCGGTGGCCGTCGCCGAACTGCCCACCCTGCTGGCCAGCCTGCAATCCCGCCTCGCCGCCCTGGAAACCGGCGCCGCCGAGGTCGAATCCCTGGAACGCGCCGTGGCCACCGCCCGCGCCCATTTCGTCGCCGCCTGCACCCGCCAGACCGAGGCCCGCCGCGCCGCCGCCCAGAAGCTCGACCGCGCGATTGCCCGCGAATTGCCGCCGCTGCGCCTGGAACGCGCCCGCTTCGTCGCCGAGGTCGCCGCGCTGGACGAGGCCGCCTGGGGCATCGGCGGCGCCGACCAGGTGCGCTTCCTGATCTCCACCAACCCCGGCCAGCCGCCCGGCCCGCTTGCCCGCGTCGCCTCCGGCGGCGAGCTTTCCCGGCTCATGCTGGCGCTGAAGGTGGTGCTGGCCGGCGGCTCCACCGTGCCCACGCTGGTGTTCGACGAGGTCGATAGCGGCATCGGCGGCGCCACGGCGGCGGCCGTCGGCGAACGCCTCGCCCGCGTGGCCGAGGGCGTGCAGGTGCTGCTGGTCACCCACTCGCCGCAGGTCGCCGCCCGCGGCGCCGCCCATCTGCGGGTGCTGAAACAGGTTGCCCGCGGCCGCGCCGAAACCCGCGTCGAGATGCTCGACCG
>JADLHF010000037.1 GCA_020848935.1 Acetobacteraceae bacterium
CGGCTTTGTCGAGCGAGCCGGTGAGTTCCGGCAACTCGATGACGGTGGGATCGAATTGGACCTCCATCTCCGAGGCGATCCAGTCCGATGCAGAGGGTGTGCCGGCGATGGCGTCGACCCCCGGCGTGGTCTCGATCTTGGCCGCGACGGCGGCGAACTTCATGCGCACGAGGTTGATGCTCACCGCGGAACTCCTTTGGAGCTACGCGAATCGGCGGCAGCGGGTGCGCTTGCACCCGTGAGAGCCGACCCGCTTGGGGGGATGGGATGAGGTTTCGGCAAGCACGCGTCAGCTGGTGCCCTTGCACCTGCGAGAGCGGGCCTAGCCGGTTGTTGAGTGGGGGAGCCGTGGCTCAGGGGAGGTAGGGCGCGCCCAGCGGTGCGATTGCCAGCATCGAGAAGCGGGCGATGAACTCGCCGGCCGGCTTGGCGCTCTCGTAGGTGTCGTAGAGCCGGAACTCAGCACCCTGTTCGGCCGCCTCGCCCAGCCCGTCGATGGCAGGTGTCCAGCCGGCCAGGACTGTCACCACCGAGGCGTGCAGGTCTGACAGCCCCTGCTCGACGCCGAGGTCCGTGGTGTCCCGTACGTAACCGGCGACCACGAAGCCCAAGGTGTAGTGGGTGCTGCCGGGCTCGGCCGTCTCGTCGGCCTCCCAATCGGTGCCGGTCAGAACGAGCCGCGGCATCGCCTCCTTGTCGGTATCTACCTGCGCACGACGAGCACGTTCCAGCACCGCATCGGGGAGTTCGGCGGCCAGGCGGTCGGCGATCGCCGCCAATGCCGTCTCGCGTAGCGGTGTGGGCATGGCTCAACCCTCCGCCAGAACAAGGCGCCAGGACAGGCCCAGCGGATCGCGCTCGGCGTCCTCGATCCGGCGCACCACGCCGTCGAGCAGCAACTCGTCGCCGCGTTGCGGTTCCAGCGGTGTGATGTCGCCGGCGAGCACGGTGGCGGCGAGGCTGCCGGCACGCGCGCCGAGGCCGCCCAAGCCACCGATGGTGTCGGTGGGACGGGACAGCACGACGCGGGCCGGCACCCAGGGATCTGGCGGTCGACGGAAGTCGGCCGGCGTGCCGATGTTGGTGTCCGCATGCACCGCCGCCAACATGCTTGCGAAGGCGGACATCAGGCGGCACTGCCCTTGTCCCGCAGCAGGACGCCGAGCAGGCCGGTGATTCCGGTGCCGACCAGCGAGATGCTTTGCAGCACGCCGGGGTCGAGATGCAGGCCGAGGGCGGCGAGCATGGCGGCGAGCGCACCATAGGTGCTCGGCTCGCCAAAGCGGGCGATCAGGAAGCGCATGATGTCTCCTCCTCAGGTGCCGGCCGGGGTGGAGCCGGACAAGCGCACCCGCACGGTGGTGTCGGCACTCGCCGCGGCGACGACGGCATGGCCGATGGCGGTGTTGGCGGTCGCCGTGGTGGTGACCCGCTTGTTGGTGTTGTCCCAAAACACCCGGGCACCGACGGCGATTACCAGTGGCGCCTCCTTGGTGATGTCGAACACGCCGTTCACCGCCACCTCGGCGGTAACACCCGAGAGCGCGTCGACGGCGACGACACCGAACAGGGCGCCGACCAGCACACCCTGGCCGGAGGTGCGGTCGTAGGGCATGGGCATCGGAACCGAGAGGCCCGGTTGGACAAAGGTCTTCATGGGGGATTTCCTTGGTTGGGGAGAGCGGTTTGGTGTACACAGCACGTGGACACCAAGGAGGGTGTGATGCCCGAGGAAACACGGATCAGCGTTCGGGACCTGCGCGAGCACATGTCCGACCACATCCGCCACGTCAGCAGCGGTGGATCGGTCGTGGTCACCTCCCGTGGTCGGCCGGTGATGCGCCTGGTGCCGGTCGATCCGGTTCAGCCGATTGAGCGGCCCTTCGGGTTCATGAAGGGTCGGATCAGGATGGCTCCGGACTTTGACGAGACACCGGCCGACATCCTCGACGCGATCGACAAGGATGTCTTTCCGGTGCGTGGCAAAGCCCGCCACTGATGCGCCTGTTGCTCGACACCCACACGCTGCTGTGGTTTGCCGGTGGCGATGAAGCGCTGGGTCTACAAACGCGGGCAGCGATCGCCAGTCCACAGAACGACGTGCTGGTGAGCGTGGTGTCTTTGTGGGAGGCCGCGATCAAGGTGCGGATCGGCAAGCTGGAGGTCAGTGTCTCGGAGTTGGCGGAAAACTGCGTGCACGCGGGGTTCGAGATGCTTGACCTGACACCGCGCCACGTCGAGCGGTTGAGCCGGCTGGCATTCCACGAGCAGCACCGCGACCCGTTCGACCATCTCCTGTTGGCACAGGCTGCGGTGGAGGATGCTATCTTCGTCACCGATGATCGGCACGCTGGCCTCTACGGCGTGCCGATCATGAGTGCGCGCTGATCAGGTTCCCGGGTTGAACCAAGCGCCGCGCCAGTCGATGGCACCGACCCCGAAGTCGAAGATCACCGACACCTCGACGCCATCGACGCCGGACACCGGCCCCGTCGTCACCTGCGGGCCTTCGGCGCCGTTGAGGTAGCCGTAGACATAGACCGGCGCCGACACCGCATCGGAGAACAGATACCAGCGGTTGGAGGGGATCAGCGGCTCGACCAGTGGCTGGATGAAGCCGGCGTAGACGTTGACGTTGCTGGTCTGCGCCGCCTGGACCGACACGGTCAGCTGCCGTGCCGCCAGTTCCTGGTTCGGCCCCACCACCAGCTGCATGTTGGCGCCGACCGAGATCGGCAGCCCGTCCAGCGTCTTCTGCTTCATCACCGCCGCCCGGCCGGCGGCCAGGTTGGTCAGGTCGAGCGCGGTGCCGGAAGCCGCCTTGTTGGCCCGTGCCGCACCGGTGGCGAACACCGCCGTGGCGCCGGTGGTCAGCGTCGGCCCATCGCCGTTGGCGGTGTTGAGCAGGCCGTAGGCGGTGACGTTCTCGAAGTCAGCGACGCGCCGGCCGATCATGGCGGCGAAGTCGGTGAAGGCGCCGAGGTCGTCGTTGACCAGCATCGGCCGGGTGACGCGGATGCGCCGGGCGAAGGTGGTGAGCGTCACCAGTTCCTGGCTCTCGGACATGGTGC
>JADLHF010000038.1 GCA_020848935.1 Acetobacteraceae bacterium
ATCACAAAAAGAAGTCTTTTTCTTATCTGTAGAAGAGACGCGCAGTCATGCCAATCCTTGAAAGCAATGATCCACGAATCCAGGCAAGAGCAGGGCTTTGCCCTGCACCCACCAAAGGCCGAGGGCCTTTGGAATCCCATTACTTTCTAGATGGATGAGGTCCAGGGGCTCGGCCCGTCGCGCGAAGGCGCGCGCCGGACCAGGCGGGTCTGGGCGGAGCCCAGGCTTTCCTGACCTTTTCGGCCACTCATTTCGAGGATTGGTATCATACCAGCCCGCGTTGACCCATGAAGTATGGGTCAACGCGGGCTGGCACGAGTCTTTGCTTTGCGCGCGGCCACCGGCCAGCCCCGCGCGCGATACCAACCCGCGAAACGGCCGGAAGAGTCGGTCATTTCGCGGGCTGGTATCAGGCACTAGCCGAAGTGTTGCGCCCGGATGGCGCGCAGGGCGGCGGCTTCGCGTTCGAGTTGGGCTGCCTCACGGTCGAGGACGGCGGCCCCGGAAGGGGTGTCGGCGCGCACGCGGGCGGCGCGGAATTCATTGCGGATATGCGCTTCGGTGGCGGGGGAGAGGTTACCGGCGGCGAGTTCCCGGCGCAGGTCGGCCAGCAGGGCGCCGATATCGACGGTCATGCCGGGCATGCCGGGACGGGATGGGCGGTTGTCGGCGCGGGGCCGGGACCCGTGATGGCGGGGCGGCGCGCGGAGGGGCTGTGAAACGCCATCAGCGTGCATACCGCGGTGAGGCCATGGGTACAGGGTTTCCGTCGGCTTCAGGCGGGGACCGGGGCACGCGGGTCGAGCAGGCCGAGGGTGCGCAGTTCCTCCCACAGGGCGGCGGGGATGGGGCGGCGCAACAGGGCGAAGTTGCCCTGCATCTCCTCGCGCGAGACGGCGCCGGGGATGATGGCGGCGACGGCCGGGTGGGCGAGGGGGAATTGCAGGGCGGCGGCGGCGATCGGGGTGTCGTGGCGGGCGCAGACGGCCTCGATGCGCGCGACGCGGTTCATGACCCAGGCGGGGGCATCGTTGTAGTCGTATTTGGCGCCCTGGCGCGCGCCGGTGGCGAGCACGCCGGAGTTGAGCGGGCCGCCGATGACGACGCCGACGCCGCGCGTTTCGCAGAGCGGCATGAAATCGTCGAGCGCGCGCTGTTCGAGCAGGGTGTAGCGGCCGGCGAGGAGCACGCAGTCGAAATCGCCGGCGCGGACGAAGCGGGCGGACATGTCGGCCTCGTTGAGGCCGACGCCGATGGCACCGATCACGCCCTGGCTGCGCAGGTCGGCCAGGGCGCGGTAGGCGCCGTTCATGACCTCGGAAAAGCGGGTCTCCAGCACCAGGCGGTCGCCGGTGGTCCAGAAGTCGACGTCGTGGACGAAGACGATGTCCACCCGGTCCATGCCCAGGCGCAGCAGCGACTGGTCGAGCGAGCGGCGCACGCCGTCGTAGCTGTAGTCGAAGGTGGGGTAGAAATTCAGGCCGCCGCGGCGCATGCCCGCGATCTCGGTGTTGCGCGGCACCGGGGTCATCCAGCGGCCGATCTTGGTGGAGACGACGAGATCGTCGCGCGCTCGGTCGCGCAGGGCGGCGCCCATGCGCAATTCGGCGCGGCCGTAGCCGTAATAGGGCGAGGAGTCGAACAGGCGCACGCCGGCATCGTACGCCGCCTCGACCGTTGCGATGGCGTCACGCTCGGGGATGGTGGTGCGGAACCCGGCCAGCGGCGCGGTGCCGAATCCGAACCGGGTGACCGACAGCGCGGTACGGCCGAGGCGGCGGCGGGCGGTCGGGTCGAACATGTCAGTCCCCCAGCGCGATGTTGATGCCGAGGCTGCGGCCGGCCTCGGCCAGCTGGGCCCAGGTCTGGTCGTCGATATACACCCCGTCGCGGCGCCGCTTCTCGCGGGCGATGCGTTCGGGCTCGCCGGCGACGAGGACGGGTTCGTCCGGGTTGATCGGCGGGGAGGATTTCACGAACGAAACCATCTTGTCGATCTCGGCGGCGATGAACGGGCCGGCGGCGAGGCGGGCGGGGTCGAGGACGAAGGTGAGCCAGCCGTTGATGATGCCGTGGTCGGGCGGGCTTTCCCCCGGCATCACGCCCGCGCCGGCGATGGCGCCGGCCAGCAGGTCGCAGATCAGGGCGAGGCCGGAGCCCTTGTGTTCGCCGAAGGCCTGGGCGGCGCCGATCGGCTCCTCGTACATCACGGCGGGGTCGGTTGTCGGGCGGCCCTGGGAATCGATCAGGGCGCCGGGGACGACCTGGCGCTTGTCGTTGTAGGCGACGCGGACCTTGCCGAGCGCGATGACGGAGGTGGCGAAGTCGAGGATGGTGGGCGGCGTGGTGGCGGTGCCGGGGACGGCGATGCAGATCGGGTTGGTGGTGAAGCGGCCCTCGCGGCCGCGGAAGGGGGCGACGCGGGGCTTGCCGCTGTAGCCGTTGACGAAGGAGAGCGAGACCAGGCCGGCGGCGGCGGCCATCTCGCCATAGGTGCCGACGCGGCCGATGTGGTGGACGTGGCGCAGGCCGTGGATGGCGATGCCGTCGCGGCGCGCGGTGTCGATCGCCCATTGCATGGCGTCGCGGGCGACGACCTGGCCGTAGCAGCCGGTGGCGTCCCAGACGGCGAAGCTGCCGCTTTCGCTGACCACGGTGTGGCGGTGGTTGGGCTTGAGGTTGCCGTTCCTGAGCGAGCGCACGTAGGGCGAGAGCATGACCACGCCGTGGCTGTCGTGGCCGGCGAGGTTGGCGCCGACCAGGTGGTCGGCGACGGTGGCGGCTTCGGCTTCGCTGCTGCCGCCGGCGCGCAGCATCTGGAGCGCGATGTCGTGCAGCTTCTCGTGTCGGACAATCACCTTGGGTATCCTCCTCGCGGCCTGCCGGACAGCCTAGGGGATCGGCACGATGCTGCAAACGGGACACGGGCCAAATGGATAAAAGTTTTTTGGTTCTTTTTTTCAAAAAAGAACAAGTCTTCTTTTTGTAAAAAGAAGCAAAAACTTTCATCCATTGAGGCCTTGCGCAAGTTCATTGTCCGGCGAAGCGGCGGACGACGTTTTCCAGCAGGCGGGAGATCGGGCCGTCGAAGCGGCCGTCGCGCCAGAGGCTGCCGCAGAAGGTGATGGAGCCGACGGCGAAGACGGCGCCGCCGGACGGGGTGTCGAAATAGACGATCTCGCCGCGCATCAGCTCGTCGGCGTCCTCGCCGCTGATGGTGGTGGAGCCGCCGAGCAGTTCCTCGTGCACGGTGACGAAGGATTCCGGCGGGTCCTCGGAGCGGGCGAGGATGACGGCGTTCTCCGGCGTGCCGAGCATGGGATCGGCGCGGTCGAGCTCGAAGCCGGCGGCGCCGCCGCCGGACAGGCCGTAGTCGCCGACGATCTCCTCGTTGATGCCGGCGAAGATCCAGGCGTGTTCGCCCTCGTAGGAGGCGGGCAGGCGGCGGTAATGGGTGCCCTCGAACGTGCCCTGGCCGGAGAAGCCGACGCCGGCGAGCTGCTGCGGGGGGCGGCGGTTGCGGCGCCAGAGGCCGCCCATTTCGCCGTCGATGGCGTGGTAGTATTCGCCGGCCTCGGCGGCCCAGGCGCGGATGCCGCCCTCGGCGCGGCGGATCTCGATCATGTGCGGGCGGGCGCGGTCGCGGGCGATGCGCCAGTAGAAGCCGTTGCCGCCGAGATAGGCGAGCTTGCCGCCGCTGCTGGTGTAGGCGGCCAGCGCGTCGAGCGTGCCGGGGGTGTGGTACTCGGGGTGGGAGCCGGTGAGCACGGTCTTGTAGGGGCGGATGAGGTCGGCGCCTTCGTCGTCGAGGTCCTCGTCGGTGATGACGTCGAAGTCGAGGCCCCTGGCGGTGAGCCAGGCGAGCAGGTGGGTGTCGGCGGGGTAGTGGCGCAGGCCGGAGCCCAGCGGGTCGTTGAAGGTGAGGTAGCCCGGCCGCATGGTCAGGATCGGGCGGCGGCGCGAGGAGAAGGCGATGCCGCTGCCGTCCTCGTGCTTGTTGTAGGTGGAGCGGCCATAGAGCGGCCAGTGGTCGGCGTTGTGGGGATAGGCGCCCCACGCCGCGACCCGGGTGAGGTAATCGGCGTCGGCGTTGCCGCGGGCGTGGTTGGCGTAGGCCTGGTAGGTGAAGGTGGGGGCGAGGAAGGCGATGGGGGCATGCGGGCCGTGCTTTTTCGGCAGCACGTAGAGCGGCAGCCAGTCTTCGCCCTCGGCGCAGGTGAGGTGCAGGGCGTAGGCGCCGGAGGCGAGCCCGTCCGGCACGGTGAAGGTGAAGCTGGGCTGCCAGCGGCAGTCGTCGAGGTCGTCGTCGTGGAAATGGATGGCGGCGTAGTCGCCGGGCGCGTGGCGCCAGCAATGCTCGCGTCCGCGCCAATGCGCGCCGACGACACCGCGTGTGGGGGTGTTGACCAGGATGCCGTGGCGGTTCTGGCGGCCGGTATCGACGATGGTCTGGCTGTCGATGGCCAGGGCGAAATTCCAGCGGGCGATCAACGGAAGGTCGCTGGCGGCGAGTGCCGTGGGCCAGCTGCGGACCAGCCCGGCGTGCAGCGCGGGTTCCTCGATCTTGCCGGTGAAGTGGCGGGTTGGGGCGGAGGGGTTCTCGGCGGCGATCAGCAGGGTTCCGCCGGCGGGCAGGCGCAGATTGGATGCGCTGGCTGTCGTCGCCGTGGTTGCCCCGGTGGCGGCAGCGGTCTGGCCCAGGACAATCGCGCCGGTGGCGGGGTCGGCCGACAGCCACAGGCGGTACCAGGCGCGGGCGTGCAGCTTCGTATCGGTCTGGAGCACGACGGACCCGCCGGGCCAGGAGAGCTCGGCCTGGACACCGATGCTGCCGGCGCGCAGGGTGACGGTGGCGGTGCCGTCCGCCTCTGACAGGACGGTGCGGGTCTCGCCGGGCAGGCCGGTGAGAAGGACGGCGGTCCAGGTGCAGGCGGCGTGGGTGCTGCGGTCGGGCGCCGGGGTGATGCGGCCATGCGAGCCGAGGGCGATCGGCTGTTGTGCGCCGGCGAAATCGGTGGTGAAGATGGCGGCGCGGTCTTCGAACCGCATGCCGGGGCCGGCGGGGTTCGGGTCGCCGGAGATCACCTTCACCAGGCGGGCCTGCGCCGGACCGGGCGCGCGCAGGGCGACATGGGCGGTGAAGGTTTCGCCGGGACGGTGGGAGAAGCGGTCGAGATAGCCGGTGATCGGCAGGTCGGTGAACATCGCTGGGCTTCTCCCGGGAAGAAAGATTGCCTGATTATCTTGACGCCGTCGGCAGGCGTCCACGAAGATTTGCCAATCGGCGCCTGCAGCGCCGCAACATGCAAGGGGAGAGTTTCCGATGGCACGGACCGGATGGACTTCGTACGGCCTCGCGGCTTCGATGACCTTGGCGCTGGCGCTGGGCAGCACTTCGGCCTTGGCGGCACCGTTCAAGTGCCCGAAAGTGGGGGGCGATTTCGTCTTCGGACAGGAGGCGAACGTCAATTCGCTCGACCAGATGACATCGACCACGATCTCGACCCGCAATGTGGCGATGAACATCTTCGAGGCGCTGATGTCGCGCGACGAGAGCAACAAGCCGATCACCGATCTGGCGGAGTCGGTCACGGAATCGCCGGACGGGCTGGTCTATACCTTCAAGCTGCGCCAGGGGATCAAGTTCCACAACGGCAAGCCGATGACCTCGGCCGACGTGGTGGCATCCTGGCAGCGCTACAAGGAGAAGGCCATCGAGCGGCAGATCCTGGACAACGTTGCCGCCTGGACGGCGCCGGACGCGGCCACCTTCGTGGTGACGCTGAAGAAGCGCCAGCCGACGTTCATGGAGTTCATCAGCTCGTTCTCGCAGCCGATCGTGATTGTCCCGGCGGAGTTCAAGGACGACGCGCCGCAGCAGCTTCACACCGTGGGCACCGGGCCATGGGAGCTGGTGGAGTTCCTGCCGGGCAGCCACGTGAAGCTGAAGCGCTATGATGGCTACGTGCCGAATACCAAATACGAGGAGCGCACCGGCTTCGGCGGCTACAAGCAGGCCTGCTTCGACACGGTGACCTTCCGCATCGTGACCGAGGCCGGCGCGCGGGTGGCCGGGCTGCGCACCGGCGAGCTGCAGGGGGTGGAGGACCTGCCCTTCGTGTCGGTGGCCGACCTGAAGAAGGATCCGAAGATCACCATCCTGCCGCTGGAGAACTGGTGGGTGCATATCGCCTCGGCCAACAATTCGCAGCCGCCGACCGACAACGTGAAGTTCCGCCAGGCGGTGATGGCGCTGCTGGACATGGACGAGATCATGGAGGCGGCGACGGACGGCAACTACAAGCTGAATGTCGGTTTCCAGTATCCGCATCAGGCGACCTACTCGAGCGCCGGCAAGGAGACCTATAACCAGAAGAATCCCGCCAAGGCCAAGGCACTGTTGGCCGAAGCGAAGTACAATGGCGAGCCGGTGGTCCTGTTGACCAACAAGGACTACACGTCGATGTACAATGCCGCGGTGGTGATGGCGGAGCAGATGAAGGCGATCGGCATCAAGGCCGAGCTGAAGGTGGTGGATTGGCCGACGTCGGTGCAGATGCAGGGGGCGGCATCGCCGTCGCCGGGCTGGAACTACTTCTTCACCGGCTACGGCACGCAGCCGGCGCTGGGGGCCCTGGCGGTGATGAACTTCTTCATGGGCAGCAACCCGAACTACAAGCCGAAGCCCGGCCACGAAGACCCGGTGCTGAAGGCCGAATGGGCGAACATGAACGAGAAGGTTGACCCCAAGGAGCGCTTCGCGGCGTTCGAGCGGATGCAGGCGCGCATCCTGGACCAGGCGCTGGTGCTGCCGTTCGGCTCGCTGACCAAGGTGCAGGGCGTCAGGGCGAACGTGAAGGGCTACAAGCCGTTCCGCATTCCGCGCTTCTCGAACGTCTGGTTCGAATAGGCGCAGCGGGGCATGTGGGGGGTCGTCCTGCGCAGCATCCTGGGAGCGATCCCGGTGCTGCTGATCGTCAGCCTCATCACCTTCGGGATGATGCGGCTGATCCCGGGCGACCCCTCGGCGGTGATTGGCGGGTTGTCGGCGACGGCGGAGCAGCTTGCGCAGATCCGCCGGGAGTTGGGGCTGGACGAGCCGCTGGCGGTGCAGCTGGTCAAGTGGTACGCCGGGTTGCTCCAGGGCAATTTGGGCCGCTCGCTGCTGATGGGCCAGGATGTCCTGGAGGTGACGATGATCCGCTTGCCGGTGACCATCGCACTGGCGCTCTATGCCCTGGTGTTGACGCTGGGGCTGGGGATGGTGAGCGGCATCCTGGCGGCGCTGCGGCAGAACACCGCGATCGATCAGCTGGCGATGGTGTTTGCGATGGTCGGCATTTCGGTGCCGAACTTCTTTCTCGGATTGCTGATGATCCTGCTGTTTGCCGTGAAGCTCGGCTGGCTGCCGACCGGCGGCTACATCCCGTTATGGGAGGACCCGGTGGGCTGGCTGCGCACCTCGACCATGCCGGCGCTGTCGCTGGCCTTGCTTCAGATGGGGTTGCTGGCACGCATCACGCGCTCGACCATGCTGGAGGTGTTGCGGCAGGACTATATCCGTACGGCGCGGGCCAAGGGGTTGCCGCGGCGGCTGGTGGTGGTGAAGCATGCGCTGACCAACGCGCTGATCCCGATCACCACCGTGGTCGGGATCATCATCAGCCTGTCGATTTCGGGCGCGGTGGTGACCGAGAGCCTGTTCTCGCTGCCGGGGATGGGGCAATTGCTGACCCAGGCGGTGCTGAACCGCGACTATCCGATGGTGCAGGGCGGGCTGTTGCTGACCACCACATTCCTGGTGCTGGTCAATATCTTCATCGATATCACCTATGCCCTTCTTGATCCGCGGGTGCGCTATGAACGGGCCTGACACCAGGGTGGCGGCAGAGACGGCGGACGATGCGCCGCTGGAGGAGGAGTTCGAGGTTGCGGTCCGACGCCAGCCGCCGTGGCGGATGACGGTGCGGCGGCTGTTTCGCCACCGGCTGTTCCTGATGGGCCTCGGGCTGTGTTCCGTCATTCTGGTGGCCGGATTGCTGGCGCAGGTGATCGCGCCGCTGGACCCGACGAAACTTGCGATGCGCTTCAAGTTCCGTGCACCCGGTGCCGATGGCTACCTGTTCGGCACCGACAATTTCGGCCGCTCGCTGTGGTCGCGCGTGGTGTGGGGCGCGCAGCTCTCGTTGTATATCGGGTCTTCCGTGGTGGCGTTGAATGCGGTGTTCGGCACCTTGATCGGGGCCAGCGCCGGGTATTTCCGCCGCATCGACAATGCGCTGATGCGGATCAACGACGCGCTGATGGCATTTCCGGCGATCCTGTTGGCGATTGCCATCACCGCGGTGCTGGGGCCATCGACCTTCAACGCCATTCTCGCGCTTTCGATCGTCTATATCCCGCGCACGGCACGCATCGTGCGGGCCAGCGTGATCGTGCTGCGCGAGATGGAGTACGTGCAGGCGGCGGTGGCGGCGGGTGCTGGGCATTGGCGCATCCTTCGGCGGCACATCCTGCCGAATGCGATGGCGCCGCTGATCGTGCAGCTGTCGTTCCTGTTCGCGTATGCGGTTCTGGCGGAGGCGACGCTGTCATTCCTGGGGATGGGGGCGGTGCCGCCCACGCCGACCTGGGGAAACATCATGGCCGAGGGGCGGCAGTACCTGGTGGAGGCGCCCTGGATCATCACCATTCCCGGCATTGCGCTGATGATCACGGTGATGGGGCTCAACCTGCTCGGCGACGGGCTGCGCGACGTGCTCGACCCGAGGCTCAGGATACAGCAATGAGTTTGCTTGAAGTGCGAAACCTGACCACCGCGTTCCAGACCGAGCGCGGCGAGGTGACCGCCGTGGAGGATGTCAGCTTCGACCTCGACAAGGGCGAGATCCTGGGCATCGTCGGCGAATCCGGCAGCGGCAAGAGCGTCACGGCCCTGACGATCATGGGGTTGCTGCCGAAGCCGCCGGCGCGGGTGGCCGCAGGCTCGATCCGTTTCGCGGGCGAGGAGCTGACGACGATGCCGGAGCGGCGGCTGGAGGGCATCCGCGGGTCCGGCATTTCGATGGTGTTCCAGGAACCGATGACGTCGCTGAACCCGGTATTCACGATCGGCGAGCAGATGATGGAGACGCTGCGGGCACATGAGCGGCTGAGCCAGCGCGAGCAATACGCCCGTGCCTTGGCGATGCTGGACAAGGTGGGCATCCCGTCCGCCGTGCAGCGGATGACCGACTACCCGCACCAGCTGTCCGGCGGACAGCGGCAACGGGTGATGATCGCCATGGCGCTGGCCTGCAATCCGACGCTGTTGATCGCCGACGAGCCGACCACGGCGCTCGATGTCACCATCCAGGCGCAGGTGCTGGACCTGCTGATGGATCTGCGCGACGAACTCGGCATGGCGATCATCGTGATCACCCACAACATGGGGGTGATCGCCGAGACGGCCGATCGGGTGATGGTGATGTATGCCGGGCGGATCGTGGAGCAGGCGCCGGTGGCGGAGCTGTTCGAGCGGCCGCGCCATCCGTACACGCGCGGACTGCTCTCCTGCGTGCCGACCCTGGACCAGGACACCGACCGGCTGGTGGCCATTCCCGGCTCGTTGCCCGAGCCGACGCGGCGGCCATCGGGCTGTCGGTTCGCGCCGCGCTGCCGGTTCCGCATCGAGGCGTGCCGCAGCGGGATTCCGCCGCTGGTGGAGGAGGAAGCGGGACATCTTGCCGCCTGCATCCGCAGCGCGGAACTGGTTTCGCCATGAGCGCGCTGGTTGAGGTTGCCGGTTTGTCGAAGCATTTCCCGGTGCGCTCCGGGGGAGTGTTCCGCCGCACGGTGACGCCCTTGCGCGCCGTGGACGACGTGTCGCTGGGGATTGCGGCGGGCGAGACGCTGGGGCTGGTGGGCGAGAGCGGGTGCGGCAAATCGACGCTGGGCCGGCTGCTGATCCGGCTGATCGAGCCGACCGGCGGCAGCATCCGCTTCGACGGGCAGGAGATCACCGGGCTTGAGAGCCGCGCCATGCGGCCGCACCGGCGCGCGATGCAGATCGTCTTCCAGGACCCGTATGGTGCGCTCAACCCGCGCATGATGGTGGAGGACATCATCATGGAACCGCTGCTGATCCATGGCGCCAAGCCGGATGCGCAAAGCCGCGGGCTGGTGAGCGAGATGCTGAAGCTGGTCGGCCTGCCGGCACGCGCGCGCGACCGGTTTCCGCACGAGTTCTCCGGCGGGCAGCGCCAGCGTGTGGGGATCGCGCGCGCGCTGGTGCTGCGGCCGCGCTTCGTGGTGTGCGACGAACCTGTCTCCGCGCTGGACGTCTCGGTGCAGGCGCAGATCGTCAACCTGTTGCAGGATCTGCAGAAGGAACTCGGCCTGACCTATCTTTTCATCGCGCACGACCTCAGCGTGGTGAAGCACATCTCCGACCGGGTGGCGGTGATGTATCTCGGCCGGGTGGTGGAGATTGCCGACAAGCAGGCGATCTATGCCAATCCGCAGCATCCCTATACCCAGGCGCTGATCGGTGCGGTGCCGGTGCTGAACCCGCGCGAGCGTGGCCGCGGGCGGCGGCAGCGGATATCGGGGGATATCCCCAGTGCGCTCAACCCGCCCTCGGGCTGCCGCTTCCACACACGCTGCCCGCAGGTGATGCCGATCTGCCGGGAGTTGTCGCCGGAGCTGCTGGACACCGTGCCGGGCCATGGCGTGGCATGCCACCTGATGACGCGGGAAGGCAGCTGAACGAAGGGATGGAACCATGTCCGACGCCGCGCGCTCGCGCCTGATCCCCGAGGTGGACTTCGACGCCGAGGGCCGGCAGGCCGGCTTTGTCCGGCTGTTCCATTCGGTGCACAGCTCGGCCTACGGCTTCATCCCGATCCCGATCGTGGTACTGAAGAACGGGGCCGGGCCGACGGCGCTGCTGGTGTCGGGCAACCACGGCGACGAGTACGAAGGGCAGGTGGCGCTGGGCAACCTGGCGCGATCGCTGGAGCCGGCCGAGATCAAGGGGCGGGTGATCATCCTGCCGATGGCCAATTATCCGGCGGCGATGGCCGGCACGCGGACCTCGCCGATCGATGCCGGCAACCTCAACCGCAGCTTTCCCGGCGATCCCGACGGGAGCGTGACGCAGCAGATCGCCTTCTTCATCGAGCACGTGCTGATCCCGCTGGCCGATGTGGTGTGCGACCTGCATTCCGGCGGGTCGTCGCTGATGTATGTGCCCTGCGCGTTGATCAAGCGGGCGGCGGATGCCGAGCGGCACGGCCGGCAACTGGCGCTGTTGAAGGCGTTCGGGTCGCCGCTGGCTTATATGTCAGGTGGCGGCAATGGCACGGGGACCGACAGCACATTGATGGGCGGGGCGGAGCGGGCCGGCAAGCTTGCCTTGGGCACCGAACTCGGCGGCTCCGGCCAGGTGACGCCGGCTGCCTTGCGCATTGTCGAACGCGGTTTGCGCAATGTGCTGGCGCACATGGGTATCCTGCCAAAGGAGTCGCGGGCCAGGGGTGACGGCACCCGGCTGCTTGATGTCGGGGGAGCGGATTATTTCGTCTATGCGCCCGAAAACGGCGTGTTCGAGCCGGCGGTGGAATTGGGCGACGAGGTCGCGAAGGGGCAGTTGGCCGGGCGGATCCACTTCCCCGAAACGCCATGGGCGCCGGCGGTTGCGTTTCACTTTGCGCGGGCAGGGTTCGTGTTATGCAAGCGCGTGCCGGGCCGGACCATGCGAGGCGACTGCCTGTTCCATCTGGGGACCGACGCGGCGGCATAGACGCAAATGGACGTGAACGCGATGGGGTGGACCAGGGATCAATGGGTTGACCGATCCTTTTCCGCAGGAGATCGATTGGATCGATCCTCGAATCGCACTATCTGATGCGCCGCCGTTGAACGGCGTGAAATGCGATCGGAGGCAACGATGGATACCGAAAACAAGTGCCCGATGACAGGTGGAACCCGCACGCGCACCGTGGTTGGGGCCAGGCCGAATGAGGGCTGGTGGCCGGATCAGCTGAGCCTTAGGATCCTCAACCAGAACTCGCCCCTGATCGATCCCATGGGGGCGTCCTTCAGCTATGCCGCGGCGTTCAAGAGCCTCGACCTCGATGCCGTGGTGAAGGACCTGCACGCCCTGATGACGGATTCGCAGGACTGGTGGCCGGCTGACTACGGCCATTACGGGCCGTTCTTCATTCGCATGGCGTGGCACAGCGCCGGCACGTATCGCATCGCCGACGGCCGCGGCGGCGCCGGCTCTGGCACGCAGCGCTTCGCCCCGCTGAACAGCTGGCCGGACAACGGCAACCTCGACAAGGCCCGCCGGCTGCTGTGGCCGATCAAGCAGAAATACGGCAGCAAGCTGTCCTGGGCCGACCTGTTGATTCTGGCCGGCAATGTCGCGCTGGAGTCGATGGGGTTCAAGACCTTCGGATTTGCCGGTGGGCGCGAGGATGTCTGGGAGCCGGAGGAGGATGTCTACTGGGGACCCGAAGGCACCTGGCTGGGTGACGAACGCTATAGCGGCGAGCGTCAGCTGGAGAATCCGCTGGCCGCGGTGCAGATGGGCCTGATCTACGTGAATCCCGAGGGGCCGAATGGCAATCCGGACCCGATCGCCTCGGCGCGCGACATCCGCGAGACCTTCGCCCGGATGGCGATGAACGACGAGGAGACCGTGGCGCTGGTGGCCGGCGGCCACACGTTCGGCAAGGCGCATGGCGCGGCCGATCCCGGCAAATATGTCGGCCCCGCCCCCGAGGGCGCCGATATCACCGAGCAGGGGCTGGGCTGGGCGAACAGCTTCGGCAGCGGCAAGGGTGTGCACACGATCACCAGCGGCATCGAGGGGGCCTGGACGGCCACCCCGACTGCTTGGGACCACAGTTACTTCGAGACCCTGTTCGGCAATGAGTGGGAGTTGGTGAAAAGCCCGGCCGGTGCCCACCAGTGGATGGCCAAGGGCGACGCGGCGGCCGGCTCGGTTCCCGATGCCCATGATCCCGCCAAGCGCCACGCGCCCATGATGACCACGGCCGACCTGGCCCTGCGGATGGACCCGGCCTATGCGGCGATTTCCCGCCGGTTCCATGATGACCCCAAGGCGTTTGCCGACGCGTTCGCACGGGCGTGGTACAAGCTGACGCATCGCGACATGGGGCCGGTGGCGCGCTATCTCGGCCCGCTCGTTCCGGCCGAGACGCTGCTGTGGCAGGACCCGGTTCCCGCGGTGGACCACGCGCTGGTGGATGCGGCGGATATCGCCGCCCTCAAGGCGAGGATACTGGCATCCGGGCTTTCGGTGTCGCAACTGGTCACAACGGCCTGGGCGTCGGCATCCACCTTCCGCGGCAGCGACAAGCGCGGCGGGGCGAACGGCGCGCGAATCCGCCTGGCGCCGCAGAAGGACTGGGAGGTGAACAAGCCAGCCGAGCTGGCCAAGGTTCTCCGGGGGTTGGAGGCCATCCAGCAGGCTTTCAACAGCGCGCAATCGGGGGGCAAGCGCATCTCGCTTGCCGACCTGATCGTGCTGGGCGGCTGTGCGGCGGTGGAGGAGGCGGCGAAGAAGGCCGGGCACAGCGTGGTGGTTCCGTTCTCGCCCGGGCGCACGGACGCATCGCAGGAGCAGACCGATGTGGACTCCTTCGCGGTGCTCGAGCCGACGGCCGATGGGTTCCGCAACTACGCGCGCAAGGGCCAGGAGGGAGAAGCAGCCGAGTTGCTGGTGGATCGGGCGAATCTGCTGACGCTGACGGCGCCTGAAATGACGGTTCTGGTTGGCGGGCTCAGGGTGCTGAATGCCGATGTCGGCCAGTCGGCGCATGGTGTCTTTACCGAACGGGCCGGCACATTGACCAACGACTTCTTCGTGAATCTGCTCGACATGCGAACGAAGTGGCGGCGATCGGCGACGTCCGAGAATGTGCTGGAGGGGCACGATCGGGCGACCGACGCGCGCAAGTGGACCGGCACGGTGGTGGACCTCGTGTTCGGCTCCAACTCGCAATTGCGTGCGCTTGCCGAGGTCTATGCATGCAGCGATGGCGAGGCGGCGTTCGTGCGGGACTTCGTGGCGGCGTGGAACAAGGTGATGAACCTCGATCGGTTCGATCTGCCCTGAGCGCGGCGGCGCGATCCTGGGCCCGGCGGCGTCATGCCGGTGCGGGAGCGGGGCGTCATGCCGTCGAGGGCGCGCGTGCTGGTCGTGCGCGCGACGACTGCGAGATGGCGCCGGTCGTGATCTGGCGATGCACCGCTGGAGCGGGGTCGGCGATCGGCTGGCCTGCGTTGTCGCCGGTGTGATGCTGTAAACCCGGGCCGCACTGTGATAGACTGCCCGCAATGGTGTTCAGGGGGATCGAGACCATGCGCACTCTGCTTCTTGCCGGCGCATTCGTGCTGCCGGTATGGCTGGGACCGGTTGCCATTGGGGCAGGCGATGCTGCCGCCCAGGGTTCGCCTTCGGCAGATCAGATCATCCGCGCGTTGCGCCCGAGCGGATCCTTGCAGACCGGCACGCGCGGCATTCGCCCGGCGTCGCCCGGCACATCGTCGGGCAGTGCTGCGCCGGCGGCGGTTGCGCCCGTGTCGGCTGCGCCCGTGTCGGCTGCGCCCGTGTCGGCGCCTATCGCGCCCCGCCCCGCGGCAGTGGCGCCGGCCGGGCCGCAAACGGCGACAGCAACGCCTGCGCTGCCGCCCGCCAGTGCGGCGACCGCGCCGCAAGGCGCGGCACCGTCGATTGACCTCACGGTGCAGTTTCCGTCCGGCTCGGCCGAACTGACCGCCCAGGCGATGCGCACGCTGGACGAGCTGGGGCGGGCGCTGAACAGCGAGACGCTGGCTGGCTATCGTTTCCGCATCGAGGGGCACACCGATACCACCGGATCGCGAGAGATGAACATGGCCCTGTCCCAGGCGCGGGCGGCGCGGGTTGCCGCGTATCTCCATAGCAAGTTCGGTGTCGCCAGCAGCCGACTGCAGGCGGTCGGCCGCGGCCAGGAGGACTTGAAGGTGCCGACGCCCGATCAGACCGACGAGCCACGCAACCGCCGCGTGCAGGTTGTCAATATCGGCGCCTGATCTCTGGCAGGGGCGCGTTCACGCGGGGCGCCCGCCATGGGCGAGCAGGGCGGCAATATCGACCCTCGGGATGACGATGCGACCGTGCGGCTGCCGCGCAAGCGGGTGTATGGACGGCCGGCCGATCGGCCGCTGATCCCCGCGGGGGGCGGTGTGCCATCGGTTTTCCGGCTGATCGCGCTGGTCGGTCTGATCGTGATTGGCGTGGTCGGCTGGTTCATGATGCGCGAGAAGGTGCCGCCGGCCGAGATTGGTGACGTGCCCGCGCAGCACGCGCCGGGCCAAGCGCCCGCGATTGCCGTGCGGCTGGCCGATGAGGCAACGATCAGGGCAAACATTCCGAACGGGATCAGCGTGTTCCGGTTTGAACCGAACCGGCGGGTACTGGTGCTGGATTTCGCGTCGTTGCGCGAGCAGGGGCTGATGCTGAACCGTGTTGCGGCGCTGGTGGAGAAGGTTGGGCTGCCGCGCGATCGCGTGATCGATGATGCGGCGTTGGATGCGGCCATCGCGGCGGCCGGCGATACGATGGAGACGTACTATTACGGCCACGACTACGCGGCGGCCGACCTGCGGCGGTTCTTCACCCTGGCCGAGCGAGACGGGGTGACGTTGCGGCCGCAGGAGCTGTGGCTGCGCGACCTGCTGCGCCAGGAAGGGATGCTGGCACCGGACTCGCGCGGTGCGCTTATCTCGATCCCGCGGGTCGGCGCCGGTGCGGGGCCGGAGGTGGATGCGGCGCTGCGTGCGGCGATCCTGCGCCACGAATTGTCGCATGCGGAGTTCTTCAGCAATCCGGTCTATGCCAACTATGCGCGAAGCTTCTGGCGGGATGGACTCGACGACGCCGGACGTGCGGCGTTTCGGCGCTACTTGGCGGCGCAGAACTACGACCCCGCGCTGGACGACCTGATGGTCAATGAGATGCAGGCGTATCTGATGCATACTGCGGATCCGCGGCTGTTCAGCGCGGCCGCGCTGGGCGTGCCGGTGGCAATGGTGGATCGCTGGCAGGCCTCGTTCCTGCTGGGTATGCCGAACGGCTGGTTGCGCGACGCCTGTCTGGCGGCATTGCCGTCCGCCGGTGCGGTGCTGAGCCGACCGCGGCGGCGGCGTCAGCGCGGTGCCGTTTCCACCAGGATGGCGCGGGCATTGACGCGTATGCCGCGGCGGGTTGCCGCATCCAGTGCCGCCTGAAGGTCGCGCAGATACGCGTCGGACGTGTCGTCCGCCGGGCGGCGCTGGGAGAACAGGGGCTGGGACGAGACGGTGATCATCATCATGTCCACGCCGTAGGGCGGGGCGACCTGCCAACCGATCTCGGCGGGTTTGCAGTTGCATGTGGCGGGGTCCGCGACGTTCACGGCGGCCCCGGCCGCAAACTGGCGGAAATCCATCCCCGGCAGCTTGAGGCTCTGCCGCCGGCCGTCCGGGGCGGTGATGTCGATCTGCCGCGCCTCGTTGCTGGGGTAGAGGTGCACCAGTGTTCCGTCGGCCGTGATGTAGGAGAGCTGGGCGTATCCGGCATAATCCGGCATCACGAAGTGCGGTACGATGTTGTCGCTGTCATGCAGCGGGCCGGCGCCGGACTTGAGGGACAACTGGATATCGGGTGCCTGGCTGCCGAATCGGCGGGCCACCGGGCGGATGGTATCGAGTGCTTGGCAGAACGCGCCGTCGAAGGTGGCGACGCGCAGATTGACGGGCGCGCCGTCCGTGGCGCCGCCCACCAGCCGGCGCAACCCCGGCTCGACGGCGCGGCCGGCGAGACCGGTCAGGGCGACACTGCCGTCGCTTGATACATCGCCGTCCAGCAGGGAACAGGGGATGCTGGCGGTGAGCGCCGATACCGCCGCGCGCAGGCTGCTTGCCGAGCGCGGCACCGCCGGCGGCGGGACAATGGCGGCGGTCACGGGTGGCGATGCCGGGAGCGATGGGGGTGTCGCCGCAGGTGCGGGGGGTGGCGGGGCGGGCGCAGATGTGGCGGCGGGAGGTGCAATGGGGGTTGCCGCCGGTGGCGGAGTTGGAACCGCGACAGGCGCGGGGCTTGCCGGAGGCGCGGGGGCGGTGGGCGCAGGGAGTGCCGCCGGTGTTGGCGTGGAGGGCGGCAGCAATGTCGTCGGCGGCGGGACCGGCACCGCAATCGTCACAGCCGCCGTGGTCACGGCCGGCGCCGGCGGACGGTTCGCGAACCAGTACCAGCCCCCGCCGGCGGCCGTCAGGACGACGGCACCGGCCAGCGCTGCCATGAGGTTTCGCCGGCGATTGGCGGGCGCGGCGGCTTTCACCGGCGCCCGCAGGGTTGAATGGGCGGGCGGTGCCGCCGCAATTGGCGGGCTGGCCACCATGGTTGCGTCGGCATCGTCGCCCTGGGCGGCGACCGGCTGACCGGCGAAGGCGGCGCGCAGGGATTGGGAGAATTCAGCGGCCGTGGCAAAGCGTTGCTCGGGGCGTTTGGCCATCGCGCGCGCGACGACAGCATCGAGCGTCTGCGGGGCGGTGACCGAAAGCTCCGATGGGCTGGGCGGGGCGGTGTTCAGCACCTTGTGCATGATCGCCGTCATGCTGCCCTCGAACGGCCGTTCGCCGGTCAGCATTTGGTACAGCACGACGCCGGCCGAATAGATGTCGGTGCGTGCGTCCACGGTCTGGCCCATGAACTGCTCGGGAGACATGTAGGCAGGCGTGCCCATGATGGTGCCGGCCTGGGTCATGCTGCTGCTCTCGATCCGGGCAATGCCGAAATCGGCGATCTTCACCTGACCGTCGAGCGTGAGCATGATGTTGGCGGGTTTGATGTCGCGGTGAACCACGCCCCGTTCGTGACTGAACTGGAGGCCGGCGAGCAGCGCCGCCATGATGCGGACGGTTTCAGCGGTGGGGAAGCGTTCGTTCTTGTCCAGCAGTGACTTCAGCGACGGGCCGTCGACGAACTCCATCACGATATAGGCCAGATTTGCGGTCTCGCCGTAGTCGAAGACGCCGACGATGTTCGGGTGGGTCAGGCGGCCGGCAGCCTGGGCCTCGCGCTTGAAGCGGGCCAGTTCCTCCTGGGTCTCGACATCGGCCGCGTCGGGCAGGGGGAGGGTCTTGATGGCAACGCGTCGGTCGATCACGGGGTCGCGGGCATCATAGACGGTTCCCATGGCACCCTTCCCCAGAATGCCCGAGATCTCGTACTTGCCGAGCTTGCCGTCCTCCATCAGGTTCCCTTCCGCGCCCCGCCGGAAGCTTTATAGCCCGGTCGGCGCCGAGATCGAAACCGCAGCCTGCTGCCCGCCGCGGCGGGCGCCGCCCTCGCCGATGACGGCGAAGGGTGCCCAGTAGAAGGGGTGCGCGACATCGGCCACCAATCCCTTGCCGGCTTCATCGAGCATGCCGAGCTGGGCGGCGCGCATGGCGCCGGTGATGCCGATCGCCGGCGTGGCGCCGAGGCGGCGCAGGGAGTCGGCAACCAGGTAGGCGGCGATCTGGTCGTTGACCGACCAGTGGGTGACAAGCAGCGAGCGCGCGCCGGCATAGAAGAATGACCGCGCCAGGCCCGACAGGCTTTCGCCGGCGGTGGAGCCGCCGGGGCCGCCGGAATTGCAGGCGGAGAGGATCACCGTGTCGGCGTCGAGGTCCAGTTCCAGCACTGCCGAGGCGGTGAGCAGCGAGCCGGCGGCGTTGGCGGCGCCCGCGGGGGCGGAGGTGACGATGGCGGGCTCGGCCTGGCAACGCAGTTCGGCGGGCAGCAGGGCATGGGTTGCGAAATGCAGGATGCGGAAATCCTTCAGCTTCGCCTGCTTGACGGCGGGGGCGGTGAAGGCCGGGCCGAGCAACATGTCGCTGGCCGAAGCACCCAGCAGCCGGCGTGACGCGTCGAGCTCGGCACGGGCATAGGGCAGCGGCGGCAAGCTGGCGTACAGCCGGGCGCTGTCGGCGCATTCGGGGCCGAAAGTACGCATGGCCTGGGCCAGCGTGACCGGACGGAAATCGCCGAAGCCGAACCAGGGATGGGTGGCGCGGGAGTTGCCGGCGATCTTGCGCAGCGAGACGAAGTTCGCCGCCGCCGGCACGTGGGAGATGGCGGCGCGGCGCAACAGCCACGGCGCGGTGGCCAGCGCGTCCTGGGTGGCGGGTCCGGTCAGCAGCAGTTCGAACGGCAGGGACAGCAGGGGACCGGCGGGCACGATCACCATGGCGTCGGCACCCTGCAATGCCGGCTCCAGCCCGGCCAGGGTGGCGCGGTAGATCGCCTGTGCCGCTTCGATGTCGAAAGGTGGCGGCGTGCCGGTGGTGTTTTCGATGCTGCCACGCACGCGGCGCACCAGCTTGGTCATCTCCGGCAGTCCGCCGGGAATGGGGGCGACCGCGACGCGGCCGGCGCGCAGCGCGAAGGCCCAGCCGCCGGTATCGCTGAGCGTGAGCGAGACGAAGGCCTCGCCCGGGGCCAGTGCGGCGAGAACGTCGGCGGCCGGGGCGACCTGTTGCACCAGCTGGCCGTAATTGGGCGAGGCGGCCTGCAGGGTCGAGTCGGCTTCGGCCGCTTCTTCCTGTGCCTTTGCGATGCGGGCGTCCAGTTCCGGCGAGGTGCTGGGGGTGTTGCCGCCGCCCTTGGCGGCGGGTTCCAACTGGTCGCGCTCCCGGTAGAGATCGGTCAGCCTGGAGCGGATGTCCTCGCGGGCACGGATGGCTTCGGCCACTTTCGGGTCGCGGGCATTCTCGGACAGGCGGGCCGTGGCCTGGGCGATCTGCTGGCTGGTGATGCCACCCTGGGCGAGCTGGGCCGCTTCGAACATCTCGACCAGCCATTTCTGGCTGTCGCCGGAATTGGCGCGGGCGGCGGCGGCGAAGGAGTCGAGGCAGGGGGCAATGAGCTGCGGATCGGCACCAATGCGCAGCTGGCGCAGCAGGCGCACGGCGCGCAGGCACACCTCGTCGGCATCGCCAGCCTGGCCGGCGCGCACGATCTGGCCGGCGCGCAACAGGAGGGTTTCGGCGACGGGCCGGCTGTCGGGCAGTGCCTGGGCGAACACCGCGACCGCGCGGGCATAATCGTCAACCGACGCGGCAGCGCCCTCGGTTGCGGCGACGACGCCGGCGCTGGTGCGTGCCATCCGGGCGGTGATGATCGGCTGGCGCAGGCCGTTGCCGCTGATGAGGTTGCTGGCAAGGCGCAATGCGGCCAGGCTTTCGTCGAGCCGGCCGAGTTGGCGCAACATGGACGCCTCGCGGCGGTGGACCTCGATCAGGCCCAGCAGCGCGGTGCGCGTGGTCGGGGCGGACAGCATTTCGCGGTTGGGCAGCAGTTCGGCCATGCCCGATCCGGACCCGGAGCTGCCGATGCGCGCGGCGGCGCGCGGGCGGGCGTTGCGGACCTCGTCCGGCAGCAGGTCGGCGTAGCCGCGCCCGGCACGCGCCAGCAGCGGCAGGGCCTGCTCGGGATGGCCCTGGTTGGCGGCGTGCAACGCCTTGTAGTGGACCAGGCGGATGGCCTGGATCGGGTCGTCGGCGGTGCCCACCATTTGCTCGGCGCGCGCGAACAGCGCA
Source organism: Acetobacteraceae bacterium (assembly GCA_020848935.1). Lineage (GTDB taxonomy): Bacteria > Pseudomonadota > Alphaproteobacteria > Acetobacterales > Acetobacteraceae > CAMDGX01. The sequence continues at coordinate 20,620 of JADLHF010000038.1, forward strand.
TCCGCCTCCGCATAGCGGCGCTGGTTGGATACTTGCAGGGCCAGCCCTATGAGGCTGACGACGGTGTTCGGATTGTCGGCGCCGATCGCTTTCTGCTGCAAGGCCAATGCGGCGCGCAGGTTCTTCTCCGAGCCGGAGAAGTCCTCGATGCGGTTGCTGTCGTCGGCGACGCGCACCAGCCGGTCGTACTCGCCGACATCGCCGGAACTGAAGGCGCGGGCGGCAGCGCGTTCGGCCAACAGGCGTTGGGCGGCGCCGCCGAGGGTCTCGGTGGCTGCCGCGGTGGCCGGCAGGCGACCCGACAATACCCCGATCGCGCGCTCCATCACCGGCAGCGACGGCTGCACGCCGTCGGCCAGCCAGGTGGTGCCGCCCACCGTCGCAACCAGGGCAACGTGGGCCCAACCGCCGACCCGGCGGGTGCATTGCAGCAGCAGGGCGGGTTCGCTGCCCAGGATGGTGGTGGGGATGGCCGGTTGGCACGCGAAGCGCTGATCCAGTGCGGTGCGCCATGGGCCATCGGTGGCCATCGCGGCGGCCGAGGCTGGCGAGCCCGGTGGCGGGCGGCGAATGCGCGCGCTGGGTTGCAGCCAGGTGCCGCAATAGACATCCGCGCCTTCGCCGAGACCCTGCTGGGTGCAGTCCTCGCCGGTGGCGTTCTTGCCGAGCGCCAGACCGCCTTCGGCCTTGCTGGACTGGCCGCCGCTGACATAGGCGGAGTCGGGCGGGGTGCTGCAAGCGGCGAGGCCGACGGCAAGCAGCGCAGCGACCAGGCTGTGGCGGAACCGCAGCATGTCAGTAGTCCTCGTCAGAGACGTTGGGCAGTTGCACGTCCACGTCGTCCTGGCTCGGACGGTCGCGGATATTGGGCAAGTCGCGCAGCGGGCTGAGCGGCGGTACGGTCTGGATCGGCAGCAATACGCAGTTGATCGAGGTGATCGGACAGGCGTTGAAGCGGTAATTGGCGTTGGGCAATGCCAGAATCCCCGCCTTGTTCGCCGCGGCCTGGCCCTGCAGGCCGCCGACGGCGCCGAACAGATCGGCCTTGCCGCCGCCGCCGAGCACCAGCAGCCCGGCGACGTCGGCCGTGCCGTTTGCGATGCCGCCGGCACGGGTGACCAGGATCAGGTCGGTGGACTTGCCGACCAGTTGGCCGATGGTGATCGTGCCTGCCTCCGGCTGCGGCAGGACGAAGTCGATCGTGGCCTGGCGGACGCTGAACGGTGCCACCGTGATACTGCCGATGTCGATCTTGCCGGGCGCGCCACCGCTGGAATTGACCGCGAGGAAGCTGCCGAGTTGGCTGGTGGAAAGGGCCGCGATCTGAGCGTCGCTCAGCTTCGTGTCGATCTTCTGGGCCACACGGTCCAAGCCATCGGTGGTGATCGCCACGCCGTCGGACAGCGTCAAGGCCCCGGCGGCCGTGATGCCGAGCAG
>JADLHF010000039.1 GCA_020848935.1 Acetobacteraceae bacterium
GCGGCGGCAAACGCCGCGGGGTGGTGGCATTTCAGCCAGGCCGAGACGTACACCAGGTGGGCGAAGCTGGCGGCGTGGCTTTCGGGGAAGCCGTAGGTCCCGAACCCCTCGATCTGGCGGAAGCAGCGTTCGGCGAATTCGGCGTCGTAGCCGCGCGCCACCATGCCGCCCACCATCTTGTCGAAGAAGGTGTTGATGGTGCCGACATGGCGGAAGGTGGCCATGGCGCGGCGCAGGGCGTTGGCCTCCTCCGGGGTGAACTTCGCCGCCTCGATGGCGATGCGCATCGCCTGTTCCTGGAACAGCGGCACGCCCAGGGTCTTGCCCAGCACCCGCTCCAGCTCGTCCGCCGGGCCGTGCGCCGGGTCGGGCGAGGGGAAATGCACCCGCTCCTTGCCCTGGCGGCGGCGCAGATAGGGGTGGACCATGTCGCCCTGGATCGGGCCGGGGCGCACGATCGCCACCTCGATCACCAGGTCGTAGAACCGGGCGGGGCGCAGGCGCGGCAGCATGTTCATCTGCGCCCGGCTCTCCACCTGGAACACGCCGACGGAATCGCCGCGCGACAGCATGCGATACACGGCGGGGTCCTCGCGCGGCACGTCGGCCAGGTCGGCGATGGGGAAGCCGCGCGCGCGCAGGTCGGCGAAGGCGCGGCGGATGCAGGTCAGCATGCCCAGCGCCAGCACATCGACCTTCATGATCCCCAGCGTGTCGATATCGTCCTTGTCCCACTCGATGAAGAACCGATCCGCCATCGCCGCCGGCCCCACCGGCACGGTTTCGACCAGCGGCCCGCGCGTCAGCACGAAACCGCCGACATGCTGGGACAAATGGCGCGGAAACCCGATCAGCTCGCGCGCCAGGGCCAGGGTGCGCGCCAGGGCCGGGGCGTCGTCGCTTAGCCCCACCTCGGCCAGCCGCTCCGGCGACCACAACTCGCCGGCGTCGGAATGGCTGCCCCAGGACTGGCTGGACAGGATGGCGGTGGTGTCCTCCGACAGCCCCATCACCCGGCCCACCTCGCGGATCGCCATCTTCGGCCGGTAGTGGATGACGGTGGCCGCGATCGCCGCGCGGTCGGGGCCGTAGCGGGTGTAGAGGTACTGGATCACCTCCTCGCGCCGCTCATGCTCGAAATCCACGTCGATATCCGGCGGCTCGCGGCGCTCGGCGGAGACGAAACGCTCGAACAGCAGGTCGATCTCGGTGGGATCGACGGCGGTGATGCCGAGCGCGAAGCATACCGCCGAATTGGCCGCCGAGCCGCGCCCCTGGCACAGGATGCCGCGCCCGCGCGCGAACCGCACGATGTCGTGCACGGTCAGGAAATAGCGCGCGTAGGCCAGCCGCGCGATCATCGCCAGTTCCTTGGCGATGGTCGCCCGCACCCGCGCCGGCACGCCCGCGGGATAGCGCTGCGCCGCCCCTTCCCAGGTCAGGTGGGCCAGATGCTCGTCCGCCGTGCGCCCCGGCGGCACGGGCTCGTCGGGGTATTCATAGGCGAGCTGGTCCAGCGAGAACCCCACGCGCTCCATGATCTCCAGGCTGGCCGCCACCGCCTCGGGATAGGCCCGGAACAGCCGCGCCATCTCGCCCGGCGGCTTCAGATGCCGCTCGCCATGCGGCGCCAGCGCGAGCCCCGCGCGCTCGATGGTGGTGCCCAGCCGGATGCAGGTCATCACATCGGCCAGCGGCCGCCGGCCGGGGTGGTGATACAGCACGTCGCCGGTGGCCAGCAGCCCCACCCGCGCCGCCCGCCCCGCCGCCGCCAGCGCCGCCAGATGCCCCGCGTCATCCCCGCCATGCAGCCGCCTTGCCGCCAGCCACAGCCGCCCGCCCAGCATCTCCCGCAGCTCGGCCAGCCCCTCCGGCGCCATCGCGATGCCCAGCAACCCCGCCGCATGCCCGGCCAGGTCGGCGCGCGTCAGCACGCACTCGCCCTTCTTCGCCCGCCGCTTGCCCAGGGTCAGCAGCCGCGTCAGCCGCCCCCAGCCGGCGCGGTCCACGGGATAGGCCACCACGTCCGGCGTGCCATCCACGAACCCCAGCCGCGCGCCCACCAGCAGCCGCACCCCCGCCTTGCGCGCCGCCTCATGCGCCCGCACCACGCCGGCCACGGTGTTGCGGTCGGCAACCCCCAGCCCCGCCAGCCCCAACGCCCCCGCCTGCTCCACCAGCTCGGCGGCATGGCTCGCGCCCTCCAGGAAGGAGAAGGCGGTGGCGCAGACGAGTTCGGCGTGGGCGGTCATCGCTGTTCAAGCCGGCTTTAATAGTGATCGACGTTGATAAAGAAATTTGCCGTTCTCTTTATTAACGCTCTCCGCTATTAAAGCCCGATGGCCCTCCGCCCCGCCGCGCCCGTCACCGCCCTCCCTGGCCGCCTCGGCCGCCACGTCGCCACCGTGGCCGGCGGCGAGACGGTGCGCGCCTTCATCCCGCCGCCCCTGCCGCCCGATCCGCCGATCGACATGGCGCCGCTGCTGCAACGCCTCAGCGCCGCCGACCAGGCGCTCGGCCGGCTGGACGGCATCGCCACCCTGCTGCCGAGCCACGCGTTGTTCCTCTATATGTATGTCCGCAAGGAAGCGGTGCTGTCCTCGCAGATCGAAGGCACGCAATCCACGCTCGCCGACCTGTTGCAGTTCGAGGCGGCGCAGCGCGCGGGCACGGCGTTCGACGATGTGCGCGAGGTGTCCAACTACGTCGCCGCCATGCAGCACGGGCTGGAGCGCCTGGCCAGCCTGCCGCTGTCGCTGCGCCTGATCCGCGAGATGCACGCCCACCTGCTGCGAGACGGCCGCGGCGCCGCCAAGGACCCCGGCGCCTTCCGCCGCAGCCAGAACTGGATCGGCGGCACCCGCCCGGGCAACGCATTGTTCGTGCCGCCGCCGCCGCACGAACTGGCGGCGTGCCTCGGCGCGCTGGAGGCGTTCATCCACGAGGACACCTCCGGCCTGCCGGTGCTGATCAAGGCCGGGCTGCTGCATGTGCAGTTCGAGACGATCCACCCGTTCCTGGACGGCAACGGCCGCATCGGCCGGCTGCTGGTCACGCTGTATCTCTGCACCCAGGGCGTGCCGCGCCAGCCGCTGCTGTATCTCAGCCTGTTCCTCAAGGCCCACCGCGCCGACTACTACCGGCTGCTGCAGGAGGTGCGGGAGCACGGCGCCTGGGAAGCCTGGCTGGAATTCTTCCTGCGCGGCGTGGCCGAGACGGCCGGCCAGGCCTTCCAGGCCGCCACCCGCATCACCGAACTGTTCCAGCAGGACCGCGCGCGCCTGGCCGATGCCGGCGGCTCCGCCCTGCGCATCCAGGAACTGATGCAGCGCCACCCCTATGCCAGCAGCGCGGTGCTGGCGCGGGCCTCGGGGCTGACCGCGCCGACGGTGAACGCGGCACTGGCGGCGTTGCTCAGGCATGGCATCGTGCACGAAACCACCGGCCGCCGGCGCGGGCGGGTGTTCGCCTACACCGCCTATCTCGCCATTCTCAACGAAGGCACCGAACCGCTGCCGCGCTGAAGCAAGCAAGGCCTTCTTTTTCTGAAGAAAAAGAAGCAAAAAGACTTTCATCCATTCGCATCGGGAGAAATGGGTAAAAGTTTTTTGGTTCTTTTTTTCAAAAAAGAACATGCTTTCTTCCTACCCGAACACCCCATGCAGGAACCACCGCGGCACCCCCACCAGCCCCACGCGGAACACCCAGAACCGCCCGCCCTGCTGGTCCTCCACCCGGTAGTAGTCGCGGATGAAGTCGTGTGCCGGGCGGGTGGCATCGGGCGTGCGGCGCCACCATTCGGCGGCGATGCGTTCCGGCCCCGCCGCCGCGCGCACGCGGTGCAGCCGGCCGCGCCAGCGGAACAGCAGCGGCGGGTCGTCGGGCACCGCGGCGGTGGCCTCGATCGGCTCCGGCGGGGTGAACAGGCGCAGCGGGCGGTCGGGCAACTGCGCGGGCCAGGCAACGGCGGTCAGCGGCGGCGCGCGGCCGACGGCGCGTTCCGGCACGTGGCTGCCCAGCGGGCTCGGCCGCCACAGCGCGTCCTCCCCCAGCCGGGCGATCAGCGTGTCCAGCGTGGCGGCGAGGTCGGCGCCGGCCTCCGCCCGCCCATCCAGCGCCGCCTGCGCCCCGGCCAGGGACCCCAGGGCCTGCGCCTCCAGCGTCACCGCCTCCACCCCGAAGCCGGGATCGACGGTTTCCAGCTTGGCCGCCAGCAGCTTCAGCACATAGGCCGCGTCCCGCACCGGCCGCGCGGTGGCGATGCCGATGGCCGGCACCCCCCCATCCACCCGCAGGAACCGCGCCACGAAGCGCCGCGCGCCCTGGGATTGTCCCTCCAGCCGCGCGCCCAGCGCCTCGGCCAGCAGGGCGAGCGCCCGCATGAGGTCCTCCGGCGCGGCGATCGGCTCGGCGAAGCGCCGCGCCTCCTGCCACGGCCGCGCCGGCATCGGCCAGGCGATCGGCTCCTCGGCGGTGCCGAACGCCTGTTCCAGCCGCAGCGCCGGCAGCGCCCCGAAGCGCGCGGCAACTTCGGCACGCGGCAACCCGGCCAGCGCCCCGATGCGGCGGATGCCCACCCGGCGCAGTGCGGCCACGGCGCGGTCGTCCAGCCGCAGCAGCCCCACCGGCAGGTCTTCCAGCGCCGCCCGCTCGCCGCCCGGCGCCACCACCCGCGTGCCCCCGCCCGCGCAGCGGGCCAAAGCCCAGGCGGCGCCGGAGGCATCGGCCACGGCCAGCCGCGCCGGAAACCCCGTCTCGCCCAGCCGCCGGGCGATCGCGGCGCACAGCGCGTCCTCCCCGCCATGCAGATGGGCGCACCCGGCAATATCCAGCCACAGCCCCTCCGGCGGGTCGGCGGCGGCCAGCGGGGTGAAGCGGGTGGCCCATTCCGCCAGCCGGCCCAGCGCCGCCGCATCCTCCTCCGGCACCGCCTCGTGGACATCCAGCGCCGGGCACAGCGCGCGCGCCTCGGCCAGCGCCTGGCCTACCCGCAGCCCGGCCTCGGCCGCCAGCGGGCAGACACAGGCCAGCCGGCGCTGGCCACGCTCGCTGGCCACCGTCACCACCGGCTGCTCAGCCGAGGCGGCGCCGCTGCGCTGCAGCCGCAGGATCGGCCAGTTCGGCAACCACACGGACAGGATCCGTCGCATCACGCTCTCCCGCTTCCACCAGCCATTCCCCCGGCACCCCGCCGCGCGCGTGCAGCAAAGCCAGCCGCCAGCGCGGCGCCCCGCCTTCTCCCGACGGCGCCACCCCGATCCGCCAGCGCGTCACCGCCGAGGGAGTCTCGTCCCCGGCCCCCGCCGGCCGGCCATAGGGCCAGCGATGCAGCAGCAGCCCCGTCGTGCCGTGGCGCAGGCAGGCCAGTTGCAGCCGCCGCGCCGCCAGCCGGGTCAGCCGCCCGGCCTCGCCCACCACCGCGCCGAAGCCGCCGCCGCGCAGCCCGGCCTCCATCGCCGCCAGCACCGCGGCATCGTCGCGCCCGCAGGCCAGCACCAGCCGGCCGGGGTCCAGCCCCAGCGCCAGCAGCCCCGGCGGATACAAATCGCCGCGCCCGGCCAGCCACAGCCACGGCTTGCCCCCCCCCTGCTGCGAATCCGGCAGCCGCGCCAGCAGCCGGGCGGCGAACCCCGCCACCACCGCGCCGTGCTGCACCTCCGCCCCCGCCTCCGGCTCCATTTCGTGCAACACCCCCAGCGGCAGCACGCCCCCCGGCAGGCAGGCGGCCAGCGCCGGCGGCATGGCCAGCCCGCTCCCGGATGGGGGCGGGGGGGCGAGGGGACGGGCGGCAAGGAGATAGGCGGGGGTCATGGGAAATTGTTCGCTATTTGTTCTTATAGATTCCCAAACCCGCGCCAGGAGTCAATGGCTATAGGACGTGAGTCCTCCGATTTCGCGCCCGAACCCGAACATCGGCCGCAGCCGAATGCCCAGCCAGCACCCCGGCAGGCAGGCCAGCAGCCACACCAGCCCATGCAGGCTGCCCGACGACGCCCCGCCCAGGAAGGCGCCGACATTGCAGCCCGCCGACAGCCGCGCGCCGACCCCCATCAGCAGCCCGCCCAGC
>JADLHF010000040.1 GCA_020848935.1 Acetobacteraceae bacterium
GGTGCACCGTAACGGTCTCCTGCGAACGGTCCCGCCGTGGCCGCCATTGCGCTCATCCAGGGCGACCGGATCCGGCATCCGGTCGGCTGGGCGCCGCCAGCCTTCGCGGCGGGGTGTCCTGGGGCCTGTCAGCAACAAGAAAGAAAAGATCTTCTTTTTGTAAGCAAAAAGAAGCAAAAAAACTTTATTCGCTTTCTTCCGTTACCCCGAGGCCCGGTGATGGGCCGGCGCTTCCTGCCCGCTTGCACCGCCGCCCGCCACCGCGCAGACTCCGCCGGCAACGCCCGAGGAAACATCCCATGAAACTCGCCTTCTCCGCCGCCAGCCCCTATGTGCGGAAAGTCATGGCCTGCGCCATCGCCCGCGGCATCGACGGCCAGATCGAAAAAGCCAAGATCGGCACCACCAGCCCCGAACTGCTGCCGCTGAACCCGCTCGCCAAGGTCCCAACCCTGGTGACCGATGACGGCATGTCGCTATACGACAGCCCGGTAATCTGCGAATATCTCGACAGCGTCGGCAGCGCCCCCGGCCTCTTCCCCCCCGCCGGCCCCGCCCGCTGGACCGCCATCCGCCGCGCCGCCCTGGCCGACGGCATTATGGACGCCGCCCAGCCCCGCCGCCGCGAAATCGCCCTGCCGCAGGACGAAGGCCGAACCACCTGGATCGAAATGCAGAAAGGCAAGGTCACCCGCGCGCTCGACGCCCTGGAAGCCGAAGCCGACAGCCTCAATGGCCTGGCCACCTACGGCGAAATCACCATCGCCTGCGCCCTCGGATACCTCGACTTCCGCTTCGCCCACGAACCCTGGCGCCCCGGCCACCCCAAGCTGACCGCCTGGTACGAAAAAGTCGCAACCCTGCCCCCGATCGCCGCCACCATGCCCGTCGGCTGATCCCCCGCCGATCCTCCCCCCTTTCGCGTTGTGAAAGGGGGGGTCCTGCGATGTTATTAAAAGAAAGCACTTCTTTTTCTGAAGAAAAAGAAGCAAAAAGACCTTTTTTCGCTTAAAATAATTTGTGACACCCTTCTTTTTCTTAAATGAATGAAAGTTTTTTGGTTCTTTTTTTCAAAAAAGAACCCCTTCCTTCCTCTGCCAACAAAAACCTTGGCGCGACGCGGTGCGGGCGGCTGTACTTGCCGTGGCCTGGGCGCGCATTGGCAGCGGGGCACGCCGTCGGCGCCGTGCGCCAGGCTGTGCGCCGCCCGCGGCCGTATTTTCCGGCCGGCCAGGCGTGGCTGGCGGCATCGACCAACCACTGGGTGCGCGGCTATGCCAGCCAGTTGCAGCATTTGCTGGCCCAGCCCGCGATCGCCGAATTCCTGGCAGCGGCGCCCCAGGCCGGCCGCATCCTGCGCCCGCTCTGCCGCATGCTCGGCGTTATCCCGCCGCCGCAGATGATTCTGCCGCAAAAGCCCCGCCCGCCCCGCCGCAAGCCGCCGGCCCCCCCGCGGGTCCCGAGCCCCGCGCGAGGTGAGTCGCGGCATTGCAGTCATTTCATTCCGTTATCGAAATAACAACCGACGGCCCTCAATGGGTCCAGTTCTCCACCCGCCCGGCCCGGAAATTGTCACTGTACGCCTTCGGTTTCATCACCCGCCGGGCCGGCAACGCCACCACATGGGGAATCCTCTCGCGCTCGGCATAGGCCACCGCCTCGTCGCAACTGCCGAACACCAGCCGCACCTGCGCCTGGGTATCGGCACTGCCGATCCAGCCCATCAGCGGGTCGGCCCGCCGCGGCTCCGACGGCTCGAACTCCAGCACCCAGTCCTCGGTCTTGGCGCGGCCCGACTGCATGGCGTTCTTGGGGATCTGGTAGATGCGCGCGCGCATGGCCTCTCCTTGAGTCTTCTCGCCACTGGTCGGGGCGGCCGGACTCGAACCGGCGGCCTCGTGTACCCAAAACACGCGCGCTACCAGGCTGCGCCACGCCCCGCCACCAGTGCCGACGCGGCGGAAGCTATGGGCGGCGGCGGCGCAACGCAAGCACCTCCTACGGCGATTGCATCTCGAAGATCGGATGCACCACCCGGTCGCCCACCGAAATGCCCAGCCGCTGGCACGTGCCGCCCGCCACTTCCAGCGTCGCGCGCACCGGAACCCTGCTGTCGATGATGGCCAGGCTCTGCGGGATCGTGCGCTCGACGATGGTGCGGATGCGCCCCTCCTCGCCGATGAAGATCATGTCCAGGCTGGCGATGGTGTTGCGCATCCACATCTGCGATTTGCGCGGCTTGATCCAGTCGAACAGCATCCCGCCATCGGCCGGCACGTTCGGCCGGAACATCAGCCCGATCGACTGCTCGGCCGGCTGGATCGCCATTTCCACCGTGAAGCTGTGGCGCTTGCCGCGCCTGGTCTCGATGACAATGCGTTCCTTGCGCAGCGGCGGCTGCGGCCCGGTCTGCGCCCGCGCCAGCCCCGGCACCAGCAATGCGCCCAGCCCGGCCAGAAGACTGCGGCGGATCATGGTCATCCCTCCTCCAGTGCCGATGCGGCACACCCGCGCACCGTCCGGCGCATCAGCCGCGCTGCGGCATCCCGGCCGGCACCACGGTCGCCACGATCGAGGCGTCCAGCGCCTCGAAGTCATGCAGCCCGATCATGTCGTACAGCTCGGCCCGCGTCTGCATCCGCTCCAGCATGTTCTGCGTCCCGCCGTCGCGCGCGATCGCCGCGTACAGTTCTGATTGCGCCTTGCTCGCCACGCGCATCGAGCTCACCGGCCAGATCACCATGGCATACCCCATCGCCTGGAACTCCGCGGCGGTGAAGAATGGCGTGCGGCCGAACTCGGTCATGTTGGCCAGCAGCGGCGCCTTCACCCGCCGCGCGAACTCGCGGAACATCTCCGCCGAAATCATCGCCTCGGGGAAAATCGCGTCGGCGCCGGCCTCCAGATACAGCTTGGCGCGGGCCACGGCGCCGTCCATGCCTTCGCTGGCCGCCGCATCCGTGCGGGCGATCACGTACAGATGCCGCCGCGCCTTCCGCGCCGCCGCCACCTTGGCCGCCATGTCATGCGCATCGGCCAGTTTCTTGTCGTTCAGGTGGCCGCATTTCTTCGGCAGCAGCTGGTCCTCGATATGCACCGCCCCCGCCCCGGCATCCTCGAAGCTGCGCACCATGTGCATCACGTTCAGCGCCTCGCCGTACCCGGTATCGCCATCCACCAGCACCGGCAGGGCCGAGGCGCGGGCCACTTGGCGCACAAAGAAGCAAACCTCGTCCACCGTGATCATGCCCAGGTCGGGAATGCCCATCGAGGCGGTCATCGCCGCCCCTGACAGGTACAGCCCCTCGAACCCCGCCCGCTTCGCCTGCAACGCCGCCATGCCGTTATGCGCCCCCGGCAGCTGCGCGATGCCCCCCCGTTCCACCAGGCGGCGAAACCGCACCCCGGCGGGCTCGGCGGGCAGGTCGTCGGCGATCAGATACGGCATGGCAGCCTCTCTCAGCGGAAATAAACCAACGTCACCAGAACCAGCATCGGCACCAGCAGCACCGAAGACCACAGCATGTAGCCGAAGAACCCCGGCATCCGCACCCCGCGATGGGCCGCGATGGACCGCACCATCAGGTTCGGCGCATTGCCGATATAGGTCAGCGCGCCGAAGAACACCGCCCCGGCCGAGATCGCCTGCAGCACGCGGGCATCCTCGCCGGTCAGCCGCGCCACGTCGCCGCCGGCGGTCTGGAAGAACACCAGCCAGGTCGGCGCATTGTCCAGGAACGCCGACAGGATGCCGGTCAGCCAGAAATACGCCGCCGGCGAGGGATGGCCGGCGGCATCGCTGGTCAGCGCCAACAGCCCGGCCATCGGCCCCTCCCGCCCGGCGCCCAGCATCTGCAGCACCGGGGCGATGGTGATGAAGATCGCCAGGAACAGCACCGCCACCTCCACCATCGGCGCCCAGGTGAACAGGTTGCCCTCGCGCACCGCCCGCGGCGTCAGCTTCAACGACACGCCGACCAGCACCAGGAAGAAGCCCATCGCCACCAGCCGCTCCACCCCGATCGCGGTGCCGAACAGCACCACCGCACCGGGCTGCCACATCCCCTGGACCAGCACGCCGGTCACCACCAGCGCCAGCAGCAGGATGTTCACCCGCCCGTCCAGTTGCAGCTTCTGGCGCGGCACCGGCTCGGCATCGGTCTTGGCGAAATGCCGGTCCACCAGCCAGAACAGCGCCAGCAGCGGTACCGCCACCGTCATGGTCTTCAGCGACAGGTACTGCAGCGGCCAGAAGAACGGAATGCCCTGCAGGAAGCCGATATACAGCGGCGGATCGCCAAGCGGCGTGGTCGCGCCGCCAACGTTGGACACCAGCAGGATGAAGAACACCACCAGGTGCACCTTGTGCCGCCGCCGCTGGTTGGCGCGCAGCAGCGGATGGATCAGCACCATCGACACCCCGGTGGTGCCCATCACCCCGGCCAGCACCGCGCCGATCGCCAGCAGCAGCGTGTTGCCCGCCGGCGTGCCCCACGGCCCGCCACGCAGCAGGATGCCGCCGCCGGCGGTGAACAGCACCAGCAGCAGCGCGGTGAACGGCAGGTATTCCAGCAGCATCGCGTGCCAGGCGGTATGCCCGGCCACCGCCGGCCCGAACAGCACCGCCTGCGGCAGCAGCAGCGCCAGCGTCCAGCCGCCCGCCACCCAGGCCATGCGCCGGTGCCAGAAATGCGGCGCCAGCAGCGGCACCAGGGCGATCGACAGCAGCATGCCCACGAACGGGATGCCCCACAGCAGCCCCGGCGCCGAACCGCCCGCGCCGGCCCCCGCGCCGGCCCCCGCGGCGGCCCCCGCGGCGGCCCAGGCGGCACCGGGCATCAGCACGCCCACCCCTGCACCTGCGGCGCGCCGAGCCCATATGGGGAGGAGGTATCCGGTCGGCGGCATCGGTTGCATGCCCCACCCCCTATAAGTAACTTCCGCCCCGCGCAACGGAGAACGGCACCGATGGACATGTCCGGCGAGCGGCGGATCGCAGCGCCTCGCGAAAAAGTCTGGGCCGCGCTGAACGATGAAGCGGTGCTGAAGGCCGCCATCCCCGGCTGCGAATCGCTGGAAAAACTGTCGGACGCCGAGATGAAGGCCACCGCGTCGGTCAAGATCGGCCCGATCGCCGCCCGCTTCACCGGCAAGGTGAACCTGCTCGACCTCGATCCCCCCAACAGCTACCGAATCGAGGGCGAGGGCCAGGGCGGCGTCGCTGGCTTCGCCAAGGGCGGCGCCGCGGTCACCCTGACCGCCGACGGCACCGACACGATCCTGTCCTATGACGTGAAGGCCAATGTCGGCGGCAAGATCGCCCAGCTCGGCGCCCGGCTGATCGACGCCACCGCCAAGCAGATGGCCGATGCCTTCTTCGACCGCTTCGCCGCCCAGGTGACCAGCGCCGAGGCCTCGCCCGACACCCCGCCACCAGCCGCCCCGCCCGCCATCTCGCTGCTCGACATGATGCCGCGCGAGCCCGCCGGGCTGCCGATTGTCGCCTGGATCGGCATCGCGGTGTTCATCCCGGTGCTGCTGCTGCTGCTGAAGGGCTTCTTCTGATGCTGCCCGCCACCGTCGCCGACACCGCCGCCCTGCTGGAAGCCGGCGGCTATGTCGCCGACACCCCGCTTGCCACCACCGTGCACCTCGCCATGGCCATGGACCGTCCGCTGTTCCTGGAGGGCGAGCCCGGCACCGGCAAGACCGAGATCGCCAAGGTGCTGGCCAGCGGCCTCAAGCGCCGCCTGGTGCGGCTGCAATGCTATGACGGCCTCGACCTTGCCGCGGCGGCCTATGAGTGGGATCATGCCCGCCAGTTGATGGCCATCCGCATCGCCGAGGCCACCGGCACCGCCGACAGCCGCGCCCTGTCCAGCGACATCTATGCCCGCCAATTCCTCCAGGCCCGCCCGCTGCTGTCGGCGATCGACCCCGACCTGCCGCCGGCGGTGCTGCTGATCGACGAACTCGACCGTGCCGACGAGCCGTTCGAAGCCTTCCTGCTGGAACTGCTCGCCGATTTCCAGATTACCGTGCCGGAATACGGCACCATCCACGCCAAGACCAAGCCGGTGGTGGTGCTGACCTCCAACCGCACCCGCGAGGTCCACGACGCCATCCGCCGCCGCTGCCTGTACCATTGGGTGGACTACCCCGACGCCAGGCGGGAACGCCTGATCCTCGCCCGCAAGGCGCCGCTTGTGCAGCCGAAACTGGCCGCCGAGATCGTCGCCTTCGTCCAGAAGCTGCGCGGCCAGGACCTGTTCAAGCTGCCCGGCGTCGCCGAAAGCATCGACTGGGCCGCAGCGCTGATGCACCTCAACCAGACCGAGCTGAACCCCGGCGCGGTCGATGAAACCCTCGGTGTTCTGCTGAAATACCAGGATGATATCGCCAAGATCAAAGGTGCCGAGGCGGCCCGCCTGGTGACCGAAGCCAAAGCCGCCGCGGCCGATTGATCGAACTGCGCCATAACCCCCGGAACAAGTGAATGAAAGTTCTTGCTTCTTTTTTCAAAAAGAAGTTCTTTTTTGAAAAAAAGAACCAAAAAACTTTTATTCATTTGACTCCGTGCGGGGGGCGGCATGGCTGACCCCGACGTTACGGCCCGCGGATTGCTCTCGCTGAACATCCTGAACTTCGCCCGTCTGCTGCGGCGCGCCGGGCTGCCGGTCAGCCCCGCGGACATGCTCGCGGCGCAGGACGCGATGACCCGCATCGAGATCGGCAGCCGGCCCCAGGTCCGCACCGCCCTGCGCACCACCATGGTGCATCGCCACGAGCACCAGGACATGTTCGACCAGGCGTTCAAGCTCTACTGGCGCGCCGCCGAGAACAACGAGGTGCTGGAAATCCTCGACAAGCTGGCCGGCCCCAAGCCGCCGCCGGAAAAAGCCCCGCCGGGCTCACGCCGCCTGGCGGAGGCGATGGCGGCGCAGAAGGAAAAGCCGACCCCGCCCGAGGAAGCCCGCGAGGAGATCGACGCGGTGCTGACCGTCTCCGACCGCGAACGGCTCCAGGAGATGGATTTCGAGGCGATGAGTGCCGCCGAGATCGCCGAAGCCAAGCGCGAGATCACCAGGCTCCACCTGCCGCTCGACACCCGGCGCACCCGCCGCCGCCGACCGGACCCGATCGGCCCGCAATTCGATCTGCGCGCCACCATCCGCGCCTCGCTGCGCACCGGCGGCGAGATCTTCGGCATCGCCCGCACCCGCCGCGTGGCCAAGCCGCCGCCGCTGGTGGTGCTGTGCGACATCAGTGGCAGCATGTCGCGTTACGCACAGATATTATTGCATTTTCTGCACGCCGTGGCGAACGAGCGCGACCGCGTCCACACCTTCCTGTTCGGCACCCGCCTGTCCAACATCACCCGCCAGCTGCGCCATCGCGACCCCGAGGTGGCGTTCCAGATGGTCGCCCAGATCGTGCCGGACTGGTCCGGCGGCACCCGCATCGGCGAGGCGCTGGCCGCCTTCAACCGCCACTGGGCGCGGCGCGTTCTCGGCCAGGGGGCGATGGTGCTGCTGGTCACCGACGGGCTGGACCGCGATGGTGCGGCCGGGCTGGCGGAGAACATGGAGCGGCTGCACAAATCCTGCTCGCGGCTGGTCTGGCTGAACCCGCTCTTGCGCTGGGACGGGTTCGAGCCGAAATCGCAGGGCATCCGCGCGATGCTGCCGCATGTCGATGAGTTCCGCACCGTGCATAATCTCGCCAGTCTGCGCGCCCTGGTGGCCTCGCTTTCCGCACCGCCCGACCTGCGCGCGATGGACCGATGGAGGCTTGCCGCATGAGCGACCATTCAACCCCCACTTTCACGTCCGACGACATTCTCGCCACCGCCGCCGCCTGGCGCGCCGAAGGCGAGCAGGTGGCATTGGCCACCGTGACCGAGACCTGGGGCTCCTCGCCACGCCCGGCCGGCAGCCAGCTTGCCGTCACCAAGTCCGGTCGCATGGCCGGCTCGGTCAGCGGCGGCTGCATCGAGGGCGCGGTGGCCGAGGTGGCGATGAAGACCATCGAGACCGGCACCCCCCAGCTGCTGGATTTCGGCATCACCGACGAACGGGCGTGGGAAGTCGGCCTGGCCTGCGGCGGCAAGCTGAAGGTGTTCGTGGAGAAGCTGTCGTGACCCCGGAACTGCTGTCCGCGCTGACCGCCGCGCGCGCCGCCAAGAAGCCGGTGGTGCTGGCCACCAAGCTGCCCGGCGGCGAGCAGATGCTGCTGCCCCACCCCGCCGCCGGCGCCGAACTGGCCGCGGCAGCTTCGCGCGCCCTGGACCGCGACGAGTCCGGCACCGTCACCCTTGGCAATGAAACCTGGTTCCTGCACGCCTACAACCCGCCGCTGCGCCTGATCGTGGTCGGTGCCGTACATATCGCCCAGGCGCTGGTGCCGATGGCCGCCCAGCTCGGCCTGGCCGTGGTGGTGGTCGATCCCCGCCGCGCCTTCGCCACCGAGGAGCGGTTTCCCAACGTCACCGTCTCCCAGGATTGGCCGGACGAGGCGATGGACGCGCTGGTGCCCGACGTGCGCACCGCGGTGGTGACGCTGACCCACGACCCCAAGCTGGACGACCCGGCGCTGGATCGCGCGCTGAAATCGCCGGCCTTCTACATCGGCGCGCTGGGCAGCCGCCGCACCCATGCCCGCCGCGTCGCGCGGCTGAAGGAGCTGGGCCACACCGACGCCGCCATTGCGCGCATCAAGGGGCCGGTGGGGCTGGATATCAGCGCCGTCACCGCGCCCGAGATCGCCGTGGCCATCCTGGCCGAATTCGTCGCCGCGCGGCGCAATGGGACCCTGGCGCCGAAGGTGGCCGGGAAGCAGGCGGCGTGATCTTCACCAGCTTTCCGCTGGACGAGGCGGAGGGTGCCGTCCTCGCCCACTCCCACCGCACGCCCGACCGGGTGCTCAAGAAGGGCACGGTGCTGGACGCCGCGGGCATCGCCGCACTGCGCGCGGCCGGCAAGGACGCGGTGATCGCCGCCCGCTTCGAACCCGGTGACATCGCCGAGAACGATGCCGCCACTCGTCTGGCCGCCGCCGTCACCGGCCCGCTCGTCTCCGCCGGGCGGGCCGGCACCGGGCGGGTAAATCTGCACGCCGACACGGCGGGGCTGCTGATTGTCGATCAGGCGCGACTCGTCCGAATCAACCGGGTCGACGAGTCGCTCACCGTCGCCACCCTGCCCGATTCGGCCGTGGTGGCGCCGGGCGACATGCTGGCGACGATCAAGGTCATCCCCTTCGCCGTCCCCGGGCCCCTGCTGGAGCGGGCCGAGGCGCTGGCGCGCGACGGTCGCGCGCCGTTCACCCTGCACCCGTTCCGCCCGCTGACCGTGGGGCTGGTGGTGTGCGAACTGCCGGGCATGAAGGAATCCGTGCTGGCCGGCACGGTGGAGGCGACGCAAGCCCGGGTCCTGGCCCTGGGCGGCACCATGCTTCCCAGCCGCCGCTGCGCGCACGCCACCGACGAAATCGCCGCGGCCCTGCGCGACATGCTGGCCGAGGGCGCCGACCTGCTGCTGGTGGCCGGCGCCTCGGCCACCGTGGACCGCCGCGACGTCGGCCCGTCGGGGGTGGTGGCGGCCGGCGGGCGGATCATCCATTTCGGCATGCCGGTCGATCCCGGCAACCTGATCTGCACCTGCGAGATCGCCGGCAAGCCTGCCCTGGTGCTGCCTGGCTGCGCCCGCTCGCCGCGCCTGAACGGCATCGACTGGGTGCTACGCCGCCTGTTCGCCGGGCTGCCGGTGGATGCCGACGCGCTGGCCGCGATGGGCGTCGGCGGGCTGCTGAAGGACACGGCGGCCCGCCCGCTGCCGCGCGCCAAGGCCGCCGGCAAACCGGCGCTGCCCGCGCCCCCGGCGGAGAAATCCACCATCGCCGCCGTGGTGCTGGCCGCCGGCAAATCCACCCGCATGGCGCCGTTCAACAAGCTGTTGATCCCCGATCGCGCCGGCAAGCCGATGATCGCGCGGGTGGTGGACAACGTCCTGTCCTCGGCCGCCCGGCCGGTGATCGTGGTCACCGGCCACCGCGCGGACGACATCAAGGCGGCGCTGGGCGGCCGGCCGGTGACCTATGTCGCCTCGCCGCACTATGAGGCCGGGTTGTCCGAAAGCCTCAAGGCCGGCATCGCCGCCCTCCCCGCTGCGGCGCGCGCGGCCGTGGTGTGCCTGGGCGACATGCCCCTGGTCACCGGGCGGATCATCGACCGCCTGCTGGCGGCGCATGACACGGACCAGGGCCGGCTGATCGCGGTGCCGACGCACCAGGGCCAGTTGGGCAACCCGATCCTGTGGGACCGGCGCTACTTCCCCGAGCTGCTCGCCATGACCGGCGATGGCGGCGGCGGGCGCCGCATCCTGCGCGAGCACGCCGAAGCGGTGGCCGAGATCGACGTGAACGACGATGCGGTGCTGCGCGATTTCGACACGCAGGAGAGCCTCGCCACCCTGCCGCCGCGGCTGCGGCCCGCCGAGCCCAAGGTGGGCGATGTCGCCTGAGTTTTCGTGGCGGCCGATGCGTGTGGCGGACCTGGCGGCGGTGGCGCCGCTGGGCAATGCCATTCACCAGGACCACCCCGAGGACCCCGCCGTGTTTGCCGAACGCTTCGCCCTGTGTCCGGAGGGCTGCTTCGCGCTCGACGGCGCCGCCGGGCTGGCGGGGTATGTCATCAGCCACCCCTGGGTGCCCGGCGCGCCGCCGGCGTTGAACACCCTGTTGGGCGCGCTGCCGGCGGCGGCGCGGAACTGGTACATCCACGACCTCGCCCTGCACGCGGCCGCGCGCGGCAGCGGCGCCGGGGCGGAGATCGTGGCGCGACTGTCACAACTGGCGGCGGCGCGAGGGATGGCCAGCATGTCGCTGATCGCGGTCGGCCGCTCCCCGGGGTTCTGGGCGCGGCAAGGATTCCACCCCGCCACGCTGGCCGGGAGCAAGTTGGCCAGCTATGGCGCGATGGCCGCGTTCATGACACGCGGGCTCGTTCGGAAGTAGTGCCCTGCGCCGGCTGGCGCTTTCGAAGTCGGCTTGGCCGCATCACGCCCTTGGCGCCTAGCCGCCCCCGCTGCCCGTCGCCATGACCCGCTCGAAGGCGACCTCCGCGCGGAGCCCTTCGAGATCACGCTGGACCACGGCGACGGCGAGTTTGCGGCCTGCGCGGCGATAGGTAATGGTGCAGTCCCGATCCTCCAGCGACCCCTCGATCTCGGCCGTGTCCCAATGTTCGGCATGGCCGACATAGCCGAGGGTGAAGTCGTACTGTTCGGTCCAGAAGAACGGCACGTGATCGAAGCGTTCGCGCCGGCCGAGGATGTTCTGCGCCGCGGTCTGGCCCTGGCGCTGGGCGACGACCCAGTGTTCGACGCGAATGCGCTCGCCGGTCAGCCGATCCGGCCAGCGCGCGATGTCGCCGATCGCGAAGATGCCCGGGACGCTGCTCTCAAGATACTCATTGACGACGACACCGCGATCGATCGCGAGTCCCGCCTGTTCCGCCAGCGAAATCGCCGGCCGCACGCCGATGCCGACGACGACGAGATCGGCCGCAAGCCGCTCGCCGCTCTTCAGCGTCACGCCGTGCGTGTCGATCGTCGATGCCGTCGTGCCGAGGTGGAATAACACGCCGTGGTCCCGGTGGAGCTTGAGCAGGAATGCGCCGACCTCCGGCCCCAGCACCTTCTCCATCAACACCTTCTCGGTGCCGACGACATGGACTTCGATATTCCGTGCACGAAGCGACGCCGCGACTTCCAGGCCGATGAAGCTGGCACCGATCACCACCGCGCGCTTTGCCGACAAGGCGCCGGCGACCAGGGCGCGGCTGTCAGCCAGCGTTCGCAGATAATGCACATGCGCGAGGTCGGCCCCGGGGATGTTGAGGCGCACCGGCTCGGCCCCGGTCGCAAGCAGGAGCGCATCATAGGCGTGGCGGCTGCCATCCGAGACCTGGACCTGCCGGGCCGCGGTGTCGATTGCCGTCACGCGCGTGCCGAGGTGCAGATCGATCCTGAGGTCCTTGTAGAACGACTGTGATCGAAGCGGATTCGAATCGTCGGGCGCGGCCCCCGAGAGAAAGCCCTTCGACAGGTTCGGCCGATCGCACGGCACCGAGGCATCCGCGCTCAGCATCGTGATCCCGCCGGCATAGCCTTCGCGGCGGAGCATCTCGGCGGCCGCATCGCCCGCCGCACCGCCGCCGACGATGACGACCGAAGCCGGCATGCCGGCGGCCAGCTTCTGCGCGGGGCAGCTCACCGGCGCCAGCTTCTCTCGGACATAGACGGTGCCGGCGGATTTCCCTTGATCGCGCGCCGCGTCGGGAGGGCTGAGTTCCACGCGCCAGTGCGAAACCGGGGTCAACGCCGGCGCGCGCACGGCCTCGCCGGTGCGCAGGCTGAAGCAGGCGTGATGCCACGGGCATCTAACCGTATCGCCATCGAGGAGCCCCTGGTCGAGCGGCGCGCCGTAATGCGT
Organism: Acetobacteraceae bacterium; assembly: GCA_020848935.1. Taxonomy (GTDB): domain Bacteria; phylum Pseudomonadota; class Alphaproteobacteria; order Acetobacterales; family Acetobacteraceae; genus CAMDGX01. Next base: position 12,493 of record JADLHF010000040.1, read on the forward strand.
GCAGAAGGCGCCGATCGCGAACACCTCGTCGCCGCGCCGCGCGAGGAGTACCTGCTCACCTTGGGCATGTCCGAGCAGCATGGTTCCATCGGGAATCCCCGAGAACGCGACCCCCTGCGAGAGATCGGGCCCGCTGAGTTCCACCGCGTCGTCGCTCATTCGACCCTCCTGGATGCTGACGCGCACGACATCAAACAGCGAATCGCCCAATGCCGAGGCATGTCAGGGTTTTCTATCGGCTCCATCTGCGGCGATGGATGGATGGCAGGGTAGAGCGTCTTTGGCCCGCTGGCGACTGAGACCGATCCGCATCAATTCCTCGGCCCATCGAGTTCTCCCGCCACGCACGGCGCGGTCAGCACCTGCCCCCGGGCGAAGCCGCTGCGCCAATGCGGATGCCAGCCGAGGGAGTTATGGACCTGTGCGTCGCCCTGCCCTGACGCGGGGTTGGCTGCCGCGCGGCCAGGCACGCCCGCGACGGCGGCGGAACGCTCGGGGCGCTGCGTCCGCCATGCTCACAAGGCGAAGCGTGGTCGCTGAAGAACGCGCGCCGATCGGTTGTCCGGTCGGGGGTTCCTCTGTTTCTCTCTCGGAACCAAACGCCTGCCCCTTCGATCAGTCGATCACCGCCTGATAGCTCAGCACCCGCAACTCCCTGCGGATCGGATAGGTGCTGCTGGGCATCAACTGCGTCATCATGATCACGATCATGTCCTCGACCGGATCGACCCAGAACGCCGTGCTGGCCGCCCCGCCCCAGGCGTATTCGCCAGGTGTGCCGAGGATCTGGGCCTTGGCGGGGTCGAGCATGACGGAAAAGCCCAGCCCGAAGCCGATGCCGAGATAGGAGCTTTCCGAGAACCGCGCCTGCCCCATGTCCCCCATGTCGCCGCGCAGGTGGTTGGTGGTCATCAATTCCACCGTCTTGCGGCCGAGCAGGCGGGCATCGCCCAGCACGCCCTTGTTGCGCAGCATGGTGCAGAACTTAAGGTAGTCGCCGGTGGTCGAGGCCAGGCCGCCGCCGCCGGATTCCATGCGGCGGTTGCCGAGGTAGCGGCTGGTGGCGGGATCGTCGAACAGCATCACGCCGCCCTTGGGGTGGGGCACATAGTTGGCAGCGAAGCGGGCGCGCTTGTCCTCCGGCACGATGAAGTGGGTGTCGTCCATCTTCAGCGGGCCAAAGATGCGCTCCTGGAGGAAGGCACCGAAGCGCTGGCCGGAGATGGCCTGCACCAGCGCGCCGAGCACGTCGGTGGAGACGGAATAGTTCCATTCCTTCCCCGGCTGCGCGATCAGCGGGATTGCCGCCAGCCTCTCCGTGGTTTCCATCAGGTCGCCATCGGGATTGCCGAAATCGGCGAGCTTGTTGTCGCGGTACATGGCATCGACGGCGGTCGCTTCCATGAACGCATAGGTCAGGCCGGAGGTATGCGTCAGCAGATCGCGAAACGTGATGTCGCGCTCGGCCGGCACCGTCTCGATCTTGCCGCGGCTGCCGCCCACGGCCACCCGGCTGCCCTTGAACGCCGGCAGGAAGCGGCTGATCGGGTCGTCGAGCTGGAAGCGGCCCTCCTCGTACAGCATCATGATCGCCACCGAGGTGATCGGCTTGGACATGGAATAGATGCGGAAGATGGTGTCCGGCGCCATGCGCACGCCGCGTTCCTTGTCGGCCAGTCCGCTCATGCCCCAATGCGCCACCTGGCCGCGCCGGGCGACCAGGGTGGAGACGCCGGCGAAGCGCCCGCCGGAGACCAGTTCGTCGCGCCAGGCGTCGATGCGCGCCAGCCGCTGGCTGCACAGCCCGACATCCTCGGGCGAGGTGATGGTCATCGCGTCGTTCATGGCCGGGCTCCCGCTGCTGCGCCAACGATGCGGCGGCGGTGGGGGCCGGTCAACCGGGCGCCGCCGCTATCCCGCCATGACATCGGCGACCCATTGCGCCCAGGCCAGGGCGGCTGCGTCCTCGCCACGGCGGGCAACGATCTGGATGCCGAGCGGCAGACCGTTCGGCCCGACCCCGGCCGGCACGGTGACGCAGGGCAAATGCAGCGCGGTCCAGATCGCGTTGAACGCGGGATCGCCGGTCCACTCCAGCCCTGCCGGAGCCTCGCCGGGCGCGGCGGGAGTCAACAGGATGTCCAGCCCGTCCGTCGCCGCCGGAACCGCCGCCTGCAATCGGGCGAAGGTGGCGCGTGCCGCGTCCAGCGCCGGGGCACCCTGGGCGAGGCCCCATTCCAGCCGCTCGCGCAGGGTATCGCTCAGCGCGGCGCGGTGGTGGGCCAGTTCCCAGCCCATCGAGGCGGCACTTTCTGCCTGCATCACCACCTGGTGGGCCTCGGTCATGGCGTCGAAGTCTCCCGGCAGCTCGCGCGGCTGGACGATGGCGCCGGCGCGGGCCAGCATTTCGGCGGCGCGCGCCATCAGCGCCACCGTCTCCGGCGCCGCCGCAGCCCAGGCCGGCGAGCGGCACAGCCCGATGCGGGGCACCCCGTCGGGCTTGCGGTCGGGATCGCCGAGATCGCGCCCGGCCACGGCGCCGGCCACCAGCGCGCAATCGGCCACGCTGCGCGCCATCACGCCGATGGTGTCCAGCGATTCGCTCATCACCTTCATCCCCAGCCGCGCGATCATGCCCCAGCTCGGCTTGTAGCCAACCACACCGCAGAACGCCGCCGGGCGGATGATGCTGCCGGCGGTCTGGGTGCCGAAGGCGGCCGGGAAGAACCCGGCGGCAACCCCGGCGGCGGAGCCGCTGGAGGAGCCGCCGGGGGTGTGGCCCGGGTTGCGCGGGTTGGCGGTGGGGCCGGGCCGGCGGGTGGCGAACTCGGTGGTCACCGTCTTGCCCATCACGACGGCACCCGCAATCCGTGCCCAGGCGACGCTGGCGGCGTCGGCGCGCGGGCGGTGGCCGTCCCAGATCGCCGAGCCATAGCCGCTGGGCATGTCCGCGGTGTCCAGCACGTCCTTTACCCCCAGCGGCATGCCGCCCAGCGCGCCGGTCTGGACCGTGGCGGCACGCACCTGCGCCGGATCGAAATGGGCGAAGGCGCGCACGGCGCCCTCCCGCTCGGCGATGCGCGCCAGGCAGGCCTCGCGCCACTGGACAGCATCCAAGCGCCCGGCGCGGATGCGGGCCAGGGCCACGGTGGCAGTCAGGTCGGCGATCTCGTCCATCTGTTCCTCCATCGGTTGCCGCGAAGACCAGCAGCGCGCCCTGAAGGGTGGCGCGTCCGGCGCGCCCGGTCCATCCTGGCCGGGATGAGTCCCAGCGATTCCCCCGCGCGCGTGCGCATGGCCGAGGCCGCCAGCGGCGCGCGCACCTATCTGGTGGACATGGCCCCGGAGGCCCTGCCGCCGGTGCGCCCGCGCGACCTGCTTGCGGCATGGGACAGCGCGCGCGGTGCCGCATTGTCGCAGCATTGGGGCCGGCCGCTGATGCTGCGCTTCCGCCGTGCCGATGCCGGCCCGGATTCACCAGGCACCGAACTGGCGCTGGCCGATGCCGATGCCTGTTGCTGGGCGGCGGCGGTGGACCACACCGTGGGACTGGCCAGCCCCTATGGCATGTCGCTGTGCCTGCGGCTGCTGGCACTGGTGGATCTGCTGCCGCGGGCACCCTGGGCGCTGCCGCTGGTGGCGATCAACCGCGACGGCGCGGCGATCCATCCCGCCCTGCTGCGCGCCGCCGCCGCCGTGCCGCTGGCGCCCGATGCCGGCTTCGATCCCGCCGCCTTGCGAACGGCCCTGCAACGCGACGCTGCCCTGCCCGCCCCACCCCCAGCCGGAGCCCGCGCATGATCCAGCGCCCCGTCACGATCGCCCTGCTGCTGGGGGCCGGCCTGCTGGCCGGTTGCGCCACCGCCGCCAGTGGCCCCCAATCGGGTGGCCCACGCCCCAGTGCCGACCAGGTCGCCGCCTGCCGCCAGCGCGCCGACGAGGTGTACGATCGGCAGAATCGGGCCGAGCTGTTCCGCAGCGACACCTATGCCGGCGGCACGCGCGACGCGATGTTCTCCGGCACCGGCTCGCCCGGCGCTTCCATCGGCCAGTTGTCGGCACGCTATGCCCGCGACCGGATGGTGGACAACTGCCTGCGCGGCGCGGCCGGCAATGTCGCCAGCACGCCCGATGCGCCCACACCCACCACCATCACGCCCGCGGGCGCCCCCACTGGCGCCCCCATTGGCGCCCCCATTGGCGCCCCCACTGGCGCCCCCACTGGCGCAGTCCCACCCCGGCCGGGGTCCTGACGGTAGAAACAGACCAACACGGTGGCCAATCTTGCCTCAGTCGGCCGGGTGCTGTCGCAACGCAACACCGCGGTGTTCTACGGCGCCAGCCTGACCTGCTGGACCGGCATCTGGATCCAGCAGATCGCGGTTGACTGGCTGGCCTGGCAGATGACCCACTCGCCGCTGTGGATCGGCGTGCTGGCGTTCTGCAACCTCGCACCCTCGGTGATCGTCTCGCCCTTCGCCGGCGCGATCGCCGACCGGATGGACCGGGTGCGGCTGACCCAGATCACCCAGATCGTGGTGGCGACACATTCGGCGATCCTGATCCTGCTGGTGACGACAGGCTGGATCCGTATCGAGATCCTGGCGGTCCTGGCGGTGTTCACCGGCATTTCCGGCAGCTTCGCCCAGCCGGCACGCCAGTCGCTGGTGCCCGGCATGGTGACCCGCGCCGACCTGCCGGCGGCGGTGGCGATCAATTCGCTGACCTGGAACCTCGGGCGGTCGGTCGGCCCCGGCATCGGCGGCGTGATCGTGGCGTTCTGGGGCGTGGTGCCGGCGATGGCGGTGAATTGCGCCGCCTACCTGATCGCCTGTGCCTCGATGGCCGCATTGCGGCTCGATCCCGCCACCCGGCGCGGCCACGCGCCCACCGGCAGCATGCTGCGCGAGACGCTGGACGGGCTGCTGTATATCGGCCGCCACCCCGGCATGCGGCCGCTGTTCCTGTTCGCCGCCGTGCTGGCGGTGCTGGCACGGCCGATCCAGGAGATGCTGCCGCCCTATGTCGATATCGTCTTCGGCCAGGGCGCGAGCGGGCTGGCGACGCTGTCCAGCGTAATGGGCCTATCGGCCTTCGCCGGCGGCATGGCGATCGGGCTGCGCGGCAAGCTGTCGGGGCTATCGACGCTGACGGTGGCGGCCGGCTTCGTGCTGGTGCTGTGCACCGCCGGCTTTGTCGCCACCCATCATTTCGCCTTTGCCTGCGCCATCGGCGGCGTGCTCAGCGCCGCGACCACCATGCACGGCATCTCGGCGCAGACGCTGGTGCAGTCCGGCACCTCCGGCCCCATGCTGGGCCGGGCGCTGAGCCTGTGGGGCATGATCGGCCGTGCCGGTCCGGCGCTGGGCGCGCTGGTCTATGGCGCGGCGGCGGAGCTGGGCGGGTTGCAGGTGCCGGTGATCGTCGGCTGCAGCGTAGCGCTGCTGGCCTGCGGCTACGCCTGGCGCCGCCAGCCGCAAATGGCCCGCGCGCTGGAGCGTGGCGACGGCTGACGCCGGCGGCCTACCGCTGGCGCCAGGGCAGGCCGGCCGCCTTCCAGCCGGCAATCCGGCCACGATGGCCCTCGCCGTCCGGATTGCCCTCGAATCCGTCCGCCACGTTGAAGACATGGCCGAACCCCGCCGCCTGTGCCGCCTGGGCGGCGGCCAGCGAGCGCACGCCGGACCGGCACATGAAGTAGATATGCTGTTCCGGGGTGAAGCCCGCCAGGCGCAACTGCTCGACGAAGCCGGCATTCACCTCCATCTTGGGGAAGATCTGCCACGGGATCAGCACCGGCTGCTTGCCGGCGGCGGCCAGGTCGGCGAGCCCGACATAGGTCCATTCGGCATCGGTGCGGACGTCGACCAACTGGGCCAAGGGCTCTTTGCGCAGGGCGTCCCAGACCTGCGGCGGGGGAATATTCTCGACCATTCTGCTGCTCCGGATGATGATACGGCGGCACGGCCCGTTCGGGCCGGGATACCAGGATAAACAACCGAGAGAGTTTGTATGATTTCCTCCGCCGCCACCATCTCCCCCCCGCGCCCCGCCGCCGGGCTGGAAGCCGCCATCGGCAACACGCCGCTGATCAAGCTGCGCCGCGCCTCCGCGGCCACCGGCTGCACCATCCTGGGCAAGGCCGAGTTCATGAACCCCGGTGGCTCGGTGAAGGACCGCGCCGGGCTGGCGATCATCGAGGACGCCGAGCGCCGCGGCGCGCTGAAGCCCGGCGGCACCGTGGTGGAGGGCACGGCGGGCAATACCGGCATCGGCCTGACCCTGGTCGGCAACGCCAAGGGCTATCGCTCGGTGATCGTGATGCCGGAGACGCAGAGCCAGGAGAAGATCGACTTCCTGCGCATGATCGGCGCCGACCTGCGCCTGATCCCGGCCAAGCCGTACCGCGATCCCGGCAACTACGTCCATTACTCCCGCCGCCTGGCCGAGGAGATGGGCGCCGTCTGGGCCAACCAGTTCGACAACCTGGCCAACCGCGAGGGCCATCGCGCCACCACGGGCCCGGAGATCTGGCAGCAGACCGACGGCACGCTCGACGCCTTCACCTGCGCCTGCGGCACCGGCGGCACGCTGGCCGGCGTGGCGCTGGCGCTGAAGGAACGCAACCCCAAGGTCCGCATCGTGCTGGCCGACCCCGAGGGCAGCGGCCTCTACGGCTGGGTGAAAAGCAACGACCTGAGCATCTCCGGCAACTCGATCACCGAAGGCATCGGCCAGTCGCGCGTGCCCGAAAACCTCAACGGCGCGCCGATCGACGACGCCGTCCGCATCCCCGACCCCGAGGCGCTGGAACAGGTGTTCGACCTGCTGATCCACGAGGGGCTGTCGGTCGGCGGCTCCGCCGGCATCAACGTCGCCGCCGCGATCCGGGTGGCAAAGGAAATGGGGCCGGGCCACACCATCGTCACCATCCTGTGCGACGGCGGCGCGCGCTACCAGTCCAAGCTGTTCAATCCCGCGTTCCTGCGGGAGAAGGGGCTGCCGACGCCACCTTGGATGAAGTGAGGTAAGAAAAGATGTTCTTTTTTGAAAAAAAAGAACCAAAAAACTTTCAATTGTTGGAGTTTGTGGGCACAGTGGTGCCCCGCGATGGATAATGGATGAAGTCTTTTTGCTTCTTTTTCTTCAGAAAAAGAAGATCTTGCTTCTCTTCTACCTCAGCCATCTCTTGGCAATCCGGCACGCCACGGTGAACGCCGGATTGAACACGTTGCCGACATCATAGCGCACCACCTGCCCCATCAGGTGGCTGGCGGCACGGGCATCCAGCCCATAATCCTCGGCCAGCCAGTGCAGCATTTCGGTGGTGGCGTGCTGCAGCGCCTGGTCCAGCGGGCGGGCATTGCCGATGGTGAAGATGTCATCGGCGGTCTGCCCGCGCGGCCAGGTGATGGTGCGCTTCAGCACCCGCAGCGTGACCGTCATCTCGAACGAGGTCTCGATGCCGGTACCGACGATCTCGCCGTCGCCCTGGCAGGCATGGCCGTCGCCGAGATAGAACAGCGCGCCGGACACCGACACGGGGAACCATGCGATGGTGCCCGGTGCGAACAGGCGATAATCCATGTTGCCGCCGTTCTGCGCGCTGGTGGACGTCGAGAGTGCCTGGCCGCGCGCCGGCGCCACGCCGAAGCAGCCGATCATCGGTTGCAGCTTCGGTGCGAAACCGGCCAGGCTGGGCGGCGGCTCGCGCAGCCGCACGCTCCCCGCCGCGAGGTCGATGTCCCACACCGCGCGCTCCGCCGCCGGCCGCTCGGCGATCGCGGCCGGGTCCAGCACGGTCAGCGCCAGCGGCGAATAGGTCCAGCCGGTGGCGCGGCTGGGCGTCAGCCGCTCGATATGCACCGCCAGCGTGTCGCCGGGCTCCGCACCCTCCACGAAGAACGGCCCGGTCATCGGGTTCGGCCGCTCCCAGACCGTGACCTCGCGGGCGTCCAGGCCGGACGCGTCGATCGTGTCGGCCACCACGGTGTCGCCATCGGCCACCCGCAGGCAGGGCTCGGCAGTGCCGATCACGTTGTGGTAGCGCGTCGGGCGGAAGCGGTGCGTTGCCATCATGGTCCCCGCGAGGTTCGATTGGGAGAGAACGCTAGGAACCGCGCAAAAGCCGGTCAATAGTGCCCCCCTGGACTGACCCGCTGGCAGGCCGCGCCGTCATCCGGTATTCCGTGATCGCCAGCGCGCATGTCCCCAGGGAGCCCGCCATGAAGATCTACCACGCGCCGAACACCCGCTCCGTGCGCATCGTTTGGTTGATGGAGGAGCTGGGCCTCCCCTACGAGCTCGAACGCTTCAAGCTCGGCGACCCCGGCATGCGCGCGCCGCAATACCTCAAGCTGAACCCGATGGGCCGGGTGCCCACGCTGGTCGATGGCGACGTGACCATCTCGGAATCCGGCGCCATCGTGCAGTACGTGCTGGCACGCCACGGCCGCGGCGCCCTGGCACCCGCCGAGGCATCACCAGAGTTCCCGCGCTACCTGCAATGGCTGCACTATGCCGAGGGCATGATCATGCCGCCGGTGAACACCATCATCGTGGAGACGATCCTGCTGCCGGAGGCGCGGCGCAACCAGGTGAACGTGGATCGCGCCGTCAAGCTGCTGTCGCGCATGCTCGCCGCCGTCGAGACCGGGCTGGCCGGGCGCGACTACCTGGCCGGCGACTTCAGCGGCGCGGACATCATGACCGGGCACGCCTGCACCGTGGCCTCGCGCCTGGGCGCCGATATCGCCGACAAGCCGAATGTCGCCGCCTATATCGCGCGGCTGAACGCCCGCCCGGCGATGCAGCGCGCCTGGGCCGCCTGAACCCAGGGTTTCACGTGGCCGAATCCCGCCTGTCGCTGCCGCCCAGCCTGTTCGCCGAAACCGCCCGGCCGCCCGCCGACACGCCGCCGCTGGACGGCGACAAAACCGTCTCGGTGGCGGTCATCGGCGGCGGCTTCACCGGCCTGTCAGCGGCACTGCACCTGGCCGAACAGGGCGCCGACGTGGCGGTGCTGGAGGCGCATGAACCCGGCTGGGGCGCCTCCGGCCGCAACGGCGGTCAGGTCAATCCCGGCCTGAAACCGGACCCCGACCAGGTGGTGGCCGATTTCGGCGCCGACCTCGGCGAGCGCATGGTGGCAATGGCGTGGAACGCGCCAAACGCCACCTTCGACATCATCCGCCGCCATCAGATCCAATGCGACGCCAGCCAGACCGGCACCATCCGCGCCGCCTGGATGCAGCCCAACGTCGCCGAAATCCGCACCGCCCATGCACAGGGTGCGAGGCGCGGCATGCCGGTGGAACTACTCGACGCCGTACAGATGCGCGCGGTCACCGGCACCGACCGCTATCTCTGTGCCCTGCTGGACAAGCGCGGCGGCCACGTGAACCCGCTCGGCTATGCCCGCGGCCTCGCCCAGGCCGCGATCCAGGCCGGGGCGGCCGTCCATGGCGCCACCCCCGCCCGGACAATCCGGCGCAACGGCAACCGCTGGCACGTGCAGACCCCCACCGGCACCGTGCATGCCGAACACCTCGTGCTCGCCACCAACGGCTACACCGACGATCTCTGGCCAAAGCTGCGCCAGACCGTCGTCCCGGTGTTCAGCGCCGTCGTCGCCTCCGAATCCCTGCCGGGCGCCCTCGCCGCCGCGATCCTCCCCACCCGCGCGGCGCTGTACGAACTCGGCAAGGTCACCACCTATTACCGCCTCGACCACCAGAACCGTATCCTGATGGGCGGCCGCAGCCGCCAGTCGCCCGTGACCGGCCCCGAAGACCTCCTCTTCCTGCGCCGCTACGCCGAACGCCTGTGGCCCGCGATCAAGGGCATCGGCTGGACCCATGGCTGGAACGGTCAACTGGCGGTCACCATGGATTCCTATCCGCACATCCACGAACCCGCGCCGGGTGTCACCGTGTGCCTGGGCTACAACGGCCGCGGCGTGGCGATGGCAAGTGCGATGGGCCCGCAACTGGCCCGGCGCGTGCTGGGCGGCCAGCAAGCCGAAATCGACATGCCGATCACCGACCTGAAACCGGTGCCGTTCCACGCCCTGTGGCGCACCGCGGTGGCGGCGCGGATTGCCTATGGGCGCATTCGGGACAGCCTGCATATCTGATGGAAGCAAGCGCGTTCTTTTTTGAAAAAAAGAACCAGAAAACTTCTATTCATAAGAGGTCTTTTTGCTTCTTTTTCCTCAGAAAAAGAAGACCTCACTTCCTCCCAAGCAACCGCAGCGCATTGAGCGTCACCAGCACCGTCGCCCCGGTATCCGCCAGGATCGCCGGCCACAGCCCGGTGATCCCCGCCACCGTGGTCACCAGGAACAGCGCCTTCAGCCCCAGCGCGATGGCGATGTTCTGCCGGATATTGGCCATCACCTGCCGCGACAGCGCGATCATCGCCGCCACATCGGCCACCCGCCCATGCAGCACCGCGGCATCCGCCGTCTCCAGCGCCACATCGGTGCCGCCGCCCATGGCGATGCCCACGTCCGCCGCGGCCAGCGCCGGCGCGTCGTTGATGCCATCGCCCACTTTCGCGACAACGGCGCCGCCGGCCTGCAACTCGCGCACGACCGCCAGCTTGTCCGCCGGCAGCAGCCCGGCACGCACCGCGATGCCCAGCCGCGCACCCATCGCCTCGGCGGCCGCCGCATTGTCGCCGGTCAGCATCACCCGCCCGATCCCCGCCGCCGCCAGCGCCGCCAGCCCGGCCTTGGCGTCCTCGCGCGGCGCATCGCGCAGGGCGATGGCGCCGGCCATCACGCCGTCGGCCACCAGCACCGCCAGGCTGCGCCCGTTGCCCGCCAGGCCGTCGATGGTCTCCCGCACCTCGGCCGAGGCTTCGCCACGGGCCAGCGCGGCGGCCGGCGCGCCGAGGAACAGCGCCCGCCCCTCGATCGTGCCGGCCACGCCAAGCCCGGCGATCGCCACCGCGCCCTCGGTGCGCGGCACCACCAGCCGATCCTCCGCCGCCGAGGCCAGGATGGCCGCGGCCAGCGGGTGGCTCGATCCCGCCTCCAGCCCGGCGGCCAGCCGCAGCACCTCGCCCGCGGGCAGCGCAAAGGCGAAGACATCGGTCACCTCCGGCCGCCCGCGCGTGAGGGTCCCGGTCTTGTCGAAGGCGACCACGGTCACATCGCCCAGCCGCTCCAGCACCGCGCCCCCCTTCACCAGCAGCCCGCGCCGCGCACCGGCCGACAGCCCGGCGGCAATGGCGGCCGGGGTGGAGATCACCAGCGCGCAGGGGCAACCGATCAGCAGCAGCGCAAGGCCCTTGTAGATCCAGCCGTTCCAGTCGCCGCCGAACACCAGCGGCGGCAGCACGGCCACCAGCGCGGCCAGCACCATCACCGAGGGCGTATACCAGCGCGCGAACCGGTCGATCAGCCGCTCGGTCGGCGCGCGGGAGTCCTGCGCCTCCTCCACCAGGCGGACAATGCGCGCAATGGTGTTGTCCGCCGCCGCCGCCGTCACCCGCACCCGCAGCGCCGCGGCGCCGTTCACCGTGCCGGCGAACACCGTGTCCCCCGCAGCCTTGGCCACCGGCACGCTCTCGCCGCTCACCGGCGCCTCGTCCACCGCGCTGTCGCCGTCCAGCACCACGCCATCGGCGGCGATGCGGTCACCGGGCCGCACCAGGATCGTCGCCCCCACCACCAGCCGCGCCGCCGCCACCTCGTGCAGCGCGTCGCCACGCTCCACCAGCGCGGTGCGCGGCACCAGTGCTGCCAGCGATTGGATGCTCGCGCGGGCCCGCCCGGCGGCCACCCCCTCCAGCATCTCGCCAATCAGGAACAGCAGCACCACCGCCGCCGCCTCCTCCACCGCGCCGATCGCCACCGCCCCGACGGCCGCCACCACCATCAGCGTCTCGATCGAGAACGGCGTCCCGGCCCGCGCGGCCAGCAAGGCACGTCGCGCAATCGGCCCCAGCCCCACCAGCATCGCGGCGGCAAACGCCCAGGGCGCGGCCTCCGGCAAAACGAACGACGCCACGAACGCCGCCGCCAGCGCCCCCGCGCAGGCCAGCACCACGGTCGCCTTGCGCCCGCGCCACCAGGAAGGCGCCATCGGCGCGGGCTCAGCGCCGTCATCCTCCAGCGCCACCACCGGACCTGCCGCCTCCAAGGCCGCCAGCCCGTAGCCCAGCCGCGTCACCTGGCGTTCGACATCGGCCAACACATCGCCATCGTGTTGCACCACCATCGTCGCCGCCGAAACCGAGACCGATACATCCACCACGCCCGGCAGGCGCCGCACCGCGGTGTCGATCTTGGCCGCACAGGCGGCGCAATCCATCCCCTCCACCCGGTAGCGCGTGCGCGTTGCAACCTCGTTCATGCCACCCTCAGGCGAACGGATCGGCGACGCGCGGCCAGAACGGGCGCGTGACCTTGGTATAGGGCAGCCCGACGAAATCCGCCCCCACCGTCCCCGGCGCCGCAACATAGCGCACCGCCGCAGCAATCGGCGCGAAGCCGGCATAGAAATGCTGCATCGACTTCACCACCACCATCGCCTTGTCCGAAAGCGTGCAGCCGGTGCCGGTGAAGGCATCGGGATGGAACACCTGCTGGCGCTTGCCGGTCAGGATGATGTGGATGCCACCCCCGCCTTCCACCGGCACCTCCACCCAGGCAGCCCGCCCATACTGCGCCCGCCCGCCCGACAGCCCCTGCTGCGTGTGGTTCTCCACAATCGCGCGCACCGTCACCCGCAGATCGATCGGCGCGCCGGACACCGGGCCCGACTTGCCGCCGATGCGCAGGTCGAAACTTGCGCCCACCCCGGCCTCGGCACAGAACGCCACGGCGATCGGGTCCCAGAAACATCCGATCGCGGCATTGCCCACCCCCCGCTCCACCATCCGCCGCAGCACGAAGGTGCTGTCGCTCGGCGCCCCACCGCCGGCATTGTCGGCGACATCGGCCAGCACCACCGGCCCCTTCGGCGCCGCGAGCGCGAAATCGATCGCCGCATCGATGGTGTCATGCGGCGTCACCGTGCGGTCGCGCATCTCCCAGATCTCCCGGTGCAACTGCGCCGCCAGCGCCGCCGCCTTGCCCCGATCGCCATCGGCGATCACCACGAACTTCGCCCCGACCTCGGCCACGTCGGCCCAGGGAAAGCCATGCCCGAACGACACCGAGATGATCCCGTCCCGCCCCTCCAGCGCCTTCATCCGCGCCACGAAGCTCCTGGTCGGCTCCACCGGCGTGCGCCACATCCCCACCATCCGGCAGTCGTGCAGCGCCACCACCGGCTTGGTCGTGCCGGCGATCGCGTCGCGCACCACGCCGTACAGATCCTCCGCCCGCTCCAGCGTGTCGGTATGCGGATACTCCTTGAAGATCACCGGCAGCGCGTTGTCGCAGATATCGTCGGTCAGGTGGCAATGCAGGTCCAGTTCCACGCCAACGGGAACATCCGGCCCCACGATCCCCCGCACCCGCTTGAGCACATCGCCCTCGCAGTCGTCATAGCCATCGGCCACCATCGCCCCGTGCAGGAACAGCAGCACGCCATCCACCTTGCCCGCCTGGCGCAAATCATCCAGCAGCAGGTCCCGCAGCTCCTCATAGACATGCCGCACGATCGGCCCGGACGGCTCGGTGGAGGCCGAGATGCTCTCGACAATCCCGAACCCATCCGCCTCGCCCCGCTTGCGCCACACGATCAGCGGGCCGTTGGCGCCGTCCAGCGGCTTGAGGCTGCCGCCGGTGCGATGGAACGGCTTGTCCAGCTTGAACGCGTTCATCCCGGTCGGCACCGGCGACCAGGTATTGGTCTCGGTCAAGAAGGCGGCGATGAACAGTTTCACGAGCGGCTCCCTGCGATACCGCGCCATGGTAGCGCGCGCGCCGCCCGCACGACCAGCGTCACCGCGCACCGGCGGTCTTGCAAGCGAAGAAGGAAGGTCTTCTTTTTCTGAAGAAAAAGAAGCAAAAAGACTTCATCCATTATTCATCGCGCGGCGCCACGGCACGCCAGTGAATGAAAGTTTTTTGGTTCTTTTTTTCAAAAAAGAACACCTTTCCTCTA
>JADLHF010000041.1 GCA_020848935.1 Acetobacteraceae bacterium
CGGCTTTGTCGAGCGAGCCGGTGAGTTCCGGCAACTCGATGACGGTGGGATCGAATTGGACCTCCATCTCCGAGGCGATCCAGTCCGATGCAGAGGGTGTGCCGGCGATGGCGTCGACCCCCGGCGTTGTCTCGATCTTGGCCGCGACGGCGGCGAACTTCATGCGCACGAGGTTGATACTCATGTGCGGATCCTTTCAGATTGTGCGGGGAGCCACGCGTCAGGGGAGGTAGGGCGAGCCCAGGGGCGCGATGGCCAGCATCGAGAAACGGGCGGTGAATTCGCCGGCCGGCTTGGCACTCTCGTCAGTGTCGTAAAGGCGGAACTCGGCGCCTTGCTCGGCCGCCTCGCCGAGCCCGGCGGCCGTGGGCGTCCAGCCGGCAAGGGCTGTCACGACTGAGGCATGCAGATGCGAGAGACCCTGCTCGACGCCGAGATCCGTGGTGTCCCGTACGTAACCGACGACGACGAAGCCCATCGTGTAGTGGGTGCTGCCAGGCTCGGCTGTCTCGTCGGCCTCCCAATCGGTGCCGGTGAGTACCAGGCACGGCAGCACTTCCTTGTCGGTATCCACCGGCGCGCGACGAGCACGTTCCAGTACCGTGCCCGACAGCTCCGTGGTGAGGCGATCAGCGATAGCTGCCAACGCCGCCTCGCGCAGTGGCGTGGGCATCGCTCAGCCCTCCGCCAGCGTCAGGCGCCAGGACAGGCCCAGCGGGTCGCGCTCGGCGTCCTCGATCCGGTGCACAGCGCCGTCGAGCAGCAACTCGTCGCCGCGTTGCGGTTCCAGCGGTGTGATGTCGCCGGCGAGCACCGTCGCGGCGAGGCTGCCGGCCCGCGCGCCGAGGCCGCCCAAGCCACCGATGGTGTCGCTGGGCCGGGACAGCACAACGCGCGCCGGTACCCAGGGACCCGGCGGCCGCCGGAAGTCGGCCGGCATGCCGATGTTGGTATCCGCATGCACGGCCGCCAGCATGCTTGCGAACGCCGACATCAGGCGGCACCGCCCTTGTCCCGCAGCAGGACGCCGAGCAGGCCGGTGATGCCGGTGCCGACCAGCGAGATGCTCTGCAGAACGCCGGGGTCGAGATGCAGGCCGAGGGCGGCGAGCATGGCCGCGAGTGCACCATAGGTGCTCGGCTCGCCGAAGCGGGCGATCAGGAAGCGCATGGGTGTTTCCTCCTCAGGTACCGGCGGGCGTGGAGCCGGACAGCCGCATCCGCACGGTGGTGTCGGCACTCGCCGCGGCGACGACGGCATGGCCGATGGCGGTGTTGGCGGTCGCCGTGGTGGTGACCCGCTTGTTGGTGTTGTCCCAAAACACCCGGGCACCGACGGCGATCACCAGCGGCGCCTCCTTGGTGATGTCGAACACGCCGTTCACCGCCACCTCGGCGGTAACACCCGAGAGCGCGTCGACGGCGACGACACCGAACAGGGTGCCGACCAGCACGCCCTGGCCGGAGGTGCGGTCGTAGGGCATCGGCAGTGGGACCGAGAGGCCCGGTTGGACGAAGTTCTTCATGGTGGAGATGCTCCAGAAACGCGACGGGCGACCCAAAGGCCGCCCGTCCGCGAGACGATGACGATAGAGATGAGGGTCAGCCGGGCTGGATCAGCCCGGCATCAGGTCCCCGGGTTGAACCAGGCACCACGCCAGTCGATGGCGCCCACGCCGAAGTCGAAGATCACCGAAACCTCGACACCGTCGACGCCGGAGACCGGGCCGGTGGTGACCTGCGGCCCCTCGGCGCCATTGAGGTAGCCGTAGACATAGACCGGAGCGGACACCGCATCGGAGAACAGATACCAGCGGTTGGACGGGATCAGCGGCTCGACCAGCGGCTGGATGAAGCCGGCGTAGATGTTGACGTTGCTGGTCTGGTTGGCCTGGACCGACACCGTCAGCTGCCGTGCCGCCAGTTCCTGGTTGGGGCCCACCACCAGCTGCATGCTGGAGCCGACCGAGATCGGCAGGCCGTCCAGCGTCTTCTGCTTCATCACCGCCGCCCGGCCGGCGGCCAGGTTGGTGAGGTCGAGCGCCGTGCCGGAGGCTGCCTTGTTGGCCCGGGCAGCGCCGGTGGCGAACACTGCCGTCGCCCCGGTGGTCAGCGTCGGACCATCGCCGTTGGCGGTATTCAGCAACCCATAGGCGGTGACGTTCTCGAAGTCGGCGACGCGCCGGCCGATCATGGCGGCGAAGTCGGTGAAGGCGCCCAGGTCGTCGTTCACCAGCATCGGCCGGGTGACGCGGATGCGCCGGGCGAAGGTGGTGAGCGCCACCAGCTCCTGGCTCTCGGACATGGTACCGGCCTGGATCTCGCCGCTCTCGGACAGCGGCACCAGGTTGGGGAAGTCACCCACGCGGAGGTGGCGGTGCGGCTTGAAGTCGCGGAAGTCGCGTCGCAGGAAGATCTGCCGATAGGTCGGGTTGGCCGGGGCATAGGCGGCGAGCAGCATCTTGTTGGCCGCCGCCGAGAGCAGCAGCGGGAAGTCGCTAGTGGTCTGGAAGGCACGCTCGGCCAGCTTGGCGGTGTCACGGGGAATGTTGCGTTCGCCGCGCGCGCGCATGAGCTCGGCGACCATCTCGGAGGGGCGCCAGCCCAGGAACTCGGCATGACGACCGCTGGCACCACCGGATGCCTGGTATCCGGGCATGGCGCGCACAGCCAGCGCCTCGGCCATAGCGTCGCGGATCACCTCGGGGTCCTGCGACGCCGGACCGGCGGCAGGGTTGGCCGGCAGCGTCGGGGGCGCAGCCCGACCCCGCTGGGCGAAGGCATCCCACAGCCGGCCGCGGAGCACGTCGGCGGACATCCGCTCGCGGATCGCAGCCTGACGTTGCGCGTCGATCTGGTCATCGAGCACCAGGCCACGCGCGGCGGCGAGCACGGGATCGTAGCTGGCGATCCGCTCGGTCGCCGCACGATCAGCCTCGGCGCGGATGGCATCGAGGTCGGGCGCCGCGGGCGGCGTCACGGCCGTGACCGACGAGGCAACGGGTGCGGCCACAGGGATGGTGGTCATGGTCGGGTTGGCCTCCTGGCCCGTGGTTGTGGTGGTCGCGGTGGTGTCTGCCGGGTCCGGCATGGTGTTCTCCTGGGTGGGGATGGGGGTGGGATCGCTGATCGCCGGCTCGACGGCCGGCACGGGCGGGGCGTCGCTGGCACCGCGCACCGCAGCGGCTGGATCGACCGGCAGTGGGACCACGGAGATCTCGTAGGGCTCCCAGTCCACGGCACGGTGGACGGTGCCGACCAAGACATCCGCGACTTGTTCGTAGCGATGCACGCGGTAGCCAACGCTGACGCTACGCAGCGTGCCGTCAGCGATGCGCTGCCACAGCGGCTCTACGTCGGTGGCGGAGGAGAACTGCAGAGTGGCAATGCCGCGTCCGGCCTCGAGCCGGGCAGCGATCACCCGGCCGACCACGTCTCGGGCATCGCCACTGCGATGGGTATTGAGCACCGGGGCGCCACCGCCACTCAAACCCTCCATGCGCACCGCGTTTGGCGACATGTCGAGTTCCTCGGTGATCAGGCCGAGGGGTGGCACATAGTTGCGCGCCCGCGCGCCAGTGGACCACACCACCTCAACGGTGCGCGCGGCACGATCAACGGTGGCCGGTACTGCCACAGCGCGGGCGGCGGTGATTGACGTCCCATCGGTGGGAAGCCGGTCGGCATGCGTCGTCGCCGGCGCGGGATCGCTCCCGCCCGAATCGCTTGGCTTAGTCATGCGCTTTGCCTCGGAGATATGGAGCCGGAGTCTCGATGCCCAACGCCGGGCGCATCAATGGCTGGGCC
>JADLHF010000042.1 GCA_020848935.1 Acetobacteraceae bacterium
GGCGAGAAGCTCGCCGCCCGCCTCGCCGAGGCCATGGGCTCGAAGGACGACGACCGCATCCGCCAGGAGCTCGTGCTCTTCGCCGCCAAGATCGACGTCGACGAGGAGCTCTCGCGCCTGGGCGCCCATTTCAATGAGCTGCGCCGCATCCTCGGCGCCGGCGGCTCCGCCGGCCGCCGCCTCGACTTCCTCATGCAGGAGCTCAACCGCGAGTCGAACACCCTGGGCTCCAAGTCCGTCGACCTCGAGCTCACCCAGGTGTCGGTCGAGCTGAAGGTGCTGATCGAGCAGATGCGGGAGCAGGTGCAGAACATCGAGTAGGTCTCCAGGGGGTTCCGGCCTGTTCCGGAACGTCCGCGTAACCAATTTATCTGCAAGGACTTTTCGTCCAAAGTCGTTCCGGGCCGTGCCCATCGGTCCCGTCACAGCGCGTGACCCGTGTGGGGGATATTGTGGGGTCCGAAGGCATGCTTGCGCATGCATTCGAGCTTCCGAATCGACCCCACACCCATGCGCTGGAGACGCATCGTGAATGGGTTGGACAAGACCGTGACGGACAGGACGCTCAAGGGCTGGCTCGCTTCGGGGCCGGTGGACCGGGGCATAGGCGACGGACTCACCTTCGTCGCGAGCGAAGCATCGGCAGGCCGCGCCAAGGCATCGTGTGTCCTGCGCTACCGCCACGCCGGGCGGCAGCGCGAGAAGGTGCTGGGGCGCTATCCCGAACTGACGCTGAAAGATGCACGCGAGCAGGCCCGCAAGGACCGCGCGCTGCTGCAACAGGGCAGCGACCCGGCAGCACTCAAGCGCGAGGAAGCCCTGCTCGCGCAGCAGGCCCGCGATGTCGAGCACCTGGGCGAGATATGGCTGCAGAGGCACATCGAGCCGCGCTACAAGCACCCTCAGGTCGTGCGGCGTATCCTCGACCGCCACGTCCATCCGCGCATCGGCAAGCTCGCCGTGCCGGCTGTGCGGGAGCATCACATCGACGATGTGCTGACCGCGATCGTTCGCGCGGGCGCCCCGACCGTCGCCAACGACGTGCTGCACTACCTGTTCAGGATGTTCCACTTCGCGGTCCAGGCGGCGAACGCCGAGTCA
The DNA here is from genome assembly GCA_020848935.1 of Acetobacteraceae bacterium. GTDB lineage: Bacteria > Pseudomonadota > Alphaproteobacteria > Acetobacterales > Acetobacteraceae > CAMDGX01. Next base: position 1,102 of record JADLHF010000042.1, read on the forward strand.
AGGGCGGACGCAGCCCGGCGCGAGCGAACCCTTGACGCGGCGGGCGGCACCAAGACGCTTGCGGGCTCGGGCAGCCTGCCCCCGAGCCCGTCCGACGGCGAGGACACCCGGTGTTCATTCGTCACTCTGGCCCGCGCGTCCACGCCCACCGCACCGCTTTCGATACTTTCGATTTCATGGTGACTTGTGGCATGATCCCACGCATGAGCACGCCCAAGACCACCGCCTCCAAGCCGCCGCGCAAAGTCCAGTCCTTGGAAGGCGCCGTCCTGCGCGCGCTGACAAAACCGGGGCGCCCCCATGTCGAGACGGTCCGCCTGCGCCCGAAGGGTTCGGTGGATCGCCGGCTCATCGTCGAGTTCAAGCCCGACCCCAAGGACGGCCGCGCGATCCTGCTGCGCGTGACACCCGCGACGGATGCGCCGCTGCCCCCTGCCGATCCGGCGATGCTGACGACCCAACAGGCCGCCGACCGCCTCAACGTCAGCCGCCCCTACGTCGCGCAACTCGTGGACAGCGGCCGGTTCCAGGGCGTGCAGCGCACGCAGTCCGGCCATCGCCGCATCCCGCTGGCCGAAGTCGAGCGCGTCGAACGCGAGATGCGCACGATGCGCCGCGAGGCCCTGGACGACATGGCCGAGGCCACGCGTGAGTTGCGTGAACGCGAACTGCTCGCGGCCAAGGCCAAGTCCGCCAAGTCCGGCAAGACAAAGCGGCGCTGGGGCGCCAAGCCGGCCTGATGGCGACGGCCGCGACGAGGCCACTGGTCGAACCCGACCGCGTCCCGCTGCTGTACCTCGACGCCAACGTCCTGCTGCCCGAGTACCTGCGCGCGATCTTCCTCGACCTGGCCGATGCAGGTCTCGTTCGCGTGCATTGGGGCGAGGAGGTGCTGGCCGAGGTCCGCCGCAACCTACTGCAACCGCGCTTCGGCCTTGCGCCAGAGATCGTCGATAGGCTGTTCGGGGACATAGCGGCGGCATTTCCGGATGCACTCGTGCGCGGCGGCAAGCCCTTGGAAGTGCGCTTCAAAGGCAAGACCGACCCGAAGGACGCGCACGTGGCGGCTGGCGCATTGAAGCTGAGCGAGGCTGTGCCCGGCGGCCAACCTGTTGTGCTGGTTACAAGCAACATCCGTCACCTGCCGGAAACCGCCTTCGCCGGAACGGCCGTGCGGCCGGCTCGTCCAGGTGCCGCGCTGAAGGCCCTGCTGGATGTCCAACCCGACGTGCCGGACGTGCTCGATGCCATGCTGGCTCGCTTCAAGAACCCGCGCGTCAGCCGCGCGGACCTGCTCGACATCCTCGATGCGTCGAACTGCCGCGCCTTCGCAACAGCCCTTGGCAAGGCATGGGGCATGACCCCGGCCGGTTGATCCCCAACCGCGCGGCCGTGCACCAAACCCTTGCCATTGAACAGCAGCAAACCCTTGCTTTCGTCCGCCGTCGCACTCACCGCGACATCTCCGGCCCCTGCCGCGTCCGCTGCTGCATCGCCTGCTCCATCCCCGGTCGCCGCCGGGCGCCTATGACGCACGATCCATATGAGGCGCGTCCCAAGGAAAAGCCGCTTCGGCCACTGCCCTGTGGGTCGTCGCAAGGCCGTGGACTGGCTAGCCACGCAGACAAGTAAAATACACTATAATGCCTCTTATATAGAAAATTCTGAAGTAAAAGTCATCGAAATGTCATTGGATATAGCGCCGACCAGCGAGATCCTTCAGGCCCTGGGCCAACGCGTGCGTGCGCAACGGCTGGCCCAGGGGGTGCCTCAGCGCGAGCTGGCGCAGATGGCCGGTCTCTCGTTGGGTGCGCTACGCAAGCTGGAAAGCAGCGGCCGGTCTTCGCTGGAGACCCTGGTTCGCGCAGTGCAGGCCCTTGGGCTGGTCAATGAGTTGGAAGATCTGTTCGTGCTCAAGCGCCAATCCATTGCCCAGATGGAGCAAGCCGAAGCAGTCGGCCGGCGGCAGCGAGCCCCCCGCCGGAAAAGCACATGAAGAATATGCCCCCACGCTCCGCCGCTACGCGGGTCGCTGCCCCCCAGGGGGGCGCTTTTCATCTTGGGGCGGCCCGGCGATGAAAAGGCTGGCCGTCCACTGCTGCGGCTGGGGTGAGGACTGGCCGCTGGGTCTGCTCGCCGATGATGGCACCACGCTGCTGTTCGAGTATGCGCCCGAGGCGCTGGCGCAAGGGCTGGAGCTGTCGCCGCTGCACCTCAAGTTGCGCGCCACCGCCTATGGCGGCTTTCCGCAGCACCTGCACCGCCTGCCCGGACTGATCGCCGACAGCCTGCCCGATGGCTGGGGCCTGCTGCTGATGGACCGGCTGTTCCGCCAGCAGGGCCTGCGCCATCCCGGTCCCCTGGATCGCCTGGCCTTCATCGGAGATCGCGCCATGGGCGCCCTGCGCTTCGTGCCGGCCATGGAGCCCGATGCCAAGGAGCCAGACTGGAACCTGTTGGTCCTGGCCAAGGAAAGCGAGCGCGCCCTGGCCGGTGAGGCAGGAGCCGCCTTGCACGAACTGGCGTTGACGGGAGGTTCCCCGCAAGGCGCACGGCCCAAGGCACTGGTGCAGTACGACGCAGGGGCGGGCCATGTCAGCACGCGCGGCGACGCCCCAGGGATCCCTTGGCTGGTGAAGTTTCCCGCCCAGGGCGAGCACAAGGAGGTCTGCGCCATCGAGCAGATGTATGCCGAACTGGCCCGCGACTGCGGGCTGGAGGTGCCGGCCAGCGCATGGTTCGATCTGTCGTCCAAGCTGGCCGCCTTCGGCGTGGCGCGCTTCGATCGCGAACAGGGCTTGCGCGTGCCGGTGCATAGCCTGGCGTGCCTGCTGCAGGTGGACTTCCGCCTGCCCGGCAGCGCGGACTACACCGCCCTCCTGCGCGCCACACGCCTGCTGACCCGCGACGAGCGTGAGGTGGAGAAGGCTTACGCGCGAGCAGTCTTCAACGTGCTGTTCCACAACCGCGACGACCACCCGAAGAATTTCGCCTGGCGCCTCGGGCGGAATCGGCGCTGGCGGCTGGCCCCAGCCTTCGACCTGAGCTTCAGCGAAGGCCCGATGGGCCAGCACCACATGGATGTCTGCGGCGAAGGCCATGCCGTGGAACGAGGCCATCTGCTGCGCCTGGCTTCGGAGGGCGGCGTGCCGACGAAGGCGGCCGAGGCCACCATCGATCGGATGCTGGCGCAGGTGGCGACCTTCTCTCAACGCGCGGCGGCGTATCCCATCCGCCGAGCGACGGTGCAACGGATGAAAGCATCGATCCACAACTGCCACGAACGACTCATGCGCGGTCTTGATTAGCGACAATGCTCAGCCGCCCTCATCCCCAGCCTTTCTCCCGGAGGGAGAAGGGAGCCTGTCTTCCCTCTCCCTCCGGGAGAGGGACCGAGGGTGAGGGGCGCTACTTTCACAGCCTGCCCACTTGCTGAACATCGTCGCTAATCAGGTGCGCGGTTGATGTGAAGGCTGATGGAAATTCCGGCCGACGGGTCGTCCGCGGCGACACGAGTTCCCCATGGGCCACCGCTGCGGCATGTCGGGCCATCGAAGGAGGAAAGCCGGTCTCCTTGCCCCCCGTCTGACCTGGCGAGTCGTCGGGCAGATGGCACTCAACCGTCGGAGATCCCCGTGAACGAGCGTCACACCTCCCTGCTTCGAGATGGCGGCGATCAGGCCGTGCGGATCGATCCCGCGCGAATCCCGCCGGTTCGCCACGAACCGTGATGACCCAACCGACCCGGATGCCGGACACGAACGTGCTTCCGAACCGCTCCGCAACCCGCGCATGAAAAGCGGGATAGGCCCCGCCACCCGGATGGAGTATGGTGCAGCCTTCGCGGACGCCCCAACCCCGCCACGACGAACAAGACCGCGCCCCGCGCTCCTGCGCAGGCCGGCGACCAGGCCCCGATGCCCGCCCTCCCCGTCCAGGAACTGCTCCTCCTCGCCGGTGCCGTGATCGTCGGCGGCATGGTGGCGGGGCTGCTCGCGGGCCTGTTCGGCGTGGGCGGGGGCGTGATCCTGGTGCCGGTGCTCTACGAGGTGTTCCGGCTGCTCGACGTGCCCGATTCCGTGCACATGCAGCTCTGCATCGGCACCTCGCTCGCGATCATGATCCCGACGAGCCTGCGATCGGCGCGCACGCACCACGCGGCCGGGGCGGTGCTGGCGGGCGTCGTCCGGCAGTGGACGCCGGCCGTGCTGGTCGGCATCGCAGCGGGCTCGTACATCGCGACGGTGGCGTCGTCGGTGGTGTTCAAGCTCGCGTTCACGGTGATCGCGGCGCTCATCGCGGGCAAGCTCCTGCTCGCGAAGGATTCGGGGCGGCTGGGCGACGACCTGCCGAAGGCCCCGGTCGCGCGGCTCTACGGTCTGGCGATCGGGCTCATGGCCGCGCTCACGGGCGTGAGCGGGGGCTCGCTCTGCACGATGCTGCTCACGCTCTACGGCAAACCGATCCATCAGGCGGTGGCGACATCCGCCGCGTTGATCGTGCCGATCTCGATCGCCGGCACGCTCGGCTACGTGGTGGCCGGGCTGCTGCATCCGGCGCCGTTGCCGGCGCTGTCGGTGGGGTTCGTGTCGCTGATCGGCATCGTGCTGATGGCGCCGGTGTCGAGCTACACGGCCCGGTACGGCGCGAAGATCGCCCATGCCCTGCCGCGCCGGGCGCTGGAGGTCGCGCTCGGGCTCTTCCTGTTCGCGGCGTCGATGCGGTTTCTGGTGAGCCTGCTGGGTTGATCGTGTGCCCGCCGATGCGGGCAGGTTCCGGCGTAGCCGCCTCTTTCTGTCGAAACTACACACGGACCCTGAACCCCGGGCTCCAGGCGAGGTGCGGGAGGGAGGGACGGGAGGCCATGACGGCGTCTCAGCGTGCCCACCGGTTCGGGGAAGCGGCCACGGTTGGTGACCGGCGGGGTCAGGTCTTGCATTTGAGCATCGCTCTACGGAGTCGATGCATTCCACCGACCGAGGCGCGATGCTCAAATGCAAGACCTGACCC
>JADLHF010000043.1 GCA_020848935.1 Acetobacteraceae bacterium
CTCGCCCGCCTCCCGCTCGCCCGCCTCCCGCTCGCCCATGCGCGTCGCTCCCTGACCCGCTACCCCACCGACGCGCTGTTCCAGGCCGGCGAGACCAGCGGGTCGAACCCGGTCATCCCCGCCGGCGGCCTGTCGGCCGCCCGGCCCAGCTGCTCGGCGATGAAGCGGCCCAGCAGCGCGCCGTCCACTTCCAGCCGGCCATCCAGCGCCGCCTCGCCGGTCGTGTCGTCGTCGCCGCGATCCCGCGCGCTGTCCGCCCCGCTATCCGCCCCACCCGCCCCGCCGCGCCAGCCCGGGCCGGCCGCGCCCGGCACGGCATCCTCGAACCCTGTTGCATCGGACCACGGCCGCGCCACTGGCGCCGCCGAGGCCGCGACATCCGGCTCCGCCAGTGCCGGTTCCTCCGGCGCCACCGATCGGGCCGCCGCTGCGGCGGGTGCCGCCTCGGGCGCCGCCGCCGCGCCCAGTCCCGGCACCCCCGCCAGCCGCCCCCAATCCAGCCCGCCCCAATCCAGCCGCCCGGCCGGAATCGGCGCCGCCGCCTCCCCCGCCACCGGCGCCACCGCCACCGGCGCCGCCGCCAAGGGGGCCGGCGCCAGCGGGGCCACGGCCACCGGCATCGCGGCCACCGGCGCCGCTGCCACCGGCGCCACGGCCATCGGCGCCACGCCCATCGGGGCCACCGCCAGCGGGGCCGCCGGCACCACTTGTGCCGCCGCCACGTCCACCAGCGGCGCCCGCCCGCCGGCCGCCACCCGCGCGCCCGCCGGTCCAGCCGCCACGGCCGCCGCCGCCGCGGCACGCGCCGGGGCCGGCAGTTCCGCCGCCATGCCCTCCGCCGCCGCCGGTCCTTCCACCTGCACCGCCACCGCCACCGGCGCCGCGGCCAGCACGGCCAGCCGCCCCTGCGTCGCCGCCACCGCGGCGTCGAGATACGCCAGCTCCCGCGCCACCCCCGGCAGCGCCTCGGCCACGCCGTCATCCAGCGCGATGCGCAGGCCGACCTCGTAGGGATCGCCCATCACCGCCGCCAGCGCCGCCGCCTCCAGCCGGTCCTCCAGCCCATTTTCCAACGGGGCGGTCGCATCGTCGTCCGAAGGCGGCTCCAGCGGATCGTGATCGCTCATCCATCCCTCCAGGAAAGCGTGTCCCAGTCGAACGACCCGCCCTTCAGCGTGCCGATCGCCACCACCCAGGCAAAGCGTTGCGTGGCCGAAAGACTCGCGGCGGTCTCCAAGGGCACCCCGTTCATCGCGAGATACAAGACATCGCGCAGATCGGGGTGCCGGCTCAGTTTCCCGCCAGGCGCCTGTCCAGCGTCGGCTCCGGCGCCAGGCCGGCGGCCACCGCCGCCAGCCCGTCCTCGTCCAGCCGCGCCACCGCCGCCTCGATCGCCGCCTTGCTGGCCGGCATCGGCACCGGCACCGTGTCGATCGCCGCCACGCTGGCCGCCAGCACCGCCAGGCCCAGCCAGCGGTCGTTGCGCGACAGCTCGGCCCCGGCCGCCTCGTACAGCCGCAGCCGGTCCAGCACGCTCAGCCGGCGCAACCCGAGCAAGCGGCCCCGCGCATCGATCACCTCATCGGCCATCAGATGCGCCTCCGCCCGCTGGCGAAGAACTCCAGCCGCTGGCGCACGCTGCCATCGCCGCGCCACTGCCCGGCCTGGGCAAAGCGGAACACCGCGCCATCGTATTGATAGGTGCTGGTGGAACCGTCGGGCTCGCTGATGTACTGGTACAGCGTGCCGGTCGGCACCGCGCCGCCCTGGTTGTAGGCGTCCTCGATGCGGGCGATGAAATCATCCGCCGCCGAACTGCCGCGCTCCAGCTCGAACATGCCGTCCCAGCCCTTCGGCAACTCCGCCGCCATCTGCCGCCCGTCGATGCGATCCACCCGCACCGAGGCGGTCTGCTGCCGGCTCTCGAAACCGGTCACATGGGTCAGATCGACCCGCCCGAACGGACCCATCACCACCAGCTGGCAGTCCCGCCCGACCGAAAATTGATTGCTCGCCACTGCGAATCTCCTAGCAGGAAAAGGGAAGGCCAGGGCTCTGCCCTGGACCCGCTGGGGGCAGCGGCCCCCAGACCCCAATGAATGGGGTCTGGGGGGCCTCCCCCCAGCGGGGTCGAGGGGCAGAGCCCCTCGCCTTGGCTAAGCCACCAGTGCCCCCGGCGTATTCGGCAGCGTCTGCCGCGTCACCGCCACCGTCTGCCCGCCTTCCAGGTTGATGATGAACTTCTCGTTGATCGCCTGGTACTGCACCTGCGCGTCGGACTGGACATAGCCGAGCCCGGTGCGCGACAGCGGGTTGTTGGTGGCATCGCAGATCACCGAGAACGGCAGCGCCCCGTCGCGCGAACCCAGCAGCCCCTGCCCCAGCATGTTCTGCAGGAACGAAAGCTGCGTGGCGCGGATGCGGCGGAACAGGTCCTGGTTGATCACCTGGCCGACATACTGCCCCATGCCCGCCGCCAGCGAGGCGGCGATGTAGTTGGTCATGCGGGTGTAGTTGTCGCCGTTGGTGGTGGCGCTGCTGCTGCTGTTGTGCCCGCCGCGCACGCCCCAGAACGCGCCGCCCGGCTGCGGATTGGCGATCACGTCGATCCCCGCCGTCAGCAGCACCGACAGTTCCGCCGCCGAAAAGGTGCCGCGCTGCCCGCTGCCGGGGCTGCCGGCGCGCTGGCTGCCCACCACGCCGTACAGCTTCTTGTTCAGGCTGGACCGCTCGGGCGACAGGTTGGCCAGCCGCCCGGCCACGAAGCCCTGGGGGCTCACCACCCGCAGCACCGCGTTGGCCTGGTCGTTCCACCAGATCCAGTCGCCGAACATCAGCTTGCAGGCATAGGAATCCAGCCCCGCGGCCGCCTTGTTGGCCACCGCCGCGCTGATCGTCTCGCCGGCCGCCCCGGTCAGGATCATGTAGATCCCCTCGGACAGCCCGAACTCGGCCTGCACCGTCCATTGCGACGCGGCATCGGCATCGGCCAGCAGCGCGATCGAGCAGCGCTGCCCGCGCAGCGCATACATGCCGCGCCGCGGCGCCGTGTCCACGCCCACCAGATGGGTGGCCGACACGCCGGCGCCATCGGTGCCCACCACGCCGGAGCCGAAATCCCAGGCGAAGCTGCTGGGCGCCACCGCGGTGGCGCCGGCATTGGCCACCACGATCTGGCTCGGCCCGCGCTGCGGCCCCTGGCCGGAGTTGATGGCATCGGCCAGCGCGGTCCAGAAGCCCGCGCCGCTGCCGGTGATGTTGTCGTACACCTCCGGCACCAGGCCGGGCAGGGTGATGGTGAAGCGCCAGCTGCCGGCCTTGGCGCCGGGCGCCATGGCGATGGCGATCTGGTTGCCCCGGCTGCCGGTGTACAGCGCGTTCAGCACGAACCCCGTCGTCGGGATCTGGAACGCCGCCGCGGTGTCGGTGCCGTCGGTGACGCGCACGCAGCGGAAATCCGCCGCCCCCTGCTGCACCGCGGTGGCCACCATGGTGCCCATGTCGTGCTTGCGCGCCACCACCGCCCCGAAGCTGCGCGCGTAGTCGGTCATGCTGCCGATCACCACCGGCTCGCCCACCGGGCCCCAGCTGGCGGTGCCGGCCACGCCCACCACGTTGGTGGGCACGCCGTTGATGACCAGGTTCTGCGGCGGCACGATCTGCACATACAGATCGGGCACGATCAGCGCCGTGGTATTGATGCTGCCCTGCTGCACAATCGGCATGCCTCAGCCCTCCTTGCGTGCGTGTTGCGTGTTCATGCGTGTCTCCCGAAGATCGCAGGCAAGGCCAGGGCTCCGCCCTGGACCCGCTGGGGGCAGAGGCCCCCAGACCCCGTGAATGGGGTTTGAGGGCCTCTGCCCCCAATGGGGTCCAGGGGCAAAGCCCCTGGCCTTGTCTCAACCGATCACATTCCGCCCGCCCAGCCGCATATCGCCGAAGATCATCGCCGGCAGCGTCTGGGTCAGCGTGGTGGCGTATTCCACCGAGTACAGCAGGTCGCGCCGGAACAGCCGTGCGCTGCGGCTGCGGTCGAACACGCTGCTGCCGCGAAACAGCAGCCGCGCCCGCCCGCCATCCGGCAGGTCGAGGAAGTCCACCGCCGAAAGCTGCCCGTCCAGCGCGCCCACCAGCCGGTCGCGCGTGGCCGGGTCGGGGCACCAGGCGGACAGGCGCAGCACCTGGCGCTGGCGCCGCGTCTCGCGCCGCGCGGTGCGGTCGGCCACCACGCGGCCCACCATCGGCCCGCCGCCGGCCACCGTCAGCGTGGCGCCCTCCACCGTCACGATGCGCCGCGTGCGCAGATAGGTCGCCAGCACGGCCGCCACCATCTCCGGCGTGTCGCCCGGCGCGGTGCGGTGCACCACGGCGATGCCGCCCACCATCAGCCCGGCCACCTGGCCGGCATGGGCACTGCCCGCCACGGTGGCGCTGTGCCCGGCCACCGTGATCGAAAGCCCCGGCGGCGGCGCATCCACCACCTCCCACCGGTCGGCGAAGCGCGTGGTCACGGCTTGCGGCCGCGCCTCGGGGAAGATGCTGACATGGGCGATCCCGGCGGCCAGGTCGGCATCCAGCGTCGCCCCCTGCGGCCAGCCGCGATACAGCCGCAGCGTGCTGCCCAGGATGCTCGGCGCCGCCGGCCCCTCGGGGTACAGCACGCCGGCGGCCAGGCGCAGCAGCGCGTCCTCGACGTCCGACAGGTCGGCCATGGAAAATTCCTAACTCGCGGCCCGGCGCACCAGCAGGCGCCAGCCCGGTTCCGACAATTCCGCCTGCGCAATCACGCCGCCGCGGCCCATCTCGTCGCGCACCAGGTCGCCGGCGCGCGGCGCCACGCCGGGCAGCGGCGGCAACAGCAGCACCCAGCCGCCCGCCGCCAGCCCATCCGGCAGGTCCGCGTCGCCCACGCCGCCACCGCCGGCCGCAACCACCCCGGCGGGCCAGCCGCGCAGCAGCATGTCCGGCCCGCCGCCGCCGCCATAGGGGGCGATCCCCGGCAGCTCCGGCCCCACCGGGCGCAGCACGTCGATCACCCGGCTGGCGCGCACGCACAGCACCGGCAGCAATTGCTGCTGCGTGGCGATGAACCACACCGCCCCGTCCGCCCGGCGGATGTAGTCGCCCGGCCGCGTGTAGGCGGCATCGAACACGCCGTGCCAATACACCTGGCCATGCGCCACCGGCCGCGCGAACCGCCCGTCCGGCGCGCTGAACGCGGCCGGCATGCGCAGCGCCAGGCAGCGCGGCGACAGCGGGGCCGCCGGCCCGTCCGGCCGGAACACCTCGCACCACTCGCCCACCACCCGCGCCGCGCGGCCCAGCCCGCGCTGCACGTTGTCCTGCGCCCGCTTCGCGTCCATCGTTCAGACCACCGCCACGGGCGAGCGCCCGCCCAGCGCCGGGCCGGGCGGCACGCCGAGAAACCCGCACAGCCGCCGCCGCCAATCGTCGAACAGCGCGATGCGCTCGCGCAGTTCGCGCGGGTTGCGCTTCCACACCGCGGCCTGTTCGGTGTCCAGCATGGCGCCCACCTCCGGCACCGCCTGTTCCAGCGTGGCCAGGGTGGCCAAGTATTGCCGCGCCACCGCCTCCTCGGCGCCGGACATCCGCATCATGCGGAACTCCAGCAGCCCGTAGGCCTGGTGGAAGCGCCAGCCCTGGAACCCCTCCGCCCCGCTGCCATAGCTGGGGTAGCCGCAATGCCGGCGGATATCGGTCCGCTCCGCGTCGTTCAGCGCCATCATGCCTCCTTTGCCCGGCCATGCGCGGGCCGGACCGGGTGGGGGGTCCGCGGACCCCCCTTTTCGATCGTCAGCCGAAATGCTCGATCATCACCGCGCGCTTGAACGCCGCATTGGTGGCGGTCGGCACGGTGGCCGAGCTGGTGGTCACGTCCGACGGCGCGCAGAACCCGCCGATCCAGTACCAGCTCTGGGCGATGATCTGCTGCAGCCGGTCGATCGGCTCGCGCGTCACCATGGCGATGCCATCCACGATCGAGACGATCGAGTTCTGCGGCGCCAGGTCGTCCGCCCCCAGCCCGGCGAAGCCGCCCTCGATCAAGGCACCCTTGCCGCACACGATCGGCCGGCGCACCACCGCGCCGTTGATGGCGGGATGGCCCTGGACATAGGCCTCGGTGGTGGGGATGAAGCGCAGGCCGAGGAACTCGTTGATCATGCCGCGGGCGTACACCTGGTTGGCACTGGTCGCCCCGGTGAACAGCTGGCGGAAATCGGCATCCCCGAACAGCTGGCGCGCCGAGACGGGATCGAGGTAGCAGTTGTACACCCCGTCGATCTCCGGCACCGCGTTCAGCCGCAGGGTGGCCACCGCGTTCAGCAGCGTGCCCATGGTCAGCGTGTCCGAAGCGGTCAGCGCCGCGGTGGTGGCGCGGTTGTTCGGCCGCGCGATGGCGCTGGCATTGATCGCCACCACCGCGTTGCCCGCCGTTGCGTCCGCCACGGAGACGTTGGTGCTGAAGGTCAGCACGCCCGACTTGCCGCCCGGCGCGGTGGCGTTGTTGGAGCTGTCCACGCTGACGCCGACCAGGGTGTAGTTGTTGCCGCCCACGCTCACCAGCAGCGTGGCGCCGCCGCCGACGGTGGTCTGCATGCCGTTGACGAACACGCGCTCGAACCCGCGCACGTCGTCCACCGCCACGTTCACCCCCGGCGCGCCCAGCGTGGTGCGCACCCGCGTGTTGCCGCCGAAATACGCCGCGAACAGCGCATTGCGCGCCAGCTCGTCCAGGCTGCGCGCCGCCTGCTCGCCGTTGATCGCGGCGTTCTGCAGGAACTGGTTGGCGATGCCCACCCGGCTGGTGACCATGTTCAGGTCGGTGGTGGCGGCGTAATGGTCCAGCGTGATGGTGAACTGCTCCACGCTGAAGCCGCTGGGCACCAGGCCATTGTCCAGGTTGGTGTTGCTGGACGCGGCCAGCGGCGTGGTCACCGGCGCCTTCAGCCCGGCGCGGGTCTTGGTCAGCGTCTCGCCGATGCCCACGCTGAAGCTCATGCGGTCGGCGATGGCGCGATAGCCCAGGCGCGAATGCAGCGCCTGCTGGAACTCGCGCTCCAGGTAGCCAAGCTGGATGATCGGCTGCAGGGCGGCCGGGAAATTCGAAATCGGCATGTCCACTCCTCACGCGGTTTCGCCCCGCCGGGGAACCCGGCAGGGTTGTGAATGTTTCATAACCGGAAAGGGGATGCCCCGTTCCTGGTATCGGGGGTCCCAGGGGGCTCCGCCCCCTGGCCTTGCCTTCTCCCAGGGAGCTCCGCCCCCTGGCCTTGCCTTCTCCCAGGGAGCTCCGCCCCCTGGCCTTGCCTTCTCCCAGGGGGCTCCGCCCCCTGGCCGTGCCTTCCTAGACTCGCCGCAACAGTTCGCTGCGCGCCGCCCGCCACTCGGCCTCGTCCATCTCCGTGGCCAGCTTCGGCCGCGGCGCCTGGGCCGGCGGCGCGGCGGCGGCGGAGGACGTGCTGGCGCCGCCGAACAGCCAGGGCTTGGCGCGGCGGGTGGCGGCCATCAGCTCGGCCGCGCCCACCACCTCGTCCTGGTCGTTGAGCACCAGCGCGCTGGTGTCCAGCAGCTTCAGCCCGTCCAGGTCGACCATCCCCGCGCGCACGGCATGCGCCTTCAGTTCGGCGCGCAGCAGCCGCTCGCGCAGCGAGGCCTCCAGCGCGGCAAGGCGCTGTTCCAGCGCCGCGGCGGCCTCCGCCTCCGGCGCGCCGTCTTCGGCCGGGGCCGTGGTATCGTCGTTCATGCACCCTCCCGCGGGACCGTGCCCGCCTGTTCCGCCGTGATGCGCGCGATTTCGGCGTGCACATCCTCGATGTCGTAGATGTCGGCAATGGTTTTCACCGCGGTCTCGCGGCTGAGCTGGCCGGCCTCGGTCAGCGTGCGCAGGGTCTGCGCGTCGCGCGCGCGGTCCTCGCTGGTCGGCGCATACCAGCGCGGCCAGATCAGCCCCAGCCGCAGCGCGTCCGGCATCGGCTCGATCGGCTGGCCGAGAATGCGCAGCGGATAGAGATTCGATGCCCGAACGACCATGCGCGCCAGCTTCAGCAGCGCATCGCCATAGGAAACGCGCAGGTTGTCGGCCAGCCACACCAGGCCCTGGTTCATCATTTCAATGGCGCGCCCCGACTGGGCGGCCGACAACCTGTCCGGGTTCGCCCGGTTGCCATGCACCCCCTCCAGCGCCATCTCGCGCAGGGTGCGCACGTATTCGATCACCGCGGCCGAGGCGGTGCCGCCGATCTCCAGCAGCCGCGCGTCGCCCTTCTCGCTGACCACCAGCGCATTGCCGCCGCCGCGGATCATCTCGCCCTCCATGCCGGCGGGCTCGCGGATCAGCAGGGTGGGGTCGGAGGAGTATTTCAGCCCCCGCCCGGCCTGGCTCAGCTGGTAGTCGATCTCGATATTGGTCTCCACCGCCGCGCGGAAGGTGCAGGCGCCGTCAACCGATTCCACGCCATCCGGCCCGCCCGGCAGGTTCTTCACCCACACCACCGGCACGAAGCCCAGCCCGTGGCGCACGCTGCGCGCCGCGTCGCGCTCCCGCGGCCGCGCGCCGCCGGCCACCGGCACCGGCACGAACCAGCTCTCCTCCACCCGATCCCACCGCCGCATGAACCAGTATTCCACCTGCGGTTCGATCGCCTCGTAGCCGCGCGCCAGCAGGTCGCGGCCGGGCACCTTGTACAGCTCGGTGACATGCAGCAGCTCGTCCGGCGCCAGCGCGTCCCATTCCGGCGTCAGGTACGGCGTCTCCAGCACGCGGAAGAACACCCGCCCCTTCAGCACCCGGAACAGGATCGCAACACTGCCGATGGCGCCGCGAAGCGCCGCCTCCATCATCACCTGGTTCAGCGCGCATTCCCGCGCCAGATCGGCGAACGCGGCGCGCACCCGGCGGTCGTCGCAATCGATGGTGGGGAAATGCCCCTCGCTGAACACCAGCGAAATGGAATCGTCCACCACGATGCGCGCCAGCGGATAGCGCACGCTGGGGCGGCGGCTGCGCAGCGGAATATACTCGCCGCCGGCGCCGCGCTCCTCGTGGAACTCGAACGGCAATGCGTCGTACAACGTGCCGTCCAGAACCTGCTTCAGAATCCCCAGCCGCCGCGTGCGCTGCGGGTAGTGCCCGTCCATCGGCACAAGGCCGCACAACGTCGAGAACATGAAGATCTCCGATATGAAGGGCGGGAAGGTCTTCTTTTTCTGAAGAAAAAGAAGCAAAAAGACTTTTGTTCATTATCCATCGTGCGGCGAAGGCTCGCGCTTGGGAATGAAAGTTTTTTGGTTCTTTTTTTCAAAAAAGAACGGCTTCCTTCCCTACCTTGCCAGGAACGCCACGTTCACCCGCCGCGCCGGCCGCCCGGACTGCGCCGCCATGGCGTGCGCGCGCGACAGCGCATCCACCTGGTCGTCCTTGCGCCCGTGCGGGAAGTCGCGCAGCTCGTCCAGGAACGCCGCGTTCCAGCCGGCGCGCAGCAGGCTCAGCCGCCCGGCCTCCACCATGGCGGCCACCGGCAGCGCGCGGGTCAGCTTGGCGCCGGTCTCGGGCGAGGCCAGCACCTGGTATCCCGCCAGTTGGCGCGACAGCCAGGCCACCTGCTGCTTGCCGGCCTGGCCGGGATCCTGCGGCAGGCCGATGGCAACCCCGCGCCCGTCGCGCCGCGCGGTGTCCAGGATGCAGTCGGCCACCGCGTGCGGTCCGCCGCGAAACCGGATCACATCGACGACAACATGGCGCCCGTCATGCGCGGCCAGCTTCAGCCCCACCGTCCAGTCCGGGTCGTTGCCCGCGGCGGCCTCGGTGGCGGCCAGGTCCCAGGCCCGCACCATGCGCGACTCCGCCGGCACCACGTCGGAGAACCCAATCCGCGCCACCGGGAACAGCGTCCCCTCGGCCGGCGTCGGCGCCTGCTGGTACATCGCCTGCCAGACGCGGCTGCCGACGGCCTCGCGCTTGCGCGCCAGGGCGGTCTCGTCCTCCCATTGCGGCCACAGCGCGGCGCCCGGCGCGCGCGCCAGCGGATCATCCGCCTCGGCCAGCGCCGGCAGGCGCAGCGTGTGCCATCGGTCGCCGGAGGCATCCAGCCGCCCGGCCAGGTCGTCCTCGTGCCAGCGCGTCATCACCAGCACGATGCGCCCGCCCGGCTTCAGCCGCGTGGTCAGCTCGGCGCGGTACCAGTTCCACAGATGGCTGCGCGCCAGCTCGGAATCGGCCCCGGCATGGTTCTTGATGGGATCGTCGATCACCACCAGGTCGGCGCGCCGGCCGGTGACCGGGCCGTTGATTCCGGTGGCGAAATACTCCCCGCCGGCGCTGGTGCGGAAGCGGTGCGCGGCGCGGTTGTCGCCGGCCAGGCGATAGCCGAGCACCTCGTGCTCCTCGGCCACCAGGTTGCGCAGCTGCCGGCCGAAATGGTCGGCGAGCTCCGCGGTATGGCTGGCCGCGATCACCGCGCTGGCGGGATGGCGCGCCAGCCACCAGGCCGGGAAGACCAGCGAGGTATAGGTGCTCTTGGCGCTGCCCGGCGGCATCAGCACCATCAGCCGGTCGATCGTGCCCTCGCCCACCTGGGCCAGCTTGCCCAGCAGCATCCGGTGGTGGTCGGCGGGCTGGTAGCCCACCCGGCCCACCACGCGCCCGGCCCAGTCCAGCAGCCCTGGCGGAGCCGCCGTGGCGGGGGCATCGTCCATCATGCATCCATCCGGAAGGGGTGGCGGCGCAGAAGCGGGTGGGGGGATGGCCGGCCGGCGCCGCCCGTAGGCGCCGCTGCACAAGCCACCGATCATGGCGCTTTCTATACGCCGAACCGGGGCGGATGGGAAGGAAAAAATTCGCCTTTAGGCAAAAAATCTTTTTTCCCTCCAAATATGGCGGAATTCGGGCAGCGCGAGGAGGGAAAAATCCTAGCGTCCGCAACCCCCCGGAATCGTGCTGCAACGCAGCATTTCCACTCGGAAAAATGCTTTCAAATCAAACGGATACCTTGGCAATGCAATGGCGAAATAAACATTCCGTATCAGTCATGTTCACCGTCGCGGCCAGCACAACCCGCGCATACCCAAGATTTGGGGGTTGATCTCCCAGGCAGTGATCTGCTCAATGCCGCGCGTTCACCACCCCAATACGGTGAACCCAACCGCGGCCGATGGCGGCATTCTCATCCAGCCGCCGCTGGTCACGAGGAAGGAGAACTTGATGATTCCCCACGCCAGAAGGGCATTTGCCGCCGTGGCATTGCCGGTCCTGGTGTCGGTGTCGCTGGGCATGGCTCCGGCCGCCCAGGCCAGCGAAGGCCACGCCCTTGCCGCCACCGATCGCCCCGCGCCCGAAGCCGCCCCGATGGAGGCCGCCGCCCCCGTCGCACCCGTCGCCACGCCACCCAAAGCCGGCCCGGCGGTTGCCGCGCGGGCCGTCACACCCCCCGCCCCCAATTCCCCCGCCCCGAAGCCCCCCGCCCCTGAGCCAATCGCCGCCGGGCCGGTCTGGACCGACGCCTCCGGCGACTGGCGCCAGGACGGGCTGGCCTCGTGGTATGGCGGCCGGCGCTGGCAGGGCAGGCTCACCGCCTCGGGCGTGCGCTACGACGACCGCAAGCTGACCGCCGCCCACGCCTCGCTGCCGCTGGGCAGCCGGGTGCGCGTCACCGTCGCCGACACCGGCCGCAGCGTGGTGGTCACCATCAACGACCGGCCCGGCACCCGTCGGCGCATCA